>NZ_MLCO01000395.1 GCF_001982615.1 Teichococcus deserti | reverse complement strand
CGGGCGGGTGGCATCTTGCGCATCCGCAGTCCGAAAGAGACATTCTGGGCGACGGTCATGTGGGGGAACAGCGCATAGGACTGGAACACCATGCCCATCTCGCGCTGATGGGGCGGCAGGCCGGCATAGTCGCGCCCCTCCAGCAGGATGCGGCCGGCGCTGGCCTCGACGAAGCCGGCGATCAGCCGCAGCGTCGTGGTCTTGCCGCAGCCGGAGGGGCCGAGCAGCACCAGCATTTCGCCGGCGGCGACCTCGAGCGAGACGTCCTCCACCGCGGCCATGCTGCCGTAGTGCTTCGACAGCGCCTCGATCTTCAGATAGGGCAGCGTTCCGGCCATGCGCGTCACACCACCTTGCTCAGCCGGACGTAGCGATCGAGCAGCACCAGCAGCAGCGCGATCACCGCCGTCTGCACCACGACCACGGCGGCGACCAGCGGGTCGGCGCGGTATTCCAGGTATTGCAGCACGGCGATCGGCAGGGTGATGACGCCGGGGCTGATCAGGAACAGCGTCAGCTCGATATTCTCGAAGGAGATGATGAAGGCGAAGAGCCCGGCGGCGACGATGCCCTGCCGCATCATCGGTAGCGTCACGCGCCACAGCACCTGGCGCGGCGAGGCGCCGAGATTGGCCGCCGCCTCCTCGATGGCGCGGTCCAGCTGCAGCAGGTTGGCGACGCAGAGCCGCACCACCCAGGGGATGGTGATCAGCAGATGCGCCAGCACCAGCATGCCGTCGGAGCCGATCAGCGCCACCTCGCTGCGGATCTCGACCTCGACCATCAGCACGTAGAGGGCGAGGCCGATCACCACCCCCGGCACGGTCAGCGGCGACAGCAGCAGCACGTTCAGTAGGCCGCGGCCGGGGAAGCGGTGGCGGACGAGGGCAATGCTGGCCGGGATTCCGAGGGCGAGGCTGCCAAGGGTCGCCATGGCGGCGATCCGCAGGCTGGTGCCCAGCGCCTGGCCGAATTTCGGGAATTCCCCCAGCCGCGCATACCAGGCCAGGCTGTGCCCGTCGGGCGGGAAGGCCAGGACGCTGTCGGCGATGCTGCTGATATAGATGGTCATCAGCAGCGGCAGCAGCATCAGCACCACGCCGAAGCCGCCCAGCAGCCACATGAAGGCTGTCAGCGGGCTGCGCGCCGCGCGGGGCTTCGCCGCCGCGAGAGGCTCGGATGCTGTGGCAGGAAGCGTGCCCGCGGCGGTCAAATCGCCTTCTCCTTGCTCCGCACTGAGGAAACCGGAAAGCGGGTCCGCGAGTCAATCGTATAAAATCGGCATTATAGGATAAACGCCTTGCCCGGCCGCGGCTCCGCTTTGCCCCTTCCCTGCCGGGCGGCGTGGTGCCAGACTTCACGCAGTCCCGCGGCGGCACGCGAAGGAGGCTTCTTCATGCGCGATCTTCCCCCTCCTGGGCTGGCGTTGCGCTGATGGAGGGCGTCGCCACTCCGGTGCCCCCGGGCAACCACAGCTTCGCCTGCATCGACGGCCATACCTGCGGCAATCCCGTCCGCCTGGTCACCGGCGGCGCGCCCTTCCTGCAGGGTGCCTCGATGAGCGAGAAGCGCCAGGACTTCCTGCAGCACCACGACTGGATCCGCCGCTCGCTGATGTTCGAGCCGCGCGGCCATTCGGTGATGTCGGGCTCGATCCTCTACCCGCCGACCACGCCCGACGGCGATGTCGCTGTCCTGTTCATCGAGGTTTCGGGCTGCCTGCCGATGTGCGGCCACGGCACCATCGGCACCGTGACCATGGCGCTGGAGAACGGGCTGGCGCGCCCGGCCAAGGAAGGCGTGCTCAACCTCGACGTCCCCGCCGGCCGCGTCGTCGCCACCTACGAGCGCAACGGCGAGCACATCGACAGCGTCCGCATCCGCAATATCGCTTCCTACCTGGCTCTCCCCGACGTGGAGGTGGAGATGCCCGGCTTCGGCCGGCTCCGCGTCGACATTTCCTATGGCGGCAATTTCTACGCGATCGTCGAGCCGCAGCCGGGCTTCGCCGGCCTCGAAAGCCTCTCCGCCGACGACGTGCTGCGCTTCAGCCCCGAGCTGCGCCGCCGGCTGAACGCGATCGTCGAGGTCGCGCATCCCGACGACCCGACCATCCGCGGCGTCAGCCATGTCATGTGGACCGGCGCGCCGCGCGACCCCCGCGCCCATGCGCGCAACGCCGTCTTCTACGGCGACCGCGCCATCGACCGCTCGCCCTGCGGCACCGGCACCTCGGCGCGCATGGCGCAGCTGGCGGCGCGGGGGAAGCTGGCGGTCGGCCAGGAATTCATCCATGAAAGCATCATCGGCACGATGTTCGACGGCCGCGTCGAGGCGGCCGCCTGCATCGGCAACCACGACGCCATCATCCCCAGCATCGCCGGCTGGGCCCGCACGCATGGGCTGAACACCATCTTCGTGCGCGAGCGCGACCCGCTGCGCGCCGGCTTCCTGGTCTGACGCGCATGGCCCCGCCCCCCATCGGCGTCGTCGGCGCCGGCGTCATCGGCGTCGCCTGCGCCCGCGCGCTGCAGCGGGCAGGCCACCGCGTGCTGCTGGTCGATCCGGCGCCGCCGGGCAGCCTCTGCTCCTTCGGCAATGCCGGGCATATCGCCATCGACCATATCCGCCCGTTGTCGCGGCCGGAGGTGCTGCGCAGCGTC
>NZ_MLCO01000394.1 GCF_001982615.1 Teichococcus deserti | reverse complement strand
CCACCCTCTCCCGCTTGTCGCTGCCCGGCTGCTGATGGCCGCGGTGCTGGCGCTCGGCCAAGTGTCTTCCGGTTTCGCCCAGCCGGCGCCGCCGCCGGCGGCCAGCACGCCGCCCCTGGCGCTGCCGCAGGTCGCCGCACCCCCCGGCGGGGCCATGCTGGGCAATCCGCCGCTGCCGCTGACCCTGCCGGGGGGGCTGCCGCTGCCCAGCCTGCCGCCTTCGATGCAGCAGGAGATCCTGCAGCGGATCATGGAGGCCAGCGGCAATGGTCGCGCGCCGGCGCCGCTGATGCCCGCCGCGCCTGCCATGCCGCCGCCCTCGACGGCTGGTCTTCCTGGGGGGCTGCCGCCCAGCCTGCCGCATTACCCGATGCCGGCGGCGCCGGCGCCCGTGGGCGAGCCCCTGTCCCAGGCCGAGGCGCATTTCTCCATGCGCCTCGAGGGCGTGGTGCTGCGCCAGTTCGGCTACGACACCTTCAAGGACATCAGCGCGGCGCCGCCGGGGCAGCCGCCGATGGCGCAGGTGCCGGACGACTACATCCTCGGCCGCGACGACGAGGTGCTGGTCAGCATCCGCGGCCGCACCCAGCAGAATCACGGGCTGCGCATCCGCCGTGACGGCATGCTGATGCTGCCCGACCTGCCGCCCATCTCGGCCGCCGGCCGGCCGCTCGGCGAAGTGCGCGCCGAGATCGAATCCCGAGCGGCGCGCGAGCTCGGCGGCTCGGAGGCTTTTGTCAGTTTGGGCCAGCTGCGGCAGATCGGCGTCTTCATCGCCGGCGAGGTGCTGCGGCCCGGCCTCTATCCGATGCCGGCGCTGGCCTCGGTGCTGGACGCGCTGGCGCTGGCCGGCGGCGTGAAGAAGACCGGGTCGCTGCGCGCCATCCGGGTCGAAGGGCCGCGCGGCCCGCGTATCGTCGACCTCTACAGTGTCATCGGCAGCGAGGCCGGCACGCCGGATCTCGCGCTGCGCGAGGGCGAGCGGATCGTGGTGCCGCCGCTGGGCGCCGCCTTCGCCATCGCCGGCGAGGTGACGCGGCCCGGCATCTTCGAGATGCCGCCGGGCGTCGAGCAGATGCCGCTGGCGACCCTGCTGCGCCTGGCCGGGCAGCCGTTGCGGCCGGCGGGGCAGCGCTTCCTGCTGCAGGGGACCGATGCGCAAGGCCGGCGCAGCCTGTCGGAAATCGGGCCGCAGGGCCGGCTGCGGCGGGGCGACGCGGTGCTGGTGCAGCCGGGCAGCGACGTGCTGGCCGGGCAGGTGCGGCTGGCCGGCCATGTGGCGGCGCCGCTGCTGCGGGCCGCCGGCCAGGCCGGGCTGCGGGCCCTGCTGGCCGACCCGCTGCTGGTGAAGCCCGACCCCTACCTGCGGCTCGCCATCGTCTGGCGGGTCGACCCGCAGACCCGCGTGCGGCGCTTCATCGGCTTCGACCTGGGCCGCCTGCTGCAGCGCCAGACCGACCTGCCGCTGCGCCCGGGTGATGAGGTTCTTCTCATCTCCCAGGCCGATGTTCTCTGGCTGGCCAGTCCGCCGGTGCAGCGGGCCCTGCGCGGCGAGGCCGCCACCGAATGCCCGGCGCTGCAGGCGCTGGCCGTCGCCGCGCGATCCTCGCCGGTGCGCTTCGCCCATGTGCGCGGCGCCGGCTTTCCCGACCTTGGCGCGCCGCCCTGCCCGGCGCTCTTCGTCGACTACCCGGCGCTGCTGCCCTATCTGCTGGACCAGGCGGTGCTGCTGTCGGGCGAGGCGCGGCTGCCCGGCCTCTATCCGATCCTGGACGACACCGGGCTGGACCAGGTGCTGGCGGCGGCCGGCGGGCTGACCGACACGGTGGACCTCTCCGCCGTCGA
>NZ_MLCO01000393.1 GCF_001982615.1 Teichococcus deserti | reverse complement strand
GGCCGGCTGGTCGGTGGGCGGCATCATCGCCCAGGCCATGGCGGTGGCGCTGCAGCGGCGCGGGCGGCAGGTCGGGCTGCTGGCGCTGCTCGACGCCTATCCGGCCGATGCCTGGCGCGCCGAGTCCGAGCCCGACCAGGCCGCCATCTACCGCGCCCTGCTGGTCATCGCCGGCCACGATCCGGCGCAGCATCCGGACCTGGCCCTGGAACGCACCCCCGTCATCGATCTCCTGCGCCGCGGCGGCACGCCGCTGGGCCGGCTGCCGGAGGCGGCGCTGGACGGCGTGGTTCGGGTGGTCGAGGGCAACAACCGCCTGGTGCGCGGCCACCACCATGCCCGCTTCGAGGGGCGGCTGGTGCATCTCCGCGCCGCCCACGACCATGCCGGCCGCGCGCTGGCGCCGTCGATGTGGGCGCCTTATGCGACGACGCTCGAGGTGATCGACGTCCCCGCGCTGCATGGCGAGATGATGGGCGCCAGGGCGACCGCCGTCATCGCGCCGGCCCTGCTGCAACGGATGGCAGGGTGACGCCGGGGCGGGCCACCGGCCCGCCCCGACAATCAGACATCAAGCGCGGATGATGCTGACGGTGTCGCCGTTCGGATCCTCGACCGGCGGCTGGCCGCGCGGCGCCGAGCGCGCCTTGTTGGTCACATAGGCGAGGCCCGAGCGGCGATCGACGGCCACCGTGTTCGGATGCGTCCCCGTCGCCAGGTTTTCTTTCAGCTCCAGCCCCTTGGCGTCGACCACGCTGACGGTCCCCGCGCCGCGGTTGGCGACGTATGCGAGAGAACCGTCGGGCGACAGGGTGACGCCCAGCGCGCCGGCGCCGGTCTCCAGCGCCTTCACCACCTGGCCCGAGGCCGAGTCCAGCACGGTCAGCTGGCCGCTCTTCTGGTTGGTGACGAACAGCCGGTTGCTGCCGGGCTGGACCGCGACATTCACCGCGCCCTCGCCGCCCGAGGCGAAGCGGCGGATGCCGGCGCGGCGCGCCAGGCTGACCTCGACCACCTCGCTGCTGGTCAGCGCCGTGGCGAACAGCCGGTCGCCGGCGGCGTCATAGGCCAGGCCGGTGATGCCGCCCTCCAGCCCTTCGGTGATGACGGCGGACACCTTGCCGGCGGCCGTGTCGACCACCCAGATGGCGCTGGGCTTGTCGCGCGCGCCGAAGGCCGAGACGAAGGCCCGGTCCTTCGCCTCGTCGACGATCACCTGGCGCAGATGCGCGCCCTCGCCCTCGGTGATGCGCGCCTTGACGGCGCCGGCCCTGGGATCGATCGCCAGCAGCGTGCCGGCGCGCGTGCCAGTGGCGTAGAGCAGGCCGCTGCGGTCGTTGGCGGCCAGGCCGAAGGCGGCCTCCTCGCCGAGCTCGATGGTGGCCTTGACCTCCAGCGTGCGCGGGTCGAGGCCGAGGATCTTCGCCTCCTTGCCCCCGCGCGGGCCGGCGGCGGCAACATGCACCAGGCCGGTGGCGCCGCTGACGGCGAGTTCGTAGAGGCCGCCCGGGGCCAGCTTCACCGTCTTCTCCACCGCCGCGGCGGCGAGCGCCGGGCGGAAGGCGATGCCGAGGCCGGCGGCGCCGAGCAGCGCCAGGGCGCCGCGGCGCGAGAGCTTGGG
>NZ_MLCO01000392.1 GCF_001982615.1 Teichococcus deserti | reverse complement strand
CCCGCACAGCCCACCACCCGCCAGCGGCTGGAGCACTGGGCGCTGCCGGTCGCCTGCCTGGCCGGCGTCCTCGCCCTGGCCGCCCTCGGCGTGGTGCTGTCGCGCGGCCCGGCCGCGCCCGGCGTGCCCCCCGGCCGCGTCGAGGCGCTGGAGCAGCGCCTGGCGCAGCTGCAGCCGCTGGCCGACCGGCAGGCCGCCAGCGAGGCGGCGCTGGCCGAGATGCGCCAGGGGCTGCAGGCGCAGCAGGCGGCGCTGCAGGCCCAGCAATCCGCCGCCCAGGCGCAGCAGGCCGAGGCCGGCCAGGCGCTGCAGGCGCTGCGCACCCAGATCGAAGGCCAGCGCAGCGACCGCGAGGCGCTGGCCCGCGCCGCCGATGCCCGCATCGCCGAGGCGGAGAGCGCCCTGTCGCAGCGCATCACCGGTGCCGAGGCGCAGCTGGCCCAGCGCGTCGCCGCCGCCGAGGCCGCGCTGAACCCGCGCTTCGCCGCGGTCGAGGGCGCCATGCAGCAGCGCATCGCCGCCGCCGAGGACGCCGCCCGCCAGCGCATGGCCGAGCGCGACCGCCAGCTCGACGCCCGCTTCACCGTGGTCGAGCAGCGCGAATCCCGCCTGACCGCCGCCGAGCGCCGGCTGTCGCAGCTGGTCGCCACCACCGCGACGGCGACCGCGCTGGAGGCCGGCAAGCCGCTCGGCCAGGCGCTGTCCGGCCTGCCCGGCGAGGCGCCCGCCGCGCTGTCGCGCTATGCCGCCGCCGTGCCGCCGACCGAGGCCTCGCTGCGCCTGTCCTTCGAGGAGGCCGCCCGCGCGGCCCGCGCCAAGGCCGAGCCGGCGACCGAGGGCCAGGGCCTGCTGGAGGCCGCCGCCACCCGCCTGGGCAACCTGGTCACCGTCCGCCGCGGCGAGACGGTGGTCTGGGGCGACGGCATCAGCGGCGAGCTGGAGACCGCCCGCCGCGCGCTCGACGCCGGCGACCTGGTCGCCGCGGTACAGCGCGTCGAGGGCCTGCCCGAGCCCGTGCGCGCCGCCATGGCACCCTGGCTCGACCAGGCGAAGGGGCTGATCGCCGCGCGCGGCGCGCTGGATGCGCTGCGCAGCGGGGGGCAGGGCTGATGCGTCGCGCCATCTGGCTGCTGCTGATCTGCCTGGTCACGGTCGGCATCGCCTGGGGGCTGATGCGGCTCGGCGGCAATGTCGAGTTCCGCGTCGCCGACTACGAGGTCTATGTCTCGCTGCCGGTGCTGCTGATCCTGACGGTGGTCACCTTCCTGGTGCTGCACGGGCTGATCACCGGCTTCCGCAGCCTGGTGCGCTGGCCGGCCCGCGCCCGCGCCCGCCGCGCCGCCCGCCGCCGCGAGCGCGGCGACGCCATGTTGACCCGCGCCCTGGTCTCGCTGGCCGCCGGCACCACGGAAGCCGCCCGCAGCGAGGTGCGCAAGGCGCGCGACCTGCTGGGCGACACGCCGCAGCTGCTGCTGCTGACCGCCGAGGCCGAGCGCATGGCCGGCAACGAGGCCGCCGCGACGCAGGCCTTCGAGGCGCTGGCCCAGCGCGACGACGCCCGCTTCCTGGGCCTGCGCGGGCTGCTGCGCCAGGCGATCCAGCGCGGCGACTGGGCGACCGCCCAGCAGCTGGCGCGCGAGGCCGAGGCCGCCCAGCCCGGCGCCGCCTGGCTGCGCAGCGAGCGTGCCCTGCTGGCCCAGCGCACCCAGGACTGGCGCGAAGCCCTGGCCCTGGCCTCGCCGGAGACGCCGCGCGCCCCCCTGGCCCTGGCCGCCGCGACGCAGGAGCCCGATCCGGTCCGCGCCGCCGAGCTGGAGAAGCAGGCCTTCCAGGCCGATCCCGGCTTCTCCCCCGCGGTGCTGGCCCATGCCGCGCGGCTGCAGGCCGGCAACAGCACCCGCAAGGCGCGCGCCGCGCTGGAGCTCGGCTGGGCCACCCAGCCGCAGCCGCAGATCGCCGAGGCCTATCTGGCCGGCGAGGCCGACCCGCTGGCCCGCGTCAAGCTGGCCGAGACCCTGGTGCACAAGAACCGCGAGCACCCGGAAAGCCGGCTGCTGCTGGCGCGGCAGTCGCTGCAGGCCGGGCTGACCGGCCGCGCCCGCACCGAGCTCGAGGCGCTGGTGGCCTCTGGCGCCGCCGACGCCCGGGCCTATCTGGCGCTGGTCGAGCTGGAGCAGCTGGAACAGGGCGACACCGCCCTGGCCCGCGCGGCGGAAGCCAAGTGGCTGCGCGCCGCGACGGCCGCCAGGCCGGAGCCCCGCTGGCGTTGCGGCGAGTGCGGCACGGTGCATGCGACGTGGACGCCGGTCTGCTCGTCCTGCAACACGGCGGGCCGGATCAGCTGGGGGTAAGGCCAGGGGAATGAATTCCCCTGGACCCCTTCCTTTTACCGGGGTGCCTGCCGTGTCCACCTGGGGATGGTCCGTGAAACGGCCAAGGCACAGCGCGACCCATCAGGCTGCGCTGTCGTTGTTGCATTCCGCGCCCCGCCTTGATGCTCTGGTGCCGCCTGTGTCGAAGCGCAGGCTGCCAAACGGCCGGTGAACAGAAGCAAGAAGGGGGTTCGGGGGAATTCATTCCCCCGACCTTCTCCTGCCTTCTCTTCAATGATTCTGCCTTCTCTTCAATGATTCCTAAAAGGATTGGCCAACAGCAGTCCGCGCCGCCGGAAGGCCAAGCCCAGGGCGAGACCCGGTCCCATGGCGGCATGGGCGCTGATGGTGGGCAGCAGGCGCAGGAAGCCGGCCAGAGCTTCGCGGCGGGGGCTGCGCTGGGCCAGGGCGAAGGCCAGGAGCAGCGCGGGCTCCTGCCCGGTCAGCCGCGGCTGCAGCGGGCTGCCGATGCCGAAATCGCCCAGGCGCAGCACGGCATCCAGCCAGGGCGCGGCTTCCGCCAGGTCCTCGGCGATCAGGGGCAGGCAGGCGGCGGCCAGCGCCGGGCGGCCGCGCTGAGCAGCCTCGGCCCAGCGCCGCATCGCCTCCAGCAGCAGGGACTCGGCAGCCGGCAGGGCCTCCGTGCTGGCATCGGTCCAGGGCCAGGTGGGCAGGCCATGCGTCGCCATGCGGACAACTCCGGATAGGGGAGGATCAGGCTGCCGCATGTGATAATCAGTCGCAAGTAATTGCGGGTCTGCTCACGCAATTTACAGAAAGCGCGATGCCTGGAACCGGTCAGTGGCCAGGCATGGCCTCGTCGCGGTGATGGCCATCCATGCCCACGGCCATGACCAGGTCGGCGCGGTCGATGGCATGGCTTTCCAGCAGCTCGGTCCAATGGCCGAGCGTCACCGGGTCCATCTCGGTGGCATGGGCGTGGCGATAGACGGCGGCGACGAAATCGCGGTCGCTCTCGTCGGCATGGGTGATCTGGTATTCGTCGCTGCGCAGGATGGCTTCGACCAGGCCGCGGGCGTCGAGCGCGCCGCTGGCCAGCGAATGGCCCCAGCGCGCCAGGTCGCCGGCATCGGCCGGACGGTCCAGCAGGGTGGTGCAGGCCAGCGAGATCAGCTGGTTGACCGCGCTGCTGCCGGGCAGCACCGGCTCGGCGACGGGCGGCGTGGCCAGCGGGCCGGTGATATGCAGCTCGACGGGCGTGTCGTCGGTGGCCAGGCCGCCGGCCACCTGCTGCAGCGTGTGCAGCAGCAGCCCGCCGTCGCGCTGGGCCAGGGTCGCCTGCACCTCGCCGTCGCCGAGCAGCCCGCGCAGCGCCCCGGTCAGGTCGACGCCATCGGCCATGCCGCCGGACCAGAGCAGCAGCACCGGGCCCTGGCCGGCATGGCCGGGGGCGGAGGCGTCGATATGCACGACCTCGCTGGCGCCGGCCATCTCCGGCAGGGTCAGCCGGCCGGAGGCCAGGTTCTGCTGGTCCTGCGGGGTCAGCCAGAGCAGCTCGCCGCTGGAGACCGAGACATGGGTATGGCCGAAGGCGTCGGTGACGTTGCGCTCGGCCTGCCAGGCCAGCTTCAGGCTGCCGAGCAGCGTATCCGAGGCCTGGGCGACGAGATGCACCGCCGCGTCGGGCAGCGCGGGCATCGGCACGCCGCCGGCATCCAGCCCGCCAGGGAGAGGCAGCTGCGGGGTCACAGGCGTCTCCGGAAGGGTGACAGGGGGGAAGGTGACGGGGGG
>NZ_MLCO01000391.1 GCF_001982615.1 Teichococcus deserti | reverse complement strand
GGCCAGGGGGCGGCGCGGCCCGGGCGAGGGCAGGGGCGGCAGGCCACCTGCCGCCGCCAGGGCAGGGCCGCCCGCGGTCACGCGCCAGCCTTGGGCGTCGGCAGGGCGCGCAGCACGAAGAGCCGATGCGACGCGATGTCCACCATGCGACGCATGCGCTCGAGCCAGGCCTTTTCGGCCGCGGCCTGGCTGTGGAACGGGCCAAGCAGCTCTTCGGTGCCCTGCTCCAGCTCCTGGAAGCTGGTGTCACGGAAGATACCGCCCCAGACCACCCAGATCTCGTGGCCGTTCAGGGGATCACTCATCGCTCGTCCTTCCATACCAACTGGCCAGTTCTCTGGCCGTCCAGGGCACCTGCCAGGCCGTCCCGGAACGACCAGGGCGACAGGGCGGGCTCAGCGTGCGCAGCGGATGCGGATCCTCACCCGCCTTGCGGGGCCGGCCGCGCCGTGCCCGGTTGCCATATGCCGCATTGCGGCATGGGTCTGGAAGGCGGCTTCGGTGAAATCACGGTGCCAGGCGAGCATGGCGGCCAGAAGCCCCAGGGCGATCAGCCCGAAGGCGAGCCATCCCAGCATCCCGGCCCCCAGCCAGGGATGCAGCTGGTCGGCGCACAACAGCAGCCCGCTGCCGCCAAACAGCAGGATCGGGCCGCAAACACGTCCATCGGGCATCGGGCTTCTCCCTGCCTGGGCCGGCTCTGAGCCAGCCACCCCATAACCGGCCGATTTTCGCCCCGCTCTCGTATATTTTTCGCAAAGAAGTCGTCGGTCAAGGCAGGAATCTTGGCCTTGTCGGCTCAGCCGCCCCGCCCTGCCAAGAACAAACCGGATGGACGCCGGCATGTCGGCGTTACGACGAGTATTTCTACCCGATTCCAGCCCGGATTTCTTTCTGCGCTGGATCAGCAGCAAAAATTCTACCCTGGGTTGATAAATAGCGATAACTCGGCAGCAGCGACTCGTCCTTACGCCGACATCGCTGCTGGCTGGCGTTTCTGCTGGCTTCCTGGTGCGTCAGCCACCGACGGCGCCGACCTCCCTGCTCTACTTTTTCAGTGTTGAAAGAGTCATAGAGTCACAAGGTTATAGAGTTATGGACTCTGAATTTCCCTTCAGGATCATCAGGTTAAGCGGAAACTTGTCGGCCTCACGCCGAGGATCGGTCGGCGTGGCGACGAGGATGCGACGCCGTGGCGCCGAGTCTGCGTCGGCGTGGCGACGAGGATTTGTCGGCGTCGAGACGAGCCTCGTGATAGGCGTCGGCGTCACGACGACCCGCCCCTGTGGATAAGTCGGCGCGCTTTGGCGCATCCCCGCCTGACAAGGCCCGCCGCCGGGTGTCGGCGTGGCGACGAGGGCGGCTTCGGAAAAAGCTCGTCGCCACGCCGACACCCGGTGCGGCAAGGCTGGAATTGCCGGGACGCCTCAGCCACAAACGAGGCGCAGCAGGCGTTGGGGGCGGCAGGCGGTGGGCGCGATGGACGAGCAGCAGGCCTTCAACTTCGGTCCCACCGACAGCCCCCTGGTCGGCAAGGTCAAGGGCGACCGCAACACCATGGTCTACAACTTCTTCTCGCTGCGGCGGGAGAAGGAGACCGAGCTGCCGCGCTATGATGACGGCAAGACCTGGATCGAGGTGGTCGGCACCAAGCACGGCGTCGCCTCGATCTGGGACAAGGAGCTGCTGGTCTATTCCGCCTCGCTGATCGCCGACAAGATCAACCGCGGCGAGAACCCGACGCCGCGCATCACCTTCACCGCGCATGACTTCTTCATCACGACGGGCAGCACGCCGGGCGGCTCGGCCTATGAGCGGCTGGAAGAGTCGCTGGCGCGGCTGAAGTCGACCTTCGTGCGCACCAATATCGAGACCGGCGGCGAGGGCGAGGATCGCGGCTTCGGCTGGCTCGACGAGTACAAGATCCTCTATCGCCGCGGCAAGGACGGGCAGAAGCAGATGCGCGCGGTGGAGCTCACCCTCTGCGCCTGGCTGTTCCGCGCCATGGTGCAGGACAAGCACTTTCTGACGTACAGCCCGAAGTACTTCGAGCTGCCGCCGGTGGCCAAGCGGTTGTACGAGATCGCCCGCAGCGGCCCACCGGGCGGCTTCCGGATGGGGCTGGCCAAGCTGCGCAACCGTGTCGGCACGACGCAGGATCTGCGCCGCTTCAAGGCCGAGCTCAACGCCTATGCCAGCCACAAGCGCAGCCTGCCCGATTACGGCATCGCGCTGATCGACCCGCGGCTGCGCCGCGCGCTGGACAAGGGCTTTCCCAAGCCCGCCGGCCAGACGCCGCTGAAATCCTGGCTGGTCGCCTTCTATCCGACCACCAACATCAGCAGCCTCGAGCCGCTGGACGCCATGCCGCTGCTCGAGGAGGACGACGCGGAATCGCTCGCCGCCTGAGCCTAGGGCGGCCGTCTTTCCGTCAACGAGACCGAGCCGTCGCGCTGGAACAGGATGCCCTCCTGCGCCAGGATCTGCTGCACCTTGGCCAGCGTCTTGCTGGTGACATTGCCATCGCCCTCGATGCGGCTCAGCGTGTTGACCGAGACGCCGGCGGCGGCTGCCAGCTCGCGCAGGCTGAGGCCGAGCGCCGCGCGTGCCATGCGGCATTGCGAAGCCGAGATCAGCATCCCGCCCTCCTCACCGTCCCGGCGTCAGGTCGATATCGATCTCCCGCACCTCCAGCGCGGGCGAGCTGCCGATGCGCACCCGCACATGGCCGCCGCGCGCCAGCTTGCGGATCTCGCGCAGGCAGGCGTCCTGGATGCGCTGGGTGATGTCCTCGCCGAGCACGGCGAGCCGGTCGGCGCCGACCTGCCGCCGCAGCCGGGCGGCGGCGATGCCGGCGGTGTTGCGCCGGCGCTGGATCAGGGCAATCAGGGACATGGTCGCGGTCTCCCGGGGCCAGGGCGTCAGGCGAAGCCGAAGAGCCGGCGCAGGAAGCCGCGCGGCTCCTCCTGCACGGTGACCGTGGCGCGCGGGGCGGCGACCCGGATCGGATCGCGCACCTCGCCGAGGAAGCGCGCCACGGCGTCGTGATAGGCGCGGCCGGCATCCGTCCCGCTGTCCAGGCTGGCCGGCATCCCGGCATTGGAGGCGCGCAGCACCGCCTTGCTCTCCGGCACCACACCCAGCAGCTCGGCGGAAAGGATGTCCTGGATGTCGTTCAGCGGCAGCATCTCGCCGGTCTTCACCCGGTCGGGGTCGAAGCGGGTGACCAGCAGATGCTCCTGCACCGGCTCCATCCCCGTCTCGGCCCGCTTCGAGCGGGCGGCGATGAAGCCGAGGATCCGGTCGGCGTCACGGATCGAGCTGACCTCGGGGTTGCAGACCACGATGGCATGGTCGGCATGGTAAAGCGCCATGATGGCGCCATGCTCGATGCCGGCCGGGCTGTCGCACAGGATATAATCGAACTCCTCTTTCAGTTCGGCCATGACGCGGTTCACCCCTTCGGGCGTGAGGGCGTCCTTCTCATGCGTCTGGCTGGTCGCCAGCACATGCAGCTTGTCGATGCGCTTGTCGCGGATCAGCGCCTGCTGCAGCTTGGCCTGGCCATTGGCGACATGCAGGAAGTCGTAGACCACGCGCTTCTCGATGCCGAGCACCAGGTCGAGGTTGCGCAGGCCGACGTCGAAGTCGACGACGCAGACGCGCTTGCCGCGCAGCGCCAGCGCGGCGCCGAAGGCGGCCGTGGTGGTGGTCTTGCCGACCCCCCCCTTGCCGGAGGTGATGGTGATGACGGTCGCGGACATCGGGTTCTCCCTCGTCGTGACGCGAATGCGGTGTCGGATGCGGTTCAGGGCAATGCAGAGAAGCGCAGCCAGCCATCGCGGATGGCGAGCTGCGCCGGGCGGCCGGACCATGGGGGCGGGATTTCTTCCGCGCCCAGCCAGAGGCCGGCGATGGAGAGCAGCTCGGCATCCATGATTTTCGCAAAGATGCGGGCCTGCGGATCGTCGGCGACGCCGGCGCTGGCCGAGCCGCGCAGCGCGCCATAGACATGGATGCAGCCGTCGGCCAGCAGCTGCGCCCCCGGCGAGACCGAATGCAGCACGATCAGATCGGCCTCGGCGGCATAGATCCGCTGGCCGGAGCGCACCGGCTCGGTGATCACCACGGGCGGGCGGCGCTCGCAGGGGGTGGTCAGCTCCTGCCGCGGCTCGGCCTCCAGCATGCGGCCGAGGCCGGCCTCCAGCGCGGCGCGCTCGATCTCCGGCCGGCGGGCGCGGAAGGCGGCGGGCACCAGGCCGAGGCCACGCACCACCTCCACGAGGGCGGCCAGGCGGGGTGCGGCCGCGGCGGGCAAGGCGCCGAAATCCAGCAGCACCGGCGCGTGGCGGAAGAAGCTGGCCGTGGCGCCGAGCTTGGCGGCCAGTGCCGCCTGCAGCGCCTCGGGCGTCAGATCCTCCATCTCCAGCGTCAGCAGCGGATGGGTGCGGCCGCGCAGGCGGATCGCCGGCCGGCCAGCGGCATCAGGGGAAAGGGTGGTCGCGCTCGGATCGTGCCTCATCTCGCCTGCCTTCTGCCGGCGGCGCCAATGAGAGGTTTTCGCATCCCCCTCAGCGGCGCGCGCGCCCGCTTGCTGCGGGCAGACCCAGACCTAGGCCCTTCCAGAATTTTTCGCAACAGAAATCGTTTTTCGCGCCATGGACGGCGTCATGGGTCACGCCGCATCCAGCGTGGCAACGCCCAGCCGGGTGCGGAAGCCGTGCAGCCCGGCCGCCGCCGCCGCCAGCCAGGCGCGGAACAGCCCCTGGCCGTCGAAGCCGCCATCGAGGGCTGCCTGCGACACCGGCAGCGCCCGCCGCCCGAGCTGCGCCAGCACGACGCGGCGCATCGCCGGCTGCAGTTCCTCCCGTTCGGCATCGGGGGCGGGCAGGCCGGCGGCGCGCTGGAAGGCGCCCATGCTGCAGCCGCCGCCGGGCGCGGCCATTCGGTCCGGCAGCGGCCCCAGCGGCACCAGCCGCCGGCCGTTCCAGGCCAGCAGCCGCATGTCGTGGCGGTGGCTGCCGGGCGGCACGACGAAGCCCAGCAGCGCGCCGGTCTCGGCCTGCAGCAGCCCGCTCAGCCAGTCCAGCGCGCCGACCAGCAGCCGCGGCCGCGGCGGCAGGCTGGCGGAGATGGCGAGCCGGGGCGCCGCTTCCTCGCGCAGCAGGCGGGAGCCGGCGGTGGCATGGTCCAGGCTTTCCCCCGTCAGCAGCAGCGCCGCCTCGGGCAGGCGGAACAGCGGATGCGGATGGCCGGGCGGCGCGCGGCCGCGCAGCAGGGCGACCAGCGCCTCGGCCTCGGCCCGCGGCAGCGGGTGGCGCAGCGGCGCATCGAGCTCCAGCCGCGCCTGGCGCAGGGGGGGCGAGGGGGTCATGGCTGCGGCCCGCCTTGCCGCGCCGCCTGGGTGGCCAGCCGGCGCTCGGCCAGGCTGACGGCGGCCTCCAGCGCCGCCGCATCGGCCGGCAGGCTGCGCTGGACCAGGCGCAGCGGCGGCTCGTCATGCGGGTCTTCCTCGATGAGGATCAGCTGCACCGGCAGCTCGGCATGGGCGGCGCCCAGCAGCCCGCCCTGATAGGTGAGGGCGATGCGCGGGCTGCGCCGGCGCAGCGCCAGCAGCGCCTCCAGCTGGTGCAGCAGCAGCTCGAACTCCGCCTCGCTCGCCTCGGCGGCGACGAGGTCGGCCAGCTCGCGGCCATCCTGGGCCAGGCTCGCCTCGCCCGGGCCGCGGCGGTTGATCTGCATCCGGCTTCTCCTGAACCGATTCAACCCTGCAGTGGTGCCATGGCGTGGCGGTTTCTGTCGACGTTTTTCGCATGTTTTGCCGGAAGCGGCCCTGCATCCTTTGGTTGACGGTGACTTGGAGAAAAGTCTAGCTAGATCATCAACCCAGACGCGCATGGTGCCGCGATGCCCAGCCTGGCCGGATCCGCGAACCCCGAGGGCCTGCCGCAGGATACCCCGCTCGCCGGCCTCACCAGCTTCGACCTGACCACCGCCGAGGGCATGGCGATGCTGCGCCATTTCGACGCCCGGCTGCGCCGCCTGGGCGATCCCGGGGCACAGCGCGCCGCGGTGCGGCGGCTGCGCTGCCGCGCGCCGCTGTCAAACCGTGCCGCCGGCCTGCTGGTGCTGCCCGGCGGCGCGCTGGCCCTGCGTGAGGGGGAGGCGGTGCTGGTCTGCGACCCGGCCGGCGTCCAGGCCCTGGCCGGCGCCCAGCTGGCGCGGCTCCTGGCCCTGCTGGCCGGCGCCGCCGACCTGGTCAGCGTGGTGCATGGGCCCGCCGGGCTGCGGCGGCTGGCCGGGCTGCCGCCTTCGGGCAGCCTGCAGGCGGCGACGCTGCTGCCGGCGGGGCGGCTGCTGGCGCCGCTGCTGCCGCCGGCGGCGGGCTGGAACGGCCCGGCGCTGCTGCGATGGGGGCGAATGGGATGCCAGCGGGGCGGCGGCCAGGACGGCGTGGTGGCCTGGCCGATGCGGCCGGCGCCGGCCCGCCTGGCGCTCGGCGCCAGCGTCGCCGGCGAGGCGCTGCTGCCCGCCGCCGCCCCCGTGGCGCCGGAGATCTGGGACGCGCCGGAGGGCGACGACCGTTACCAGCTGCTCTCCACCGGCCTCTTCGCCCATCTCGACGAGCTGCTGGGCAACGAGGTCAGCGACCTGCTGCGCTTCGAGCTGGTCGACCACTGGACCGACGGCGAGGACAGCCTGGCCAGCGAGCTGGCCGACGGGATCGGCCTGCTGCCGGCCTGCTTCGCGACGCCGCATGACCGGCCGGTGGCCATGGCCGCCCTGGCCGGCTGGCCGCGCGCCGCCGACCTGCTGCGCGGCGCCGGCGAGCCGCTGGCGCTGCTCGGCATCGCCGCGCGCGACTGGGGCCCGGCCTGGCGCCCGGCGCTGCGTCAGAGCTTCCTGCGGCAGCTGCGCGGGCTGCTGCCGGCCGGCAGCCCGGCGCTGCTGGTGCCCGAGGATGTCCGCGCCGCACCCCAGCCCGTGGCGCAGCTGGCCGCCGACCGCCAGCTGCGGGCCGGCGGCGACGATCTGTCGATCCTGCTGCCGCTGCCGCCGCATCCCTCGGGCCTGCTGCGGCTGGCCGACCGGCTGGCCGGCGGCATCGGCGCGCCGGTGCTGCTGGGGGCGCCGGCCTGGGGCCTCTGCCACCGCTTCGACCCCGCCGGCGGCGGCGAGTCCGGCAATGCCGCATGGTTCGGCCATGCGATGCCCGAGCCCGGTCTCGGCTGAAGCGCGGCCGCAGGCGCCGGGGCATGCCGATAGTTCTTGCGAAAAATCCTGGATCGGTTGAATGATGCGCCCCCGTGGACGCAGAAGGGGGACCGGCGCGTGAAGATCCTGGTTGTCGATGACTATCCCACCATGCGGCGCATCGTGCGAAACTTGCTGGACCAGATCGGCTACAAGGATGTCGAGGAAGCCGGCAACGGCGCGGAGGCGCTCGAGAAGATCAAGGTCGCCCGCTACGACCTGGTGATCTCCGACTGGAACATGGAGCCGATGACCGGGCTCGAGCTGCTGAAGGAAGTGCGCGGCGACGCCAACCTGGCCCGCACCCCCTTCATCATGGTCACCGCCGAGAGCAAGACCGAGAACGTGGTCGCCGCCAAGCAGGCCGGCGCCTCGCAATACATCGTCAAGCCCTTCACGGCCGAGACGCTGAAGGCGAAAATCGCGTCCGTCGTCGGCTGAGGCGGGGCCCGTGAGCACGCCGACATCGCTGCGCTCCGGCCTGGCGCGGATCGCCGGCCAGGCCGCGGCCATCGCCGGCGAGGTCGACCGGCTGATGGGGCTGCAGCAGGCCGCCGACCAGGCTGGTGCCGAGCCGGCCGAGGAAGCCGATCGCCTGGCCCAGGCGATGGAAGAGATGCGCGGCATGTCCAAGCTGCTGGCGGAGACGCGGGCCGAGGTGATCGGCCTGTCGCCGCCGCCGATGGGGCTGGGCGACACGCTGGACGCGGTGGTGGGCGAGACCGAGGGCGCCGCCTTCGAGATCCTGCGCCAGGCGGAGCGCGCCCAGGCCGCCGCCGGCCGGCTGCATGCCGGCACCTCGACCGACACCGGCGCCGACCTGACCGAGGTGGACGAGGCGGCGACCGCCATCGTGCTGGCCTGCGCCTTCCAGGACATCACCGGCCAGCGGGTGCGCAAGGTGCTCTCCACCATGCGCGCCGTCGAGGCGCGGGTGGCCGCCCTGGTGGCGCTGATGGGCATCAGCCCGGAGGAGACCCAGGCCCCTGGCCCGGCCGCCGAGGCGAAGAAGCCCGACGCGCATCTGCTGAACGGGCCGAGCAGCGCCGCCCAGGGCGGCCTTGGCCAGAGCGCCGTGGACGACCTCTTCGGCTGAGCGGCCGTACCGATCGGGGCGCGCCGGGGCGCGAGCCCGCGGCGACCTCTCTGCAAAAAACCGGCGACGGAAAGATTCCATGGCCAATCCAGTGGGCGACCCTTCCCTGCCAGCCGGTCTCGGGCTGAGCGGCAGCCGCGGGGGGAGCGGCGGCAGCCCGGCCGCCGCCGGCGCCGCGGGTGCCAGCCTGCTGGCCGGGCCGCAGCCGGCCGAAGCCGATTTCTTCCAGCTGCTGGCGGGGCTGACCGGGGCGCCGGAGGCGATCGCTTTCGTCGGGGCGCAGCCGGGCGGCAAGGCTGCGGCCAAGGGCGCCGTAGTGTCGGCCGAAGGCCTGGCCGCCGGCCTGCCCTGGGAAGCGCTGGCCGCAGCCGCCGAGGAGGCCAGCCGCTTGGCGGGCCAGCTGCAGGCCAGCGTCGCCGCCAGCCAGGCCGCGCCGCTACTCGACCTGCCGCCGGCCCTGGCGCTGCCGGCCGGGGCTGCGCCGCCGCCGGATCCGGCGGTGCCGGTCATCGCCGATCCGTCGCAGCCTGGGCTGCTGGCCATGCTGGCCAGCCTGCCGCCGATCGCCGCCCCGCCGGTCGCCAGCCTGGCGCCGCCCGAGGCCGCCCTGCCCGACGGCGCGCTGCTGGCCCCCAGCCGACCGATGGGGCTGACCCTGCCGCTGGCCGCCCTGCCGGGCATGGCCGAGGCGCCGGCCGAGCCCGCTCTGGCGGCGCCCGCCATCGCCGCCCCAGCGCCGCCGCCGGCGGTCGCTCTGCCCGCCGGCCTGGTCGCCGAGGCGCCGCCGCCCAGCCTGCCGCCGGCCGAGGCGCTGCCCCAGGCGCTGCAGGCCGAGATCGCCGCCAGCACGCCGGCGCCCGCTGGGGCCCCCGTCGTCGCGACCCCAGCCGCCGAAGATCGCCGCCGCCGAGCCC
>NZ_MLCO01000390.1 GCF_001982615.1 Teichococcus deserti | reverse complement strand
GACCAAGCCCGGCCCTGCCCCCGCAGCGCCGGGCTTTCCGTCGTCCGGGCCCCGTTCCGCCGATCCAGCAGGAGACGCGCATGCCCTTCGACGCCCGCGGCCTGACCGCGCTCGCCAACACCGACAGCTTCACCCTCTGGCTCTACATCACCACCGACACCCGCGCCGCGGTGCTGGCGCCGGGCTATTTCACCGCGGCGATCAGCCGGCTGAAGCCCGGCCACGTGATCCTGCTGGAAGCCGCCGACGCCATCGTGCTGATGCCGGTGCTGGCCAACGGCAATGTCGGCAACGGCCTGGTGCTGAGTGCCACGGCCGCGCCGATCCGCATCAACGCGGAAGCCGCGCTGCTCTTCGAGATGACGATGGACGCGGTCACCGCCGCGACCCGCAGCGTCGCGCTCGATCCGCTGCCCAGCGGCCTCTATGTCAGCCGCGTCTTCACCGTCGCGGCGCGCGTCAGCGGCCCGGTCACCTCGGTGATCTTCAGCATGCTGAATTCCTCGGGCGCGGTGATCGCGGGGCCGACCACGGTCGCGGTCTCGGCCGGCAGCGCCACCATCGACTTCACCGCCCCGTCGCCCGGCAGCGGCTACCGCATCCGGGTGACCGACGCGGGCGAGCCGCTGGCGACGCAGACCTCGGCCTCCTTCGTGGTGACCGAGCCTTTCGCGCTGCTGACCGAATCCGGCATGAGCCTGACCGGCATCGAGGGCGGCGAGCTGCTGCTCTGACCTGACCGCGCGCCCCTCCCGCTTCCCGTCGCCGCCCTTCCCGCCTCCGCGCCAAGGATCCCCCCGACGATGCCCGACAAGAAGATCACCGAGCTGCCCGTGGTCAGCACCATCTCCGACCTGGACATCGCCCCCGTGGTGCAGGGCGGCCTGATCTCGGGCGAGACCCGCCGCACCACGGTGGCCCAGCTGCGCAGCGGCATCCTGGCCGAGCGGCCGCTGCATGTGCGCGAATTCGGTGCCGTCGGCGACGGAACCACCGACGACACGGCGGCGATCAACGCCGCGATCAGCGCCGCCTTCGCCCTCGGCGGCGGCACCGTGCTGCTCGGTCCCCGCCGCTACCTGGTGAACAGCGGCGAGCTGCTGGTGCGCGAGAACGTCATCCTGCAGGGCCAGCTCCACCAGGGCGGCTTCCGCATGAACAGCGACTACGCCACGGTGCGCTACACCATCGTGCTGAACCCGGCCTATACCATCCGGGTCCAGCGCAACGGCGGCATCCATGGCGTCGCCATCATGCGCAGCGGCATGACGCGGGCGACGACGCTGCGCCAGGGCCTCGACGAGGCCGCCGCCTTCGCCGGCACCGCCGTCACCCTGGGCAACGGCGCCGCCGGCGGCAGTGCCGGCAACGGCGCCGACAGCTCGCTGACCCGGCTGCTGATCCTCGGCTTCAACTGGGGCATCTGGAGCGAGGGCAACGCCCGGGTGCGCATCAGCGACATCCTGGGCGACTGCACCAACGGCCTCTATCTCGGCCGCTCCTTCGACGTCTCGCGCATCAGCGAGGTCAACTGGCACCCGCTGCTGACCACCGCGCGCAGCTGGTCGAACACCCGGATCCCGATCGCCGCGGTCGAGAACAACGGCAGCGGGCTGTTCCGCATCACCACCGCCAGCCCGCATGGCCTGGCCTCCGGCGACATGATCAACGTCGCCGAGGTGCGCGGCAGCGGCGCGCCGGCCTGCTACGGCCGCTGGGTCGTCACCGTGGTGGACGGCAGCCGGCTCGATCTGCGCGGCAGCAGCTTCGCCGGGCTCTGGGGCTCCGGCGGCGCGGTCTACATCAACCCGAACCGCCGCCTGGGCAGCGCCTTCGTCATCAACGACGCCGACATGGCGAGCTTCGAGAACTGCTTCGAATACGGCCACGAGATCGGCTTCGACGTGCAGAACGCCGTGCATGCCGGCCATTTCAGCAATGTCGGCACCGACGGCTGGAACGACATGGCCGATCCCAGCACCGTCGGCATCCGCATCGCCGGCACCTCGCTGCGCACCAAGTGGGTCGGCGGCTTCATCTCGTCCAAGGGCTGCTCGGTCCAGGTCACCACCACCGGCGCCGAGCAGCACGAGATCATCGGCGTCGACGTCACCGGCGGCGCGCGGCGCATCGCCGAGGTGCTGAGCGGCCAGCTCTCCTTCGTCGGCTGCGACTTCACCGGCGCGCCCGGCACCGGCAACGTCACCATCAGCGCGATCCACCTCGGCAGCGGCACCGGCAGCCTGATCGTCACCGGCTGCGACACCAGCCCGGTCACCTTCACCGCCGACAACGCGGCGGCGATGCAGAAGCTGCAGCTGGCCGCCAACCGGCCGGGCACCTCGACGCCCAACACCCAGCGCATCGCCGCCGGCCGGCTCGAGCTCGCCTCGGTCTCCGCTGCCGCCGCCATCGAGACGCGGCTCTCGACCGATGTGGACGGCGCGGTGAACATCCACCGCCGCAGCGCCACCGACGGCGCGCAGCTGACGCTGGCCAACAGCGCCAGCAGCGTCGTCGCGCAGCTGAGCGTCGCCAGCAACGACCTGGTGCTGGAGACGCGCAGCGGCGCGACCGTGACCGAGCGGCTGCGGATGGCCAGCAACGGCACGCTGACGGTGGGCACCGGCCCGCTGGTGCTGGCGGCCGACCCGACCGCGGCGCTGCATGCCGCGACCCGGCAGTATGTCGATGCGCAGTTCACCGACCGGCGGATGACGACGGTGCTGCTGTCGGGCGCCACCGCCCTGGCCCAGGCCAGCCACAATGCGCGGATGCTGATCGCCAATCCGGGCACGACGCTGTCGATCAACTGGGCCAGCACCGGCGACGGCTTCTCCTGCAGCGTCGTCAACCGCACCGGCGGCGACCTGGCGCTGACGCTGTCCGGCTTCACCGGCAGCACGCCGAGCAACAGCGACGGCTTCACGAAGATCCGCTCGGGCGGGGTCGCGACGCTGCTGCTCTATTCGCCCGACGGCGGCACCACCCGCATCTGCCACCTGACCGGCGCGGGGGCCCCCTGATGTTCCAGCATGCCCCGATGGCGGGCGCGGTGACGCCGGAGACCGCGCTGCGCCTGCTCGGCCCGGATTTCGACGAGCGGCTGGCGGTCGCCCGCGCCGGCCCCGCCCTGGCCCAGGATGCGGCGGGCCTGTGGCAGCCGGCGGCCGCCAACACGCCGCGCTTCCACGGCCCGGCCCGCCGCCTGCTGGTCGAGGAGGCGCGCAGCAACGCGCTGCGCAACCCGCGGGTCGAGGGCGCCATCGCCGGCACCCCCGGCACGCTGCCGACCACCTGGACCAGCTTCAACAGCAGCGGCCTGACGCTGGCCGTGGCCGGCACCGGCGTCGAGGACAGCATCCCCTATGTCGACTGGCGCCTCTCCGGCACGGCGACGGCGGCGGGCCAGGTGCAGATGAAGTTCGAGGCGGCGACCCAGGTGGTGGCCGCCCAGGGTGAGGTCTGGACCGGCAGCTTCTTCGCGAAGATCGCCGCCGGCGCGCTGCCGGCCGGCGTCGTGCAGGCGCTGCTGATCGAATACACCGCCGCCGCCGGCTACCTCTCCGAGGGCGGCGTCGATATCCGCGCCGTCACCACGGCGCCGCTGCGCGGCCAGCGCTGGGTCAATACCCGGACCCTGGCCAGCGCCACCACGGGCCGGCTGCTGCTGCTGTTCCGCACCAACATCGCCAATGCCGAGGTGGTCGACCTGACCATCCGCCTCGGCTGGCCGCAGCTGGAGAAGGCGGCGACCGCCTCCTCGCCGATCCTGCCGGCGGCGGGGACGCCCGCCGTCTCCAGCCGCGCTGCCGACGCGCCGGCCTGGTCGCCCCCGGGCGGCTTCGGCGCCGAGGGCACGCTGGTGGTGCAGGCGCTGCTGCCCGCCGCCGCCGGCGCCAGTCCGGCCGGGCTGCTGCAGATCGACGACGGCAGCGACGCCAACCGGCTGTTGCTGCGCAACGCGGCCGGCGGCAGCGCCATCCAGGCGCTCGCCGTCGGCGGCGGCGCGACGCTGGCCACGCTGGCCGGCGGCAGCATGATCGCCGGCACCGCCTTCCGCGCGGCGCTGGCCTGGTCGGGGTCGGAGCTCGCCCTCTGCCTCAATGGCGGCACGGTGCAGGCGGCCGCGGCGACGCTGCCCGGCGGTCTGACCCGGCTGCTGG
>NZ_MLCO01000389.1 GCF_001982615.1 Teichococcus deserti | reverse complement strand
AGGGCTTCGACGCCTGGGTGGCGCAGAACAAGGCCGCCGGCGGCACGCTGGACCGCGCCGGCTACCTCGAGCTCGAGCGTCCCTCGGTGCGCGACCCGGTGCGCCGCTTCGCCAGCCTGGATCCGGAGCTGTTCACCGCCGTGCTGAACCGCTGCGTCGACAGCGCCAAGATGTGCACCAGCGAGATGATGCGCATCGACGCCGCCGGCGGCCTCGGCCCGGCCGGGCTGCTGAACGTCTCCGCCCTGGAATACGACAAGACCCAGCGCCGCGGCGCCGGCGCCCCCGCCGCGGCGGCGCAGCGCAACACCACGCAGCGCTTCGTGCTCGCCCTCTGCACCCCGGCCGACCCGGTGGGCGTGCGGCAGGAGGTGGCGCTGGCCCCGGCGGCCGCGACCGCCGACCAGCCCACCGCCCCGGCCGCCAGCCAGGTCAACTGAGCCCCGCCCTCGGAACGACAACGGAACGATAGATTAGCCCCATGTCGCCGCCCCTTCCGGAACAAATCTCGCCGGTGTTCGGCCGCCTCTCGCTGAGCTCCCTGCCCCTGCACGAGCCGATCCTGGTCGTCACCTTCATCGCCGTCGCCCTGGGCGGCCTGGCGGTGCTGGCGCTGCTGACCCGCTACAAGCTCTGGGGTCCGCTGTGGCGCGACTGGCTGACCACGGTCGACCACAAGCGCATCGGCATCATGTATGTGATCCTGGCGCTGATCATGCTGCTGCGCGGCTTCTCCGACGCGCTGATGATGCGGGCCCAGCAGGCCATCGCCTTCGGCGGCGCCGAGGGCTACCTGCCGCCGCACCACTATGATCAGATCTTCACCGCCCATGGCGTGATCATGATCTTCTTCTTCGCCATGCCGCTGGTGACGGGGCTGATGAACTTCGTGGTGCCGCTGCAGATCGGCGCCCGCGACGTGGCCTTCCCCTTCCTGAACAATTTTTCGTTCTGGATGACCGCGGCGGGTGCCGCCATCGTCATGATGTCGCTCTTCGTGGGCGAGTTTGCGCAGACGGGCTGGCTGGCCTATCCGCCGCTCTCGGGCTCGGCCTACAGCCCCGGGGTGGGCGTCGACTACTACATCTGGGCACTGCAGATCGCCGGCGTCGGAACCCTGCTGTCGGGCGTCAACCTGGTGGCCACCATCGTCAAGATGCGCGCCCCCGGCATGACCATGATGAAGCTGCCGGTCTTCACCTGGACCTCGCTCTGCACCAACGTGCTGATCGTCGCCGCCTTCCCGGTGCTGACGGCCGTGCTCGTGCTGCTGTCGCTCGATCGTTACGTGGGGACGAACTTCTTCACCAACGACTTCGGCGGCAACCCGATGATGTACGTCAACCTCATCTGGATCTGGGGCCACCCGGAAGTCTACATCCTGATCCTGCCGGCCTTCGGCATCTTCTCCGAAGTCGTCTCGACCTACAGCTCGAAGCGCCTCTTCGGCTATACCTCGATGGTCTATGCGACCGTCGTGATCACCATCCTGTCCTACATCGTCTGGCTGCACCATTTCTTCACCATGGGCAGCGGCGCCAGCGTGAATTCCTTCTTCGGCATCACGACGATGATCATCTCGATCCCGACGGGCGCGAAGATCTTCAACTGGCTCTTCACCATGTATCGCGGCCGCATCCGCTTCGAGCTGCCGATGCTCTGGACCATCGGCTTCATGATCACCTTCGTGATCGGCGGCATGACGGGCGTCCTGCTGGCGGTGCCGCCGGCCGACTTCCAGCTGCACAACAGCCTGTTCCTGATCGCCCATTTCCACAACGTCATCATCGGCGGCGTGGTCTTCGGCCTGCTGGCGGGCATCACCTACTGGTTCCCCAAGGCCTTCGGCTTCAAGCTGGACCCGTTCTGGGGCAAGGTCTCCTTCTGGTCCTGGCTGATCGGCTTCTACCTGGCCTTCATGCCGCTCTACGTGCTGGGTCTGATGGGCGTGACCCGCCGCGTCAGCCGCTTCGAGGACCCCTCGCTGCAGATCTGGTTCGTCATCGCCGCCATCGGCGCGGTGCTGATCGCCATCGGCATCGGCGCCTTCCTGCTGCAGATCGCGGTCTCCTTCTGGAAGCGCGACCAGCTGCGCGACCTGACCGGCGACCCCTGGGGCGGCCGGACCCTGGAATGGGCGACCGCCTCGCCGCCGCCGGACTACAACTTCGCCTTCACGCCGATCATCCACAGCCATGACGCCTGGTGGCACATGAAGGGCCGCGGCTATGTGCGCCCGACCTCCGGCTTCCATGCCATCCACATGCCGAAGAACACCGGGGCCGGCATCATTCTGGCCGGCATGTCGGTCGCCTTCGCCATCGGCATGATCTGGTACATGTGGTGGCTGGCGGCGCTGAGCTTCGCCGCGATCGTCCTCTACTCGATCGTGCACACCTTCAACACCGACCGCGACTTCTACATCCCGGCCGAGGACGTGGCCGCGGCCGAGGACCGTCGCAGCCGCCTGCTGTCGGCGGCGGAGTGAGCAGCATGTCCGCGCATCCGATCGACACCATGGGGCCCGACGGGAAGCCCGCCTTCTACATCACGGACGGGCGAGAGACCGTGCATCCCGGCGACGGGACCATGCTCGGCTTCTGGATCTACCTGATGAGCGACTGCCTGATCTTCGCAGTCCTCTTCGCGACCTATGGCGTGGTCGGCCGCAACTACGCGGCCGGCCCCTCGCCGCAGGACCTGTTCGACCTGAAGCTGGTCGCCATCAACACCTCGATGCTGCTGTTCT
>NZ_MLCO01000039.1 GCF_001982615.1 Teichococcus deserti | reverse complement strand
GCGCCGGTCCGTTCCAGACCGCCCTGCACCCCTTCCCCCGGTGCAGGGCGGTTCTGATTCCAGGGGTCGGGAAAGCGGCTCGCCTTCAGCGCTTGCGCAGGACGAGGGCCGACCAGTGGCCCTGGTCGATGCGGCGCTCCAGCACCATGCCGGCGCGGCGATGCGCCGCCAGCACCATGCGCACCTGGGTGCCGAGCAGCCCGGCCAGGATCGCCGTGCCGCCGGGGTTCAGATGGTCGGACAGCTGCTTGGCCATGCTGCAGAGCGGACGGGCCAGGATATTGGCGAAGACCAGGTCATAGCGGCCCGAGCGCACGGCCCGGTGCTTCCAGCCATCGGCCAGGCGCGACTGCAGCAGGTTGCGCAACCCGTTCATCACCGCATTGTCGGCGGCGATGCGCACGCTCCAGGGCTCGATGTCGGTGGCCTGGACCCGGCGCTTCAGCTGCTTGGCCGCCGCCATGGCCAGGATCCCCGAGCCGGTGCCGATGTCGAGGATCGAGCGCGGCCGGCGATGCGCCATGCCCTCGAAGCCGATCAGGCAGCCGCGGGTCGAGCCGTGCTCGCCCGAGCCGAAAGCCAGGCCGGCATCCAGCTTGAGCACGGTGCGGCCATAGGTCGGGCGGTCCGGCACATGGGTCGGGCGGATCAGCACGCGGCCGCCGATCTCCTGTTCCGGGAAGGCCTGCACGGTGCGGGCCAGCCAGCCATCCGCCTCGACCGGGGCGCGCTTCAGCTCGGGCAGCTCGATGCCGGCAAGCGCCGCGGCCAGGACCAGCGCCGGCAACAGCTCCTCGTCGCCCTGGTTCAGCTCGCGCACCGCTTCCAGGCCCCAGGTGTCGGTGGGGTCGTCCTTGAAGTAGCCGACCGTCGGGCAGACGCTCTGCAGCGCCGATTCGAACAGCGGCACCGCCTCTTCCGGCAGGCCGTCGATGGTCAGGGTCTCGAGCAGGGGAGGATGGCGGCGGTTCATCAGGCCTTTTCCACGAAACTGTCCAGCACGCGTTTACGCCCCGCCTTGTCGAACTCGACGTCCAGCTTGTTGTCATCCGCGGCCACCACGCGGCCATAGCCGAATTTCTGGTGGAACACCCGCGTGCCGACCGGAATCGCGGCGGTTTTCGCCGGGCGCTCCGCCACTTCCCAGGCACCGGCCTCGATCACCCGCGGCGGGCGGCGCGCCATCAGCGGGAACTGGCCGGAAAAGGCCGAGGGCATGGCGGCCATCGGCTGGCGGCGGCTGCTGCTGCCTTCCTGCTCGATATGGTCGGGCGGCAGTTCCTCCAGGAAGCGGCTGGGGATGGCGCTGGACCAGTTGCCATAGAGCTGCCGGTTCGCCGCATGGCTGATGATGCAGAGCTTGCGCGCCCGGGTGATGCCGACATAGGCGAGGCGCCGTTCTTCCTCGAGCGATTTCTCGCCGCCTTCGTCGAGGGCGCGCTGGTTGGGAAACAGCCCCTCCTCCCAGCCCGGCAGGAAGACGGTGTCGAATTCCAGCCCCTTGGCGGCATGCAGCGTCATCAGGCTGACGCGGCGCGTCTCCGCCTGCTCGTCATTCTCCATGACCAGCGCGACGTGTTCCAGGAAGCCGGCCAGCGTCTCGAACTCGGCCAGCGCCCGCTGCAATTCCTTGAGGTTGTCGAGCCGGCCGGGCGCCTCGGGCGTCTTGTCCTGCTTCCACATGTCGGTATAGCCCGACTCGTCCAGCATGGTGCCGGCCATCACCACATGGCCCTCGCCCGGCAGCATCTCGCGCCAGCGGCCGAAGCCTGTCAGCAGCTCGCCCAGGGCCTGGCGCGGCTTGGGGCGCATGCCGCCGTCTTCCACCAGGCGATGCGCCGCGGCCAGCAGCGGGATATTGGCGTCGCGCGCCAGCTCGTGCATCTGCCGCATGGCGGTGTCGCCCAGGCCGCGCTTCGGCGTGTTGACGATGCGCTCGAAGGCCAGGTCGTCGGCCGGCTGGTTGACCACGCGCAGATAGGCCATGGCGTCGCGGATCTCGGCCCGCTCGTAGAACTTCTGGCCGCCGACCACGCGATAGGGGATGCCCAGCGTGATCAGCCGCTCCTCGAAGGCGCGGGTCTGCGAGCCGGCGCGCACCAGGATGGCGATCTCGGCCAGGTCGTGCCCGTCGCGGCGCAGCGCCTCGATGCGGCCGCCCACCATCCGGGCCTCCTCGACCGAGTCCCAGAGCGAGACCACCTGCACCTTCTCGCCGCGGGAATCCTTTCGGCCCGGGCGCAGCGTCTTGCCCAGCCGGCCGCTGTTCTTGGCGATCAGCCCGGAGGCGGCCGCCAGGATCGGCGCCGTGGACCGGTAGTTGGATTCCAGCCGGACGATGGCCGCACCGGGAAAATCCTTCTCGAACCGAAGAATATTCTCGATCTCGGCGCCGCGCCAGGAATAGATCGACTGGTCATCGTCGCCAACGCAGCAGATGTTGCTGGGCGTCGGCGCCGTGCGCTGCGCCAGCAGCCGCAGCCAGAGATACTGCACCGTATTGGTGTCCTGGTACTCGTCGACCAGGATGTAGCGGAACATGCGGTGATACTGCGCCAGCACCTCCGGATGGCCGCGCAGCACCTCGACCACATGCAGCATCAGGTCGCCGAAATCGGCGGCGTTCAGCTGCTTCAGCCGCTCCTGGTAGCCGGCATAGAGGGCGCGGGCCTTGTTGCCGGCGAAGTCCGAATCCTCCTCCGCGGTGATCCGCGCCGGGGTCAGCCCGCGATCCTTCCAGCGCTGGATGACCGCCATCAGCCCCTGCGGCGGCCAGCGCTTCATGTCGATGCCGCCGGCCTCCATCACCTGCTTCAGCAGCCGCATCTGGTCGTCGGTGTCGAGGATGGAGAAGTTGCTGGTCAGCCCGACCAGCTCGGCATGGCGCCGCAGCATGCGGGCGCAGAGCGCGTGGAAGGTGCCGAGCCACAGCCCCTCCGCCGGATGGCCGAGGATCGAGGAGACGCGCTCCCGCATCTCGCGCGCCGCCTTGTTGGTGAAGGTCACCGCCAGCACCTGGTTGGGGAAGGCGCGGCGGGTCATCAGGATATGGGCGAAGCGGGTGGTCAGCACCCGGGTCTTGCCGGTGCCGGCGCCGGCCAGCACCAGCAGCGGGCCGTCCACCGTCTCGACGGCAGCGCGCTGCTCGGGGTTCAGCCGGTCCAGATAGTCGTTGGGCGACTGCGGCGGGGTGGTCGTCGACAGGTCGGTCATAGGCAGGCCCCCAGGGAACCGGCGGCGCAGCGCTTCTGCCCGTCCACCCAGAGCGCGCCGTCCAGGGTGGCGGTGGAAAGATCGGAGCCGGCGAGCAGCGCCCCGGTCAGCTCGGCGCCCGACAGGTCGGCGCGGAAGAAGCGGGCGTTGCGCAGGTCGGCGCCATGGAACCTGGCGCCCACCAGCCGGGTGCGGGTGAAATCCGCCCCGCGCAGCACGGCGCGGGAGAAATCGGCGCCCTCGGCATCGGCCGAGGTGAAGCGGGCATCCGGCGCCTCGGCCCCGCTCAGATTGGCGCCGACCAGGCGGCCACGGGCGAAGCTGGCGTCGCGCAGCACCGCGCCCGAGAGGTCGGCACTGGAAAAATCCTGCCCGTCCTGCAGGCAGCGGCGCCAGTCGACCTTCGCCGCGGCGGGGTCGTTGCAGGCCGCCCCCGCCGGCGCGGCCGTCAGCAGCGCCGCCGCGGCCAGCAGCGGCAGCAGCACCAGGGAAAGGGACCGGAGGGGGCGTGGGATTGGCGGCGTCACCCCTGGCATATAGAACGATGAGCGAACGCGGCCAACCTTCGGCCGCCCATCCTGTCGGGGGATGCCGCCATCCTGAGCCTGCCGCTTCGTCTGCTGGGCCGCCTGCTGGAAGGGTCCGCGCGCCAGGGCGGCACGCTGCTCGCCATCAGCATCTTCGCGGGGCTCCTGCTGCCGCCGCTGGCCAGCGCGCTGCGCGACGTGGTGACGCCCACCGTCGCCTTGCTGATGACCCTGATCCTGCTGCGCGTCGATTTCGCCCAGGTGCTGTCCTATCTGCGCCGCCCGGTGATGGTCGCGGCGCTGCTGGCCTGGCTGCTGCTGGCCTGCCCGCTGCTGGCCTATGCCGTGGTGCGCGCCGTCGGGCTGGCCACCGGGCTCGACGGGCCGCTCGGCGCCGCGCTGGTGATCATGGCGACCGGCTGCGCCGCCACCTCCTCCCCGGCCTTCGCCAGGCTGGTGGGACTCGACGGCGAGATCGCGCTCGTCGCCTCCCTCCTCTCCACCCTGCTGGTGCCCTTCACCGCGCCGCCCCTGGCGCTGGGCCTGCTGGGCATCGACCTGTCGCTGTCGGTCGCCGCGCTGGTCGGGCGCCTGGCGCTGATGGTGGGCCTGCCGCTGCTGGTGTCCCTCGTCATCCGCCGCCTGGCCGGGCCCGAGCGCCTGCGCCGCTGGGGCCGCGCGGTGGACGGCGCCGTGGTGCTGCTGGTGGTGCTCTACGGATTCGGCGTGATGGACGGGGTGCTGGCCAAGCTGCTCGCCGAGCCCGCCTTCGTGCTCGGCGGCATTCTTCTGGCGTTTGCCGGCAGCGCGGGGCTCAACCTGGTCACCGCCCTGGCCCTGGCGCCGGCCGGGCGCGGGCTGGCCCTGTCAGCCGGGCTGCTCTCCGGCAACCGCAACATGGCCCTCTACCTGGCCGTGCTGCCCGCCAGCACGGATGCGCGAATCCTGCTGTTCTTCGCGCTGTGCCAGTTTCCGCTGTTTCTCAGCCCCTTCTTGCTGAAGCCGATTTACCGGAAGATCGCTTGAGGGAAGCCATGCCAGGATTGGGGGAATGAATGCCCCCAAGCCCCCTTCTTTTATTTCTGTTCATGCTGCCGCGGGCCGTGGCAGCGCGGGACTCTCCAGGAGTGCAGCGTCCCGCCTGTGAACAAGGCAGCGGCAGCCGGACAAAGCAAGATGATCGGCTCGGACGGACACGTCCGGGGGGAAGACATCATTCTTCCCCCCGGCTCCGGCGGCCTTCTTCAGACCGCTTTCGGCCGCGCGCCCAGGATATGCGCGATGGCGAAGGTCAGGTCGGCGCGGTTCAGCGTGTAGAAATGGAACTCGTCGACGCCATTGGCCTGCAGCAGGCGGACCTGCTCGGCGGCCAGCGCCGCGGCGACCATGCGGCGGGTGTCGGCGTCCTCGTCCAGGCCCTCGAACAGCTTGCCCATCCAGACGGGCACCGAGGTGCCGCACATGGCCGAGAACTTCTTCACCTGGTTGAAATTCGACACCGGCAGGATGCCCGGCACGATCGGCACGGTGATCCCCGCCGCCAGCGCCCGGTCCAGGAAGCGCAGGAAGACCTCGGTGTCGAAGAAGTACTGGGTGATGGCGCGGGTGGCGCCGGCGTCGATCTTGCGCTTCAGGTTGTCCAGATCGCTCTCGGCCGAGGAGGCGGCGGGGTGCGTCTCCGGATAGGCCGCGACCGAGATCTCGAAATCGCCAATCCGCTTCAGCCCGGCCACCAGGTCGGCGGCATAGGCATAGCCCTGCGGATGCGGGGTATAGCCCGCCTCGCCGGCCGGCGCGTCGCCGCGCAGCGCGACGATATGCTTCACCCCGGCATCCCAGTACTGGCGCGCGACCTCGTCCACCTCGCCGCGGCTGGCGCCGACGCAGGTCAGGTGGGCGGCCGGCGTCAGGCTGGTCTCGCGCACCAGGCGGGCCACCGTGGCGTGGGTGCGCTCCTGGGTGGTGCCGCCGGCGCCATAGGTCACCGAGACGAAGCGTGGCGCCAGCGGCTCCAGCCGGCGGATATTGGTCCAGAGCTGCTGCTCCAGCGCCTCGGTCCGCGGCGGGAAGAACTCGAAGGACAGGGCAGGCGGCGGCAGCTCGGTCGGCACCGGCAGGCCGGCCACGCGCGGACCGGTCAGCCAGCGCTGCAGGGTGCCCTTGGGCGCGCCGCTGGCGGCGGCATGGTCGGCAAGGTGGTTCATGGCGACACCCTTACTTCACCGCGCCCCGAAAATGAATTTGGGAAATGATTCGCCCGGGCATCCAAGCCGCGCACGCAGCGTTGTCTCGTAAGCTTGGCCTTTGGCTGTTCCTTACATTCATCCCTGCATGTATGTTATCAGCCGCTCAGCTGCCCCGGATGTGACCGCCGGTCGGGGTCGGAGGACGGGCGGCGCGCTTGCCGTCCCGCCTCTTGCCGCTCAACCTTGGCCACGCCAGTTGTCGATGCGCCTCCGCCGTGCTCTTGCCTGCCCGTCCCCCTC
>NZ_MLCO01000388.1 GCF_001982615.1 Teichococcus deserti | reverse complement strand
CAGGGGTAGGCCAGGGGAATGAATTCCCCTGGACCCCTTCTTTTTTCTGATCACCGGCCGTTCGACGACCAGCACCCTGCCGCCAGCACACCAGCGCAGCACCGCGGGACGCCAATTTCATGACGGCGCTTCCTCGAAGGTCGCGCTCCTGCCGGGCCGTTTTGCCCCCCGTCCCCAAGTGGACACGGCAGTCACCGCAGAAAAAAGAAGGGGGTCCAGGGGGAATTCATTCCCCCTGGCCTTCCCCTCCCTTCTCTTCCCCGGAACCTTCTCTCCCCCAAAGCTTGACCACGCGACGGCTGCAGGCGAAGGATCACGCGCCATGATCCTGCTCATCGACAATTACGACAGCTTCACCTTCAACCTCGTCCATTTCCTCGGCGATCTGGGGGCGGAGGTGCAGGTCTGGCGCAACGACGCCCTGACGCCGGAGCAGGCTCTGGCGCTGCAGCCCGAGGCCATCCTGCTGTCGCCGGGTCCCTGCACCCCGCGCGAGGCCGGGATCTGCCTGCCGCTGATCCAGGCCGCGGCCGCGGCGCGGGTGCCGCTGATGGGCGTCTGCCTGGGCCACCAGGCGATCGGCGACGCCTTCGGCGGCATCGTCGAGCGGGCGCCCGTGCCGGTGCATGGCAAGGTCTGGCCCGTCAGCCACCGGGACACCGACCTGTTCCAGGGGCTGCCCAGCCCCTTCGCCGCCACGCGCTACCACTCGCTGGTGGTGCGGCGGGAGGGGCTGCCGGCCGAGCTCGAGGTCACCGCCTGGACCGAGGACGGGCTGATCATGGGCCTGGCGCATCGCGATCTGCCGATCTGGGGTGTGCAGTTCCATCCCGAGAGCATTGCCAGCGCGCATGGCCACGACCTGCTGCGCAACTTCCTGACCATGGCCGGCGTCAAGCGGCCGGCGAAGACCGAGACCGCGCGATGATCTCCCTGAAGCCGGTTCTGGCGCGGCTCGCTTTGGGCGAGACGCTGGCGGAGAGCGAGGCCGAGCAGGCCTTCGGCGTCATCATGAGCGGCGAGGCCACCCCGGCGCAGATCGCCGGCATGCTGATGGCGATGCGGGTGCGCGGCGAGACGGTGGCCGAGATGACCGGCGCGGTGCGGGCCATGCGGGCGCGCATGACCGCGATCGAGGCCCCTCCCGGCGCCATCGACCTGGTCGGCACCGGCGGCGACGGGGTGGGGACGCTGAACATCTCGACCGCCGCCGCCTTCGTCGCGGCGGGCTGCGGCGTGCCGGTGGCCAAGCACGGCAACAAGGCGCTGTCGTCGAAGTCCGGCGCCTCGGACGCGCTGTCGGCGCTGGGCATCAACATCGACATCCCCTTCGACCGGATGGCTTCGGTGCTGCGCGAGGCCGGCATGGTCTTCCTGGCCGCCCCCCGCCACCACGCGGCGCTGCGCCATGCGGCGGGTCCGCGGGTGGAGCTGGGCACCCGCACCATCTTCAACCTGCTCGGGCCGCTGACCAGCCCGGCGCGGGTGAAGCGGCAGATGACCGGCGCCTTCGCCCCGCAATGGCTGCGCCCGATGGCCGAGACCCTGGCCCGCACCGGCAGCGAGCATGCCTGGCTGGTGCATGGCGACGGGCTGGACGAGCTGACGCTGTCCGGCCCCAGCAATGTCGTCGAGCTGAAGGACGGCCAGATCCGCGAATTCACCGTCACCCCGGCCGATGCCGGCCTGCCGCAGGCGCCGCTGGAGGCGCTGAAGGGTGGCACGCCGGCGGAGAACGCGGTCGCGCTCGAGGCGCTGCTGCGCGGCGAGCATGGCCCCTATCGCGATTGCGTGGTCCTCAACGCGGCGGCGGCCCTTGTTGTGGCCGGCGCAACGAACGATCTGGCAGAAGCTGCCCGGCGGGCGGCGCGCTCGATCGACGAGGGCGCGGCGCTGGCGGTGCTGGAGCGGCTGCGGCTGGCCACCAACCCGGCCGTCGCCGAGCCTGCATCTGCTTCGCCTGCGCCTGGTTGATCGGCCCTTCCCCCCTGCCTTGCCCTGCGATGCCTGCGCCCGTTTGCGCCGAGAGACATGATGAACGCTGACACCCTGCCCGACACCCTGCTGCGCATCCTGGCCGACAAGGAGGTCGAGGTGCGCGAGCGCACGGCCGCCACCCCCCTGGCCGAGATGGAGAAGCGCGCCAAGGATGTGGCGCCGCCGCGCGACTTCACCGGCGCGCTTTGCGCCGCGGTGGCCGAGGGCCGCATCGGCCTGATCGCCGAGATCAAGAAGGCCTCGCCCTCCGGCGGGCTGATCCGCGAGTCCTTCGACCCGGCCGGGCTGGCCCGCGCCTATGCCGCCGCCGGCGCCGCCTGCCTCTCGGTGCTGACCGACGCGCCGTATTTCCAGGGCACCCCGGCCGACCTGGTCACCGCCCGCAGCGCCTGCAAGCTGCCGGTGCTGCGCAAGGACTTCATGATCGACCCCTACCAGGTCTTCGAGGCCCGGGCGATGGGCGCCGACTGCATCCTGCTGATCATGGCCGCGCTCTCCGACGCCCAGGCGCGGGAGCTCGAGGACATCGCCCGCAGCCTGGACATGTCGGTGCTGGCCGAGGTCCATGACCGCCGCGAGCTGGACCGGGCGCTCGGCCTGCACACGCGGCTGATCGGCATCAACAACCGCAACCTGCGCACGCTGAAGACCGAGCTGGAGACGGCCGAGACGCTGTCGCCGCTGGTGCCTGCCGACCGCATCCCGGTGGCCGAGAGCGGTCTGCGCGATCCGGCCAATGTCCGCCGCATGGCCGCCGCCGGCGCACGCTGCATCCTGGTGGGCGAGCACCTGCTGCGCCAGCCCGACGTGACGGCCGCCGCCCGCGCCATGGTCGAGGCCGGCTGACCCGCATGCCGGGCGGGACGGAGGCCAGCGGCTTCACCCATTTCGATGCCGAGGGCCGGGCGGTGATGGTCGACGTCTCGGCCAAGCCCGCCACGGCCCGGCTGGCCATCGCCCGCGGCCGGGTGGTGATGGCGCCGGCGACGCTGGCCGCCATCCGTTCGGGTGGCATCGGCAAGGGCGACGTGCTGGGGGTCGCGCGGCTGGCCGGCATCATGGCCGCCAAGAAGACTTCTGACCTGATCCCGCTCTGCCATCCGCTGGCGCTCTCGTCGGTCCAGCTCGACCTGGTCCCCGAGGGCGAGACCGCCATCGCCATCGAGGCCCGGGTCAAGACCACCGGCCCGACCGGCGTCGAGATGGAGGCGCTGACCGCCGTCTCGGTCGCGGCGCTGACCGTCTACGACATGTGCAAGGCGATCGACCGCGGCATGACGCTGGAGGGCATCGGCTTGGCGCGCAAGGAAGGCGGCAAGTCCGGCCTCTGGGAAGCGGACACGACAGCATGATCCCGGTCGAGGAAGCCCGCGCCCGCATCCTCGACGTGCTGGTCCCGACCGGGGCCGAGACGGTGCCGCTGGCCGAAGCCTGGGGCCGCATCCTGGCTGCCCCCGTCCCGGCCCGCTTGACCCAGCCGCCGGCCGACGTCTCGGCCATGGACGGCTATGCGCTGCGCGCCGCCGACGGGGCGCCCGGCGCCGGGCTGACGGTGATCGGCAGCGCCCCCGCCGGGCATCCCTTCGCTGGGTCGATCGGCCCCTGCCAGGCGGTGCGCATCTTCACCGGCGGCCTGCTGCCCGACGGCGCCGATGCCATCCTGCTGCAGGAGGACGCGACCGCCGAGGGCGACCGCGTCACGGTGAACGAGGCGGTGCAGCCCGCCCGCTGGATCCGCCGCCGCGGCCTCGACTTCACCGCCGGCGACACCCTGCTGGAGGCGGGAAGGAAACTGACGGCGCGCGATGTCGGGCTGGCGGCGGCGGGCAACCACCCCTGGCTCTCCGTGCATCGCCGCCCGCGCATCGCCATCCTGGCCACCGGCGACGAGATCGTGCTGCCCGGCGAGCCCCTGCCCCCCGGCGGCATCGTGTCGTCCAATGCCCATGCGCTGTCGGCGCTGGTGCGGGCGGCCGGCGCGGAACCCATGGTGCTGCCGATCGCCGGCGACAGCGAGGACGCCATCGCCCAGGCCGCCGCCGCCGCGCGTGGCGCCGACCTGCTGGTCACCACCGGCGGCGCCAGCGTCGGCGAGCACGACCTGGTGCAGCAGGCGCTCGGCCCCCAAGGCTTCGCCCTGGATTTCTGGAAGATCGCCATGCGGCCGGGCAAGCCGCTGATCTGGGGGCGGCTAGGCCAGACGCCGCTGCTCGGCCTGCCGGGCAACCCGGTCTCCGCCCTGGTCTGCGGCGTGCTCTTTCTTTGCCCGGCCATCGCCCGGCTGGCCGGCCTGCCGCCCGCGCCGCTGCCCTTCCAGCCGGCGGTGCTGGGCGCCGATCTGCCGGCCAATGACCGGCGCGAGGATTACCTGCGCGCATCGGTTCAGCGCGATGCCGGCGGCAGGCTGGTGGTGACGCCCGCGCCGCGCCAGGACAGCTCGATGCTGCGGATCCTGGCCGGTTCCGACGCCCTGCTGAAGCGGGCGCCGCTCGCCGCGGCGCTTCCCGCCGGCAGCCTTGTCGAGGTGTTGCTGCTGCAGGACTTCGGCGTCTGAAGAAACGAAGCGTCCTGCGACGGCCAAGTCGCGGAAAACACGCCATTCGCCTGTTGACCGCTTTGCCAGAACTTTCGTAGAACATCGGCATGGTTGCCGCTTTGTTCGCGGTGGCCCCCATGCCATCGCGCACCGGTCTCGAAACCGGTGCCTCAAGGGAGCCGCGCATGCTGACCCGCAAGCAGCACGAGTTGCTGATGTTCATCGACCGGCACCTGCGCGACACCGGCTTCTCGCCGTCCTTCGAGGAGATGAAGGACGCGTTGAAGCTGCGGTCCAAGTCGGGCATCCACCGGCTGATCACCGCGCTGGAGGAACGCGGCTTCCTGCGCCGCCGCGCCCATCGCGCCCGCGCGCTGGAGGTGATCCGGCTGCCGGAGAGCATCGCCCCCATCCCGCGTCTGGCGGAGGCGAAAGCCGAGGCGGCCCGCGCCGAGGCCAGGCCCGATCCGAGGCCCGAGCTGCCACGGCCCGGCGCGACGCCCCCCAGCTTCTCGCCCAATGTCATCCGCGGCAATTTCGCCAGCAACCTGCCCGGCCAGCGCCCGGCCCAGGAAGCCGGGGCGGTGCACCTGCCGCTCTATGGCCGCATCGCCGCCGGCCTGCCGATCGAGGCGCTGCGCGACCAGGGCGCCAGCGTCGAGGTGCCGATGGCGCTGCTCGGCAATGGCGACCACTACGCGCTGGAGGTCGCCGGCGATTCGATGATCGAGGCCGGCATCCTGGACGGCGACACGGTGATCATCCGCCGCGACGACGTGGCCGAGAACGGCTCGGTCGTGGTGGCGCTGGTCGACGATGCCGAGGTGACGCTGAAGCGGCTGCGCCGCAAGGGCAACTCGATCGCGCTGGAAGCCGCCAATCCGCGCTACGAGACCCGCATCTTCGGCCCCGACCGGGTCAAGGTGCAGGGTCGTCTGGTGGGACTGCTGCGCCGCTACTGACGGATCGCGGCAGCGGCGGCGGCGGCACCCAGGGCCGCGCGCCGCGGCGGTCGCGGTCGCTTTCCACCACGGCGCCGGCGCGGGTGAGCCAGACGGCATGCGCCCCGTCCTGCCAGGTGGCGAAGCGGTCGATGCGCGGCGTGTCGCCGCAGCGGCCGCGGATCGGCTCCGCCGAGATCAGGATGCCGGCCGTGCCGCAATGCGGGGCGGCGAAGACCGGCGGCACCGGCTGCCCACGCCGCGCCGGAACGGCCCGCAGCAGCAGCGCCGCGGTGCCCTCACCGCCCTCCGGAGCGAAGCGGCAGGCCTCGGGCGTGCAATCGAGCCCGCCGATGGCGCCGCGCGACGGCGCCTCCCGGAAGGAGGCCTCGCCCAGGCCGCGCAGCCAGGTGTCACGGGTGAAGCCGGTGACCGCGCCGGACCGCGCCAGCACCGGCCCCTCCGCGGTGCGGAAGGCGACCAGTCGGGAGTCGCCGCTGACCAGGATGTCCGGCGGGGTGACAAAGCTGTCGCTGCCCAGCCCGACGACGATCGGCAGCAGCCCGAACCAGCGCCAGGGCAGCCGCCAGAGGCAGAGCCAGGCGAGGCCGAAGCTGGCCAGCCCCAGCCCCCAGCCCGGGATCGGCGGCGCCAGCAGCGCGGCCCCCGGCCAGGCGGCGACCGTCGCGGCGATCAGCAGGATACCCTCGATGCCCCAGCCCATGGCGGCAAGCGGCCAGGCCTCCAGCC
>NZ_MLCO01000387.1 GCF_001982615.1 Teichococcus deserti | reverse complement strand
GGCCGATGGCGAAGCCCAGCTGGCTGCTGGCCGGGCCCGGCAGGAACTGGCTGAGCGCCAGCAGCTCAGCGAAGTCGGCCTCGGAGAGCCAGCCGCGGCGGGTGACGAATTCAGTCCGGAAATAGCCGAGATGCGCCACCGGCCCGCCGAAGCTGGTCAGCCCCAGCCGCAGGAAGACCAGGAACAGCGCGGCAGGCCGCGGGCGAGACAAGGCGGCAGGCGGCATCGGCACTTCCGGCAGGGACTCGGGGAAGCGCCACCCTAGCCGGATTCCGGCCCGGTTGCAGATGACGGAAGCATGACGCTCACGGCTGGCCGCGCTGGGCCGATTGCTGCTGCGACCATTGGGTGAAGGCGACGACCAGGGCGCGCGCCTCGGGCGGCGACATGTCGCGCGACAGCACGCTCTCCGCCGGGCCGGGCCGGTTCTGCGCGGCGAGCGCCAGCGCCAGGTTGTGGCGGGCGCGGCGCGGGGCGGCGGGGTCCTGCTCGGCGGCGGCCAGCAGCCGGGCGGCTTCGGCGGGCTGGGCGGCCAGCAGGCGCGACATGCCGTAATTGACCCGCACCGCCCAGTCCATCGGCGCCGCCATCAGCGCCGCCTGGTGCCAGGTCAGCGCCTGGGCAGGCTCCCCGGCCAGGTCGTGGCAGACGGCCAGCCCGGTCATCGCCTGGATATGCCCGGGATCGGTGATCAGCACGGATTGGAAGCTCTGCTGCGCCAGCGGCCATTGCCCGGCCAGCAAAGCGAGGCGCCCGCGCGCCACCAGCCGCCCGGTCGAAGGCCCGGCCAGGGCGATGGCGCGCTCCTGGGCCGCCAGCGCCTCGCCGGGTTGCCCGGCCTGCTCGGCGGCGGCGGCCAGCCGGTCCTGCAGCGCGGGATCGCCCGGCGCCGCCTCCGCCATGCTGCGGGCCATGAGGTATTCGCCGCCCTGGCTGCCATCGGGAAACTGCGCCTCCAGCAGCCGCAGCCGCGCGGCGGGGGAGAGCTTCGGCGGATCGCCGGCGCGCGGCGCGTTGCAGGCCGCCAGCAGGGGGATCAGCAGGAGAAGCCAGCAGATCTCGCGCATTCTGCGCTCCGGGTCGCGGGGTGGGCGGTCATCGCGTGAGACGCAGCGTCACCAGCTCATTGCCGATCTGGGTGAAGGCCTGGCGCAGCGCCGTCTGGTTCGGGCTGTTGAAGTAGCCGGTCGTCGTCGAGGCACAGTTCCTGTACAGGTTCTGGGTTGTCACATCGCTAAGATTGAAGGTGATGGTGTAGACGGTGATGCCCTGCGCCTTCAGCAGCGTGCACATGCTCTGCATCTTGTCGGAGATGGCGGTCTTGTTCAGCGCGATGGCGGCATTGATGCGGGCCGAGATGGTGCCGGTGGTGGGCGTCACGATGCCCAGCCGGTTCTCCGCCATGCGGCCATAGGCGGTGTAGTCGGCATCGACCGTCTGGTTGTCATAGGTGGTGGCGGCGATGCCCGGCGCGCCGCTCGGATAGTCGTACCAGTTGTTCTGGCCGTCGGTCATCAGCACCACGACCTTGCGGGTGCCGACGACATTGTAGTCGCGCGGCAGGCTGGCATTGCCCCAGAGGCCGCGCCAGCGCGGGCTGATGGTGAACCAGGCCGATTGCAGCCCGAGATTGGAGATGGTGCCGCCGCGGAAGGCCACCTGCAGCGCGCCGATCCGCGCCAGCAGCGTGGACTTCTCGGCGGTCAGCGGCAGCACGGTGTTGATCGGGCAGCCCAGGTTGGGTCCGACGGCGGCGTTCTGCAGCGACAGGTTGGTCTCGGTCACCCGGGTCGCCGACCAGTCGTTGTCGCCGGCGACGACGGTGGTGCCGCTGCGGTACTTGTTCAGCGTCGAGGCCCAGAGATACGGCGTGAAGGGCGCGACCGAGGGCGGCGCGTCGGTGGCGTCCTGGCCGTTGCGCCGCGCCTCGACGCAGCCGGCCCAGGTGGTGGGCAGATAGTCGGCGGCGTGCAGCAGCCCGGCGCCCAGCCAGCTCGCCCGTGTCGGCCCCATGTTGATCGTCGCCGACCAGGGCACGATCGAGACCCAGAGGCCGGGGATGGTCTCCTTGTCGCCATAGAGGATGTTGACCAGGTCGGCCGCCGCCAGCCGGAGTGCGGCGATGCCGGTCGGATACATCGAGCCGGTGACGTCCAGCGCCATGGCCAGCTCCATCCCGTCGGTCTGCGCGGTGACCGTCGCCGTCGCCTTCAGCGCCATGGTCGGCTCGCCGAAGATCCGCATGAAGACGGTGGGCATGCTGGCCTCGGCGGTGACGCGCAGCGTGTTGACGGCTGGAATGTCGACCACCGGAAGCCTGGCGGTGGCGCCCATGAAGCCTATCCGCGTGGTGGCGCTGTTGATGTCCTGCCGGCTGAAATTGGCCCAGAACAGGATCATCGCCGCCGCCTCGCGCTCGGCGGCGGGCAGGCTGAAGGCGCGGCCCCCGGCCAGCGCCGCGGCATCGACCGAGGTCGCCAGCCGCGACTGCGCCAGCCAGCCGCGCGCCAGGTCCAGCGCCAGCCCGCAGGCGGCGATCAGCGGCAGCAGGCTGAGCGCCACCACCATGGCGACGCCACCCCTTCTGTCGTGCCGGAGACGCCGCCTCACTTCGGCTCCGTCGCCAGCAGGTTGCTGCGCGGGTGGAAGACGGCATGGGCGGCGATGAAGTTCGGCGCCGTGCTGCCGGCGAAAAGGCGCCGCCCCAGCACCCAGGGCCCGCCGCCGGTGAAGAGCTCGGCGATGATCACCGTCTCGCCGGCGCGCACCAGCACCTGGCCGGGCAGCACCACCGCCGATCCCGCCGTGCCGAAGCGGCTGGCATAGGTGCTGCTGCCGGTGCGCTTCTGCCACAGCATGGTGTTGCCCGTGCCGCTGCCCTGCACCGCCGAGACGATGGTCGCGCCCTGGCTGCCGGTGACGTCGATCCTGCCGGCCATGGCCTGGCCGGCGGCGACGATGGCGGCGAGCCCCGCGGCATCCAGCGTGTCGCGCCGGGTGACGATGTCGGCGAGCTCGGCCGAGACGCGGTTCAGCCGCGCCCAGCTGCGCAGCCAGAGGCCGAGATCCGCCATGCCCAGCAGCAGCAGCGCCAGGAAGGGCGCCAGCAGCGCGAATTCCACCGCGGCCACGCCGCGGCGGTCCCTAGAGATAATTCTCATTCTGCACCACCACGACGGCGCGATGCTCGATGGTCTTGCCCCAGCCGGCGCGGCCGAGCGGCGTCAGCAGCGGCGCGCTGTAGCTCAGGCGGTATTCGACGACGGCGCCGGCGCCGCCCATGCCGCTGGTCGCCTTGGCGGCATTGCCGATGCTGGCCAGGTCGCCCCAGTAGCGCAGCTCCAGCGTGAAGTGCGCGGGCTTCAGCAGCGGCACGCGGCTCAGCATCGCCCGGGTCAGCGCCTGTTGCGGCGTGCCGCTGCCCAGGCTGCTGCCGGTGACGCCGAGCCGCGCGGCATAGCGCGCGCCGAATTCCAGCCCGGCATTGATCGCCAGCTGCCAGCCGAATTCCAGCATGGCGGTCAGGATCAGCAGCAGCGGCAGGGCGCAGAGGGCGAATTCCAGCGCCGCCGCGCCCCGCCTGTCCTGCCGCAGCCCGCGCATCACAGCGACTGCATGATCTGGATGACCGCCGGCCCCGCCAGCACCAGGAAGATGGTGGGCAGGATGAAGGCGACCATCGGCAGGGTCAGCAGCACCGGCAGCCGCGCGGCGCGGGTCTCGAACTTCACCAGCTGCTCCTGCCGCAGCTCGGCGGCGAGGCCGCGCAGCGCCTGGGTCAGCGGCGTGCCGTATTGCAGCGTCTGCACCAGGGTTGCCGCCAGGCGCTTCAGCGGCTCCAGCTGTAGCCGGGCGCCGAGCGACTGCAGCGCCAGCCGGCGGTCGGCGGCGATGCGCAGCTCCTGCGCGGTGACGGCGAATTCCTCGGCCACCGCGCGATGCGCGGGGGCGATCTCCAGCGCCACGCGCTCGATGCCGGCCTCGAGCCCGAGCCCGGCCTCGGCGCAGATCACCATCATGTCGAGCGCGTCGGGCAGGCCGCGCTCCACCGCCTGCAGCCGGGCGCGGCGGCGCTGCGCCAGCAGCAGGTCGGGCAGCAGCAGGCCGAGCGCCGCCGCGGCCAGGGCGCAGAAGATCACCGGCTCGGCCCCGTCGAACAGCGGATCGACCATCAGCCAGACCGGCAGGGGCAGCGCCAGCATCAGCAGCAGCTTGGCCCCGGCCAGCAGGGCCAGCGCGCGGTCCTGGCGGAAATGCGCCGCCACCAGCATCGCCTTCCAGGCCGCCAGCGTGTCGCGCGGCAGCAGGCCGGAGCGCAGCAGCAGCGTCCCCAGCCAGGCCAGCCCGCGCTGCAGCAGCGGCTGGGAAGGCGCGGCGGCCCCTTCCTGCCGGGCGCGCAGCGCGGCCAGCCGCGCGGTCACCCGGGCCTCCCGCCGGAATTGCGGCAGCAGCAGCGCGGCGCCGGCCAGCAGCAGCAGGAGCAGCGCCAGGGCCAGGCCCAGGGCCAGCTGCGCCGTGATCGGGGCGCCGGTCATTCCAGCGCCTTCTTCAGCATGCCGCGCATCACCAGGATGCCGCAGAGCAGCAGCCCGGCCGCGGCGGCCAGGATCTTGTGCCCGGTCGGATGCTCGACCAGCACCAGGATATAGCCGGGGGATACGACATAGAGGCCGCCCGCCGCCAGCACCGGCAGGCAGCCCAGCACGATGGCGCTGGTGCGCGCCTCGGTGGCCAGGGCATGGGCGCGGGCGCGCAGCGCGACGCGGCGGCGGATGACGTCGGCCAGATTGTCCAGCGTCTCGTTCAGGCTGCCGCCGGTCTGGCTCTGCAGCACCAGCGCCACGGCGAAGAAGCGGTATTCCGGCAGGCCGGACTGCCTGGCCATGGCCGACAGTGCCTCCTCCAGCGGCTGACCGATGGCGACCAGATCGGCCAGGCGGGTGAATTCCTGGGCAGTCGGCGCCAGCGCCTCGCGCGCGACGACGCGGAGCGATTCGGTGACCGGCACGCCGACCCGCACCGCGCGCACGATCATGCCCAGCGCATCGGGGAACTGGGCATAGAGCAATTGCCGCCGCTGCGCCTCGGCACGCTGCGCCAGCAGCCGGATGGCGAGCAGCGCGAGCGGCGGCCAGGCCAGCCAGACCCAGTCGTCCAGCATCGGCGCGGTCAGCCAGCAGAGCAGCGCGGCCGCCGGCGGCCCGGGCAGCAGCGGCCGCCAGGCCTGCCGCCCCGGGCGATGCGCCAGATAGGAATCCAGCCCGAGCAGAGGCGACAGCCGCTCCAGCAGCGCGCGCGGCCGCGCCGCGGAGGCGGCAGGCGCGGCGGCGCCGGGGCGATAGGGGCCCAGGACCGCCTGCCAGCGCCGCGCCTGCCGCCCCCGCTCGCGTGCCAGCAGCAGCACCGCCAGCCCGCCCAGCAGCAGGAGCAGCAGCAGCCCCAGCAGCAGGAGGGGCAGCAGCCTCACCGCTCGGCCTCCTCCAGCGCGCTGGCCCAGGCGCGGTCCAGCCCGAAATAGGAGAGCCGATCGTGGAAGGCCGAGCGCGCCCGGCTGACCTTGTAATGGCCGGTGATGCGGCCGTCATGCGTCTCGCCGCCGAACTCGAACTGGAAGATGTCGTTCAGGATGAAGACATCCCCTTCCAGACCGCAGATCTCGGTGATCTGCGTCACGCGGCGGATGCCGTCGCGATGCCGCTCGGCCTGGATGACGATGTTCAGCGCGCTCGCCATCTGCATGCGGATGGCGCGCGGCGCCAGGCCGAGATTGCCCATCTGCACCATGTTCTCGGTGCGGGTCAGCGCGTCGCGGGTGTTGTTGGCATGGATGGTCGACATGCTGCCGTCATGGCCGGTGTTCATCGCCTGCAGCATGTCGAAGGCCTCGGGCCCACGGACCTCGCCGATGATGATGCGGTCGGGGCGCATGCGCAGCGCGTTGCGCACCAGGTCGCGCTGCGTCACCTCGCCGCGGCCCTCCAGCGAGGCCGGCCGCGTCTCCAGCCGCACCACATGCGGCTGCTGCAATTGCAGCTCGGCCGCGTCCTCGACGGTGATGACGCGCTCGCCATGGTCGATCAGCCGGCTCATGGCGTTCAGCAGCGTGGTCTTGCCCGAGCCGGTGCCGCCCGAGATCAGCACGTTCAGCCGGCAGCGCGCGGCGATCTCCAGGATGCGCGCCGCCCCCGCCGGCATCGAGCCGAGCTCCACCAGCTTCGCGAAGTCGATGGCTTTTCTTGAGAACTTCCGGATCGACAGGCAGGGCCCGTCCAAGGCGAGCGGCGGAAAGACGATGTTGACGCGGCTGCCATCGGGCAGGCGGGCATCGACCATCGGGCTGCTTTCGTCGACGCGGCGGCCGATGCCGGCGGCGATGCGCTGGGCGATGCCGGCGATATGCTGGTTGTCGCGGAACTGCACCGCCGCCAGGGTCAGCTGCCCGCGCCGCTCGACGAAGACGCGGTGCGGGCCGTTGACCATGATGTCGGCGATGCTGTCGTCGTCCAGCAGCGGCTGCAGCGGCCCGAGGCCCAGCATGTCGTCCACCAGCTCGAGCGCCAGCTGGTGCTGCTCCCGCGCATTGAGCTGCATGCGCCGCTCGTTGGCGATCTCGGTCAGCATGCGCTCGATCTCGGGGATCAGCCGTTCGGGGCTGCTGCCGGCGATCTGCGAAGGGTCGATCCGCGTCATGCAGAGCTGGCGCAGCTCCAGCAGCGGGGCGGCCAGCGGCGGGGGCAGGGTGATCGGCGCCGGTGGCCGCCCCGCTGCTGGAG
>NZ_MLCO01000386.1 GCF_001982615.1 Teichococcus deserti | reverse complement strand
GCACCGAGGCGGTCATCGCCGTGCCGCTGCCGCGCAGGTCGACATTGACCGGGCGGCGCGCCAGGTCCTCGACCCGCTCGATGTCGCGGCGGGCCAGGACATGCACCTCCTCGTCATAAAGCTTGGCGACATACTGCACGAGCTGGCCGACGCCGGGGAACAGCCGGTCGCGCGTCGCCGCCGCCAGCACGTCGGACTGCACGATGGCGACGTCGATGCCGCGCACATAGAGCAGGTCGGACAGGTTCTGCAGCGAGCCCTTGCCGATCACCGGCAGCACCCGCAGCGCCTCGCCGTCGTCCAGCACCGCGGCCAGGTCGGCGGCGATGCGGACATAGGTGCCGTCGACGCCGCCCGAGACGATGCCGACGGTGCCGGCATTCGCCGCCCGCGTCGTCTCGGCCAGGCTGCGCCCCGGGCGCGGCGTCTGCGCCAGGGCCGCGGGGCCGCCCAGCAGCAGGCCGGCGCCGGCCAGCAGCGCGGCGCGCCGGGGAAGGGGATGCATGGTCATGGGGCGGCTCATCTCCAGGGAGGGGCGGCTCAGCGCGGCGCCGGGCGGGACATCGGGGGCGCGGCCGGCGCCGCCTCGCCCAGCCGGGCGGCGATCTGGTACCAGCGCGCCGCCAGCGCCGGGTCGGGGCGGATGCCCTCGGCGCCGATGCGGGCCAGGAAGACCGGGTCGTAGGTGCGCCCCAGCCCGGTGGCGGCGCGGCCGCTGCCGGCCTCGGCGGCATAGGCGTAGAGCCGGCGCGCGGCGGAGATGTCGCGCAGCGCCAGCATCCCGTC
>NZ_MLCO01000385.1 GCF_001982615.1 Teichococcus deserti | reverse complement strand
CCCTGGCCCCGACGATCACCCTGACGATGATCCTGGCCGCCAGCCCGCTGGCGGCGCAGGAGGCGCGCGCCCCGGAGGCCGAGGCGGCGCGCGAGACGCTGGCCAAGGGCAGCGTCTTCCGCGTGCTCGGCCAGGAGGTGCGCGGTGTCACCAACATCGTGGTCGCCCAGGTGGTGAACATCCTGGTGGATGCCCAGGGGCAGCCGCAGGCGGCGGTGCTCGACTATGGCGGGTTCCTGGGCGTCGGCAAGCGGCGCATCGCCGTCGGCTGGCAGGCGCTGTCCTTCGGGCCGGAAGGCATCCGCCTGTCGATCAGCCGCGACCAGATGAAGAATTTCCCTGACTACAAGGAGGGCGAGGAGGTGGTGATGGCCCTGCCGCCGCGCACGCCGGAGCCCGAGCCTACCCCTGCCGCCGATGCGGAGCCGCCGCCGGCCGAGGCCCCGCCCGCGGCCGGTCTCTTGTACACATCTGGAGGCG
>NZ_MLCO01000384.1 GCF_001982615.1 Teichococcus deserti | reverse complement strand
CCCCTGCCCTGCGATCCGAGCATGGCTCAGGGCACCCCCTTGCCTGGGCCTCTGGCGCCCCCGCCCATAAGCTCCGCAGCATGAGCCCGCGCGACCTTGCCCAGGACCTGCCGCCCGAGCTGGCGCCTTCCCCGGTCCCCCGTCGAGTACCCGCCACCTGGCTGCTGACCCTGCTGATGGGGCTTGGCCCTTTCAGCATGCAGATCCTGATCCCCTCCCTGCCGCTGCTGGCCGGGATCTTCGCCGTGCCATACGCCAGCGCGCAGATGACGCTGACGGTCTATCTGGTCGGCATCGCGCTGGGGCAGCTGATCTATGGGCCGCTGTCGGACCGCTTCGGGCGGCGGCCGGTGCTGCTGCTGGGGCTGGCGGTCTATGTGCTGGGGTCGCTGGCGGCCTTCCTGGCGCCGACCATCGGCTGGCTGGCGCTGGCGCGGGCGGCGCAGGCGGCGGGGGGCTGCGCCGGCATGGTGCTGACGCGCGCCATCGTGCGCGACGTCTTCCCGCGCGACCAGGCGGCCAGCAAGATCGGCTTCGTCATGATGGGCATGACGGTGGCGCCGATGCTGGCGCCGCTGCTGGGGGCCGAGCTGACGGCGCTGTTCGGCTGGCGCTCGACCATGCTGGCCTGCACGCTGTTCGGCCTGTCGCTGTTCATCCTGGCGCTGCGCCTGCCGGAGACGCTGGCGGTGCCGCAGCCGCTGCCGGGGCTGACCGGCATGGCCCAGGCCTATCTGCAGCTGGCCCGGATCCGCAGCTTCCGCTGCTATGCCGCCATCACCACCTGCACCACCGGCGTCTTCTTCGCCTTCATGGCCGGCGCGCCCAAGGTGCTGATGGACGGGCTGGGCCACACCCCGCGCAGCTACGCCCTGGCCTTCATGGCCATTTCCTTCGCCTTCGGCGCCGGTTCCTTCATCGCCGGGCGCTATTCGGCGCGCTTGGGGCTGGCGCGGATGCTGAAGATCGGGCTGGTGGTCAGCACGGCGGGCGCGGTGCTGGGCGTCGCCGGCCAGGCGCTGCTGCCGCTGTCGCTGCTGGTCTTCTACCTGCCGATGACCGTGGTCGCGCTGGGCAACGGCGTGTCGCAGCCGAATGCGGTAACCGCGGCGGTCAGCGTCAAGCCGCAGCTGGCCGGCACCGCCTCGGGGCTGGTGGGGGCGCTGCAGATGGGCTTCGGCGCGGTGATGACCCTGGTCACCGGCGCGCTGGAGACCGGCAGCGGCGTGCCGACGGCGGCGACCATGGCCGGCTGCGCCATCGGCGCCCAGATCGCGCTGCGCCAGGTCGGCCGCGCGCAGCAGCAGCGCAACTAAGATCGGATTCGCAAGTTTTCGGGCAAATCCCCACCGCTTTTTCGCGCGCTGCGTTGACCGTTGTGCGCGGGTTTGCAACCTTCGCGCCGTGACCGCCCTGGACCCCGACATCACCCGGCAGCTCGCCGAGGACCTCCCCGCCGAGGTTTTCGCCACCGTGCTGCGCACCTTCGAGACCGACCTGGCCCGGCTGGCCGCGCAGATGCGCGAGGCGGCCGGATCCGGCGACCTGGACGGCTATCGCCGCGGCGCGCATGGCCTGGCCGGCGCCGCCGGCGCGATCGGCGCCCGCCGGCTGGAAAGCCTGGCGCGGCAGGCGATGCAGCCCTCGGGCGGGCCGGAACCCTCTGTCCTGCTGCCGCAGCTGGGCGAGGCCGCCGGCGCGGCCCTGGCCGAGCTGGCCGAGCTGGCCGAGCTTGTCGCCAAGCAGGGCTAAGCGAACAGGCGCCGCAAGGCGTCGCGCTGCACCGGCTTCGACAGGTAGTCGTTCATTCCCGCATCGCGGCACTGCGCCTCGTATTCGGCGCCGACGGCCGCGGTCAGGCCGATGATGCGGGCGGCGCGGTTCGGCCCCGGCTGGGCGCGGATCGCCCGCGTCGCCTCCAGCCCATCCATCACCGGCATCTGCAGGTCCATCAGGATCAGGTCGTAGGCGGCTTCGGCGGCGCGGGCCAGGGCTTCGGCGCCGTTCTCGGCGATGGTCACCCGGCAGCCCTGGCGCTGCAGCAGCGCGCGCATCACCGCCTGGTTGGTGGCGTTGTCCTCGACCAGCAGCACGGCCTGGCCGGCGGCGACCGCATCCGGCCCCGCGGGCACGGCTGGCGGCAGGGCGGCGGCCTGGGGGGGGCCCCAATACACCACGGA
>NZ_MLCO01000383.1 GCF_001982615.1 Teichococcus deserti | reverse complement strand
CCCCTGCCCTCGCCCGGGCCGCGCCGCCCCCTGGCCCCCGCGCCCGTCGCCACGCCGACATTGCTTCCTGATACCACCGGCCGCTTGACGATCGGTCGCCTGGCACGCCGTCTTGGAGATCTGCTCCAGGGCGTCGCCCATCGGCGCCGGCGGCAGGCTCTGGAGACAATGCTGGATGGCATGGCGGAGCGGGTGGCCCGCACCGAAATCGCGCTGCTGCGTCAGCAGCGCGATGCCCGCCGCCAGGCGGCGCGGGCCGATGCCGCGGAAGCCGCCCTGGTGCGGTTGCAGGATATGCTGGACCGGCTGCGGCAGGAACGCCGCCTGGGCTGAGGTCTCGCCGGCAAAGGCGATCAGCCCCGCCCGACCCGTCTCAAAAAACTATTCGCGGAAGATTTTGGCAATGCGCTCTGCGCGTTCAGCCGGGCTCATCTGCGCGAAGCTGCGCGCTGAGTCGTGGCTGGCCACCGCATAGCGCTGCTGCGGCGTCGGCATCAGGCGGGACAGGCCGTAGCAGGTCCCGCCGATCAGCGAGAGAACCACCGTGAAAAGCGCGGCTTGACGGGCAAGCATGACCAGGATCTCAACCGTTGCGGCGTCATGTTAACCAACCGTCAATAAAATGCGACGGGATTCGTCGTTTTGAGGCACTCAAAACTGCGCACATTCCCACGATCGGAGATAACATACTTGTGATCAGGGCGGCCGGGCAGGCCGGACCGCCTCGCACAGACCCTCTTCGCTGGGAGCCGAGTTGATGGACATGACGCAGGTGCCGCGCTTCATCGCCCCGCATTTCATCGAAATCGAGGGCAGCGCCGACATCCCCGGCTCCGTCCGCCGCGCCTGCGCCTTCACCACCGCCGCCCCCGGCCTCGCCCGCGACAGCCGCGGCGCCAGCCACCACCACCGCTGCGAGCTGCTTTCCGAGACGGGCCATGGGATGGGCGAGTGGCAGGACAGCGGCCCGGTGACCTGGCGGACCGAGACCCGCTCGACCACCGACGCCCTGGCGCCGCCGGTCACCGCCGAAGGCAGCGCCCCCGACCTGATGCAGGCGATCGCCGCCGCTCTTGGCGCCGCCCATGCCCATGCCCCGCATGGCGGCGCGCCGGTCTACTGCGTTGCCCCCGGCGTGGTGGAGATGGTGCGTGAGCCCGGCATGCCGCGGGTCTGGATCGGCAGCCATCTCTCGGCCAATGGCCAGCTGCCCTCCGGCCAGCCCTGGTCGCATCTGATGACCGCCTTCATCCGCGAATGGCCCTCGGCCAAGGGCGGCGCCTCCGCCTTCCGCTGCGAGCTCGAGATGCTGCCCTATGCGGCGGTGATGCCGGGCCAGGGCTCGGCCGAGGGCAAGGAGCGCGAGTGGCAGATCTGGCACGCACCGAGCCTGGAAGAGGCGATCCGCGGCTGCCATCAGCGCATCTTCGCCCCCCGCGACGAGACCTTCGACGCCGGCTGCTGAACGGATAACGTCAACCATCTCGGGTTGACGTTGACGGCCGTCTCCGGCAAGTTCTGACGTCAGAAGTCTGACGGGGGACGGCGATGGATGGCGAGGCGCTGCGGACGCTGCGGCAGCAATTGCGGCTGAGCCAGTCGGAGCTGAAGGAAGCTTTGAACGCAAAGCTCGACCGCAGCTACGACAAGCCGCGCATCTCCCGCTGGGAAAACGGGCGCGAGCCGATCCCCGAGGAAGTGGCCCGCGCCGTCGAGGCCCTGTCCACCGTGCAGCCGCGGCATGCCCGCATCCTGGTGCTGGCGAACCAGAAAGGCGGTGTCGGCAAAACGACGTCGGCGCTGAACCTGGCCTGCGGGTTGGCGAAGCAGGGGCAGCGCGTGCTGCTGGTCGATCTCGACCCCCAGGCCACCGCCTCCGTCGCCCTGCTGGCCGCCGGCCATGTCGAGGCCTGGCGCCAGGGTCGCACCATGGCCCATGTCATCCTGCGCGAGCAGCCGATCGAAAGCGCCATCCTGGCCCAGAACGACCCGCTGCTCGGCGGCCGCGCGCCCTTTGACCTGGCGCCCAGCCATATCGACCTGTCCGAGACCGACGGTCGTCGCGAGCCCGGCTTCGACGTCGCGCTGCGCGAAAGCCTCGAGGCGGTGCGCGGTGCCTACGACACCATCCTGATCGACGCGCCGCCCAATCTCGGCATGCTGACGGTGATGGGGCTGGCGGCGGCGGATGCAGTGATCATCCCGGTGCGTACCGAACCCTATGACAGCATGGGCGTCGGGCTGATCCTGTCGACCATCGGCAAGGTGCAGCGGCGGCTGAACCCGGCGCTGCGCCTGGCCGGCATCCTGCCGACCCAGTTCGGCGCGCGGAAATCGGTCGATCGCGAGGTGCTGGAGCAGCTGATCGGCATCATGGCCGGCCGCGCCCCCGTGCTGGAGCCGGTTCCGGCCAGCGCGGTCTTCGGCCATGCAGCGCGCAACGGGCGGATCGCGCTGGACGCCTCCCCCGGCACGGCGGCGGTTGCCGTCTATCTTCGCATCGCTGCAGCGCTTGGCCAGGGGACCCCGCTGCCCGAAGCCAGCCTCGCGCCGCTGGAGGCCACGCCATGAGCCGCGCCCGCAAGGCTGCCTCCCCGGTGCTGGGCGCCGCCATGTCGGTGATCGACGCCGCCGCCGAAGCGCTGGTGCCGCAGGACAGCCGCTTCCGGCATTCCTTCGAGGCGCCCCTGGCGCGGATCCGCCCCGATCCGTCGCAGCCGCGCAAGCAGTTCAATCCGGAAGAAATCTCCTCCCTGGCCGCGACGATGGCGGCCGAGGGGCAGCTGCAGCCGGTGCTGCTCAAGCGCGACCCCGAGCTGCGCGGCGGCTGGATCCTGGTTGCTGGCGAGCGCCGCTGGCGTGCCGCCCGGCACAATGGCTGGACCAGCCTGCTGGCCATCGAGCATGAGGGCGACGCGGCGCTTGCCGCGCTGCTGGAGAACCTGCAGCGCGTCGACCTGACCCCGGCCGAGGAGGCACGCGGCGTGCAGCGGCTGATCGCCGAACGCAAGCTGAGCCAGGCCGAGGTCGCGACCCTGCTCGGCAAGAGTGCCGGCGAGGTCAGCGCCACGCTGCGCCTGCTGACCCTGCCATCCGACTTCCTGGACCGCGCAACCCCCCTGCCCCGCAATCTGCTGGTCGAGCTAGCCCGCCTCGATCCCGGCGCGCTGCGCGACCGGCTGATGGCACAGGCCGAGGCCGGCAACCTGACCGTCCGTGCGCTGCGCGCCGGGATCGAGGCGGGCTAGCGCGACTTCTGACCGTCCGACTTCTGACCGCCTCGACTTCTGACGTCAGAAGTCGAGGCGGTCAGA
>NZ_MLCO01000382.1 GCF_001982615.1 Teichococcus deserti | reverse complement strand
GGCCGGAAGACCGCGCGCTGCGCGTGGTCGAGCTCGGCGCCCATAACGGCCCGCTGACCCGGGCGCTGGTGGCCGTGCTCGGCGCCAGCGGCCGCCGCGTCCGCTACACCGCGACGGCGGCCCCCGGCGACACCCGCGCCGCCGCCATCCCGCCGCATGCTGCCAATGTCGAATTCGGCCACGAGGCCTGGGACATGACCGGCCCGGCGCCCGCGCTGCTGCAGGCCGATCTGGTCGTCGGCCTGGCTGCCGGCGCCCGCAGCCGCCGCGGCGCCGGCATCCTGCCCGCCGCCGCCGCGCTGCTCTCCGGCCGCGGCGCCCTGCTGCTGGCCGAGCCGCTGCCCGGCCGCGCCTGGGACTTCGCCTGCGGCCAGGACCCGGCCTGGTGGGAAGACGGCGCCTCGCCGCTGCCCGAGGCCAAGGACTGGGAAGCCGCCGGCAATGCCCCCGGCTGGTCGCGCCTGGCTGCCCAGCCGCTGAACGCCGCGCCATGGCCGGCGCTGCTGGTCGCCGCCCGCGCCACCTCGGTCGCCGCCGTGGCCCCGGTGGCCGTCGCCGCGCCGGCCGAGCCGCCGACGCTGGCCCAGCCCGTGCAGATCCATGCCGACTTCGCCAGCGCCAGCCGGGCCGAGGCCCTGGCCCAGGCCTTGGCCGCCGCCGGCGCCCGAGTCACCAGCCATCCGCTGGCCGCGGCGCAGCGCCAGGCGCCGCGCAACCTGGCTGGCGCCCTGGTCCTGGCACTGGCCGCCCCCGCGCCCGACGCCCTGCCGGCGACGCTCGCCCAGGTGACGGCGCTGGCCGAGGCCGCCCGCGGTCGCGCTGGTGGCTTCTGCCTGGTCTCCAACGACGCGCTGGTCGAGCCGGAAGCGGCCGCCCTGCACGGGCTGGTCCGCGTGCTGGCCAATGAGATGGCGGAGCTGAAGCCGCGCCGCATCGGCCTGTCCGCGGCCCTCGACGCCGATGCCGCCGCCGCCCGGCTGCTGCCCGAGCTGATCGGCCCCGACTCCGGCCGCGAGCCCGAGCTCAACCTGGCCCCCGCCGCCCGCCTGGCCCCGCGCCTGCGCGCCCAGGGCCTGTCCGAGGCGCCGCGCGGCCCGTCCAAGCTGGTGATCCGCCAGCCGGGCCAGCTCGGCAGCCTGGGATGGGAGGCGATCGAGCTGCCCGCCCCGGGTGCCCAGGAGGTCATCATCCGCGTCGAGGCCTCCGGCCTCAACTTCCGCGACCTGATGTGGGCCCAGGGCCTGCTGCCGGAGGAAGCCCTGCTGCTGGGCTTCGCCGGCCCGACGCTGGGTATGGAAATGGCCGGCGTGGTCGAGCAGGCCGGCCCCGCCAGCGGCTACGCCCCCGGCGAGGCGGTCTTCGGCTTCGCGCCGGCGGCGCTGGCCAGCCGGGTGCGCACCCATGCCTCGGCCATCGCCCGGCTGCCGCGCGGCCTGGGCTTCGCCGCCGCCGCCACCGTGCCGGTCGCCTTCCTGACCGCGGTCTATGCGCTGGAGCGCTGCGCCAATCTCCGCCCCGGCGAGACCGTGCTGGTGCATGGCGGCGCCGGCGCCGTGGGCCTCGCCGCGCTGCAGGTGGCGCGTGCCGCCGGCGCCCGCGTCGCCGCCACCGCCGGCAGCCCGGCCAAGCGCGCCTTCCTGCGCGCCGCCGGCGCCGAGCTGGTGCTGGATTCCCGCGACCCCGGCTTCGCCGACCAGCTGCGCGCCGCCTGGCCGGAGGGCGTTGACGTGGTCCTGAATTCCTTGGCGGGTGACGCCATGGAAAGGACGCTGGGACTCGTCAAACCCTTCGGCCGCTTCGTCGAATTGGGCAAGCGCGACTTCTTCGAGAACCGCCGCGTGGGCCTCCGCCCCTATCGCCACAACCTGACCTATTTCGGCGTGGACGTGGACCAGCTGCCCAAGGCCCGCCCCGAGATCGCCCAGGCCCTGCTGGCCGAGATCGGCGCGCGCCTCGCCTCCGGCGCGCTGCACCCGCTGCCCTATGCCCGCTGCCAGGCCGGCGAGGTGGAGACCGCCTTCCGCACCCTCCAGGCCAGCGCGCATATCGGCAAGCTGGTGCTCACCCCGCCCGCCGTCCCGCAGGAAGGCGAGGAAGCCGGCTGGGCCCCGCCCGAAGGCACCATCCTGGTCGTCGGCGGCACCCAGGGCTTCGGCTTCGAATGCGCCAAGTGGCTGGCCGCCCGCGGCGCCACCCACCTGGCGCTGCTGTCGCGCCGCGGCGGCACCACCCCGGGGGCCGAGGCCGCGCTGAAGACGCTGGCGGCGCTGGGCGCCCGCGCCACCTTCCACGCCGCCGACGCCACCGACGAGGCGCAGCTGGCGGCATCCCTCGCCGCCATCCGCGCCGAGGGTCCGCCGCTCGTCGGCGTCGTCCAGGCCGCCGCCATCTTCGACGACGCGGCCGCGACCGCGCTGGACGAGCGCCGCTTCGCCAGCGTCATCGCCCCCAAGCTCGACGCCGCGCGGCACCTGGACAAGCTGACCCGGCGCGACCCGCTGCAGCTCTTCCTGATGTTCTCCTCGGCGACCACCGCCATGGGCAATCCGGGCCAGGCCAACTACGTCGCCGCCAATATGGGCCTCGAGGCCCTGGCGCGCCGCCGCCAGGCCGCCGGCCGCCCGGCGCTGGCCGTCGGCTGGGGCCCGATTGCGGACGCCGGCATCCTCGCCGGCAACACGGCCACCGCCGAGACCCTGGCCCGCCGCCTCGGCGTCGACGCCATGGCGGCGGCCGAGGCGCTCTCCGCCCTGCCGGCCATGCTGGCCAGCGGCGCCCCGGTGCTGGGCATCGCCCGCATCGGCTGGCGCGAGGCGCGGATGGTGTTGCCCATCCTGGAAGAGCCCATCTTCGCCGCCGTCCGCGGCCGCAGCGAGCAGGCCATCGACGCCGGCGACCTGCGCGCCCATCTGTTGACCCTGGCCCCGGAGGAGCAGCGCAGCCTGCTCCGCGCCGTCGTCCAGGAAGAGATCGCCCGCATCCTGCGCCTGCCGCCCGAGGCCGTGCCGGCGGATGCGCCGGTGGCGGGGCTCGGCCTCGACAGCCTGGGCGGGCTGGAGCTGCGCGGCGCGCTGGAGCAGCGGCTGGCCATGCCGGTGCCGCTCGCCTCGGTCACCGAGGACCTGACCATCGAAGTGCTGGCCCGGAAACTGTCGGACGGGCTGGCCGGGCAGCAGAAGCCCGAGGACGCGATCGCTCAGCTGGTGGAGCAATACGAGCCGACCGAAGCGCCGCAGACGGCGCAGGCGGCAGAATAAAAGGCTGGGGGAAGGAATTCCCCCAGACCCCCATCTTCTTTCTGTCAGAAAGCAATCATCACAATGAGCGGTGGTCTTTCCACGACGGCACGTCTCGCCCTGCTGGCGCGGCTGTCGAAGCGGCGCAGCAGCGAAGCGCCCCGCCCCGACGCCGGCAGCGCCCGCGACTTCACCACCCTGCCCGGCATGCGCGACTTCGCCCTGCTGAAGGCCGCCATGGAATCGCTGGAGCTGCGCAGCCCTCTCTTCGTCGCCCATGACGGGCTGGCCGGGGCCCACAGCTCGATCGAAGGCCGCGAGGTCATCAACTACGCCAGCTACAACTACCTCGGCCTGAACGGCGACCCGCGCGTCCAGGAAGCCGCCCGCGACGCCGTCTCCCGCTACGGCACCTCGCCCTCCGGCTCGCGCATCACCTCCGGCGAGCGCGCCCTGCACCTGGAGCTGGAACGCGAGCTCGCCGCCCTGCACGGCGCCGAGGCGGCGCTGACCTTCGTCTCCGGCCACGCCACCAACGTCACCACAATCGGCCATCTGATGGGCCCGCGCGACATCGTGGTGCACGACGCGGCCATCCATAATTCCTGCACCGAAGGCATCCGCCTGTCGGGCGCCCGCCGCATCCCCTTCGCCCACAACGACATGGCCGCCGCCGAGCGCGAGATGGCCTCGGCCCGCCGCGGCGGCCAGCGCGCCATGCTGCTGGTCGAAGGCCATTACAGCATGGATGGCGACATCCCAGACCTGGCCCGCTGCGTCGAGATCGCCCGGCGCCACGACGCCTGGCTGATGGTCGACGAGGCCCATAGCCTGGGCGCCATCGGCCCCACCGGCCGCGGCGTCGCCGAGGCCCAAGGGCTCGACCCGGCCGGCGTCGACCTGTGGATGGGCACGCTGTCGAAGACCCTGTCCTCCTGCGGCGGCTATATCGCGGCGCGCGCCGACGTCATCGACTGGCTGCGCCACACCGTCCCCGGCTCGGTCTATTCGGTGGGCCTCGCCCCGCCGCTGGCCGCCGCGGCGCTGGCCGCGCTGCGCATCTTCCAGGCCGAGCCGGAGCGCGTGGCGCGTCTCCAGGCCAATGGCGCCGGGCTGCGCGACCGGTTGAAGGCGCGCGGCTTCGACACCGGGGCCAGCATCGGCTCGGCCATCGTGCCGGTGGTCCTGGGCTCCTCGCTGCGCACGGCCAAGGTCGCCGGCGCCCTGCTGGAGCGCGGCGTGGCGGTGCAGACCGTGGTCTTCCCCGCCGTGCCCGAGCAGTCGGCGCGGCTGCGCTTCTTCCTCTCCTCCGAGCACACGGAAGAAGACCTGGACCGCACCGTCGAGGCGGTGGTCGCCGCCGTCGCCAGCGTGGGCCGGGTGGAGAAGCTGCCCGGCCTCGGCTGATGCGCCCCCTCCGCATCGCGCTGCTGACGCTGGAAAGCGCGCTCTCGGCCGGGCCGGTGCTGGACTTCGCCCGCGCCCATGCCGGGCAGATCGTGCTGATCGGCCGCTCGATCCCCTATCGCTCGGCGATGGGGGGGATGTGGGGGCAGACGCGGGCGCATTGGCGCCGCTCCGGCCCCGGCTTCTTTCCGTTCCTGCTGGCCGGCTACGGCGTGCCGCAGACGGTGGGCGACATCCGCCGGGCGCTGGGGATCGGCGCGCTGACCCGTTTCGCCCGGCGGCACGCGATCCCGCTGGAGGCGATCGAGGACGTCAACGGACCGAATTTCGCCGCGCTTCTGGAAAAGACTCACCCGGATGTGATCGTGTCGTTCCACTTCGATCAGATCCTCAATGGCGAGACCCTGGCGCGGGTGCCGGGGGGCGGGATCAACATCCACCCCGGGCTGCTGCCGCGGCATCGCGGGCCGGTGCCGACCTTCTGGGCGATGCAGGAGAATTCCAGCTTTGGCGTGACCGTGCACCGGATGGTGCCGCGGATCGACGCGGGCGGCATCCTGGCGCAGGACTCCCTGGACCTGCCGCCGGGCACCAGCGCCATTGCCGCGGCGCGGCTGCTGCATGGGCTGGGGGGGCAGCTGGCCACGCGCATTCTTGCGGAGATGGCTCAGGGCAGAGGGTTTCCCGAAATGGTTCCGCCCGTGCTGGCCTATTGCCCCTTTCCCTCGGCCAGGGCATTGCGGGAAGCGGCGCGGGGGGGGCACCGGCTGGTCGGATGGGACGACTGGCGGCGGGCCTTCACTTCGCCGGTTGGCTGACACGGCAGGTCACGGGTCGGAGAGCATCGGCGCTGTGCCCTGTTCCCGCCATGCCCGGCTCCCAGACTGCCCGCCTCACCACCTGAGCAGAGAACGCGCGCCCGCCTGATGCCAAGTTCCGACGCCCCGGCCCCGAAGCGCTTCCTGTTCCTGCAAGGTCCCATCACCCCCTTCTTCGACGAGGTGGGCGCCGGGCTGCGGGCGCTGGGCCATGCGGTGCACCGCATCAACCTGAACCTGGGCGACCGGCTCTTCTGGCGCGGGCCCGGTGCCGTCGACTTCCGCGGCCGGCTGGCGGAATGGCCGGCCTTCATCGAGGGCTTCCTCGACCAGCACCGCATCACCGACATGGTGCTGCTGGGCGAGCAGCGCAGCTACAACAAGATCGCCATCGCCGCCGCCCATGCGCGCGGAGTGCGGGTGGCGGCCACCGATTTCGGCTATATCCGCCCCGACTGGATCGTGCTGGAGCAGGACGGCATGAACGCCGCCAGCCGCTTCACCCGCGACCCGGAGGAGATCGTGCGCATCGGCGCCGCCCTGCCGCCGCCGGACCTGACCATCCGCCACCGCGACAATTTCAGGCGGCAGGCGATGTGGGACATGCTGTACCACCTCAGCAGCCGGATGCCCTGGCCCTTCCCGCATTACGAGACGCATCTGCTGCAGCACCCGCTGACCTACTACCTCGGCGTGGGCTGGCGGCTGCTGCATCGGTCCGCGGATAATCGTCGGGCGGACCGCATCCTGCACCAGCTGTCGGGCACCGGGCCGCTGTTCCTGATGGCGATGCAGATGGAGTCGGATTTCTCCATCCGCGCCTATTCCAAGTATCCCGACCTGGACACGGCGCTGCGCGAGATCGCCGAGAGCTTCGCTGCCCATGCGCCGAAGAATGCGCATCTGCTGGTGAAGGTGCATCCGCTGGATCCGGGGCTGAAGAACTGGAAGCGGCGGACGCGGGGGATCGCCGCGGCGGCGGGCATTCCGGACCGGATGCATTACCTGGGCGGCGGCAATCTGGGCGCCATCGTCGAGCAGGTGCAGGGCGTGGTGACGGTGAACAGCACGGTGGGGCTGCGCTCGATCATCGACCACACGCCGACCTTCGCGCTGGGCGAGGCGATCTACCGCATTCCCGGCCTGGTCTTCCCGGGCACGCTGGACCATTTCTGGACCGAGGCGACGCCGCCCGAGATCCCGCTGCGCGAAGGCTTTCTGCGGTGCATCGCGCACAGCCTGCATATCCGCGGCGTCTACTACAATCGGCCTGGGTTGGATGTCGCCGTGAAGGGTGCCGTGCATCGCCTGCATCATGGCGTGCTGAACGTGCCGGACGACGGCCTGATGTTCCCCACCGATCCCGAGATGCCGGCGACCGCCGCACCGCGCCCGTGGGACTGAACTGAAGGCGGGGTCCGGGGGGATACTCTCCCCCCGGCCGTCTCTTGCTTTCTTTTACGCCAGCGCCTTCGAGACCTTCTCGTAGGTCCCCTTGCTCAGCCCCGGCCGTGCCGCGATGCGCTGCAGCTCTTCCTTCATCTTGGCCCCGCGATTGGCGTCCTGCCGCTTCCAGGCTCCCAGCGGTGAGACCATGCGCGCCGCCACCTGGGTGTTCACCGCGTCGAGCGCGATGACCATGTCGGCCAGGAAGCGATAGCCCTCACCCGAGGCGTCGTGGAACGCCGCGGGGTTGCCGGCCGCGAAGGCGCCGACCAGGGAGCGCACGCGGTTCGGGTTGCGCAGGTCGAAGTCCGGGTGCCCGGCCAGGGCGCGGATTTCCGTCAGCACCTGCGGCCGGTCGGCCATGGCCTGGATGGTGAACCACTTGTCCAGCACCAGCGGCTCGGCCTTCCAGCGGGCGTGGAAGCCGGCCAGGGCCTTGTCGCGGGCGGGGCCGTCGGCATCGGCGAGCGCCCGCAATGCCGCCAGCTGGTCGGTCATGTTGGTGGCCGTGTCGAACTGCGTCTCCGCCCGGTCCTGCGCGCCGCCGCCGGCGCCGAGATAGGCCAGCGCCGCGTTGCGCAGCGCGCGGCGACCGATCGACGCGCCGTCGATGCGATAGGGGCCGGGATCGGCCAGGCGGTCATGCAGCCCGGCGAACTGCGCGGCGAAACGCTGGCCGAGCGACTGGCGCAGGAAGCGGCGGACGGCGTGGATGGCCTCGGGGTCGGCCACCGGCATCTGGTCGGCAACGAAGTCCTCGGAGGGCAGCGGCAGGGCCTCGGCGGCGAAGGCGGGGTCGGCCTCGGCACGGTCGAGCAGGCTGGCGATGATGGCGGCGACGCCCTCGGGCAGCGCCAAGGGGCGCTGGCCGCGGAGGTCCTCGACCAGGCGCAGCATCTCGGCGGTCAGGTACTGCTGCGCCGAATCCCAGCGGACGAAGGGATCGCTGTCATGGGCGGCGAGGAAGCCGAGCTGGTCGAGCGACAGCCCCTTCAGCCGCACCGGCGCCGAATAGCCGCGCAGCAGCGAGGGCACCGGCTTTTCGTCCAGCCCGTCGAAGGTGAATTTCTGTTCGGTTTCCTCCAGCAGCATCATGCCGGCGCCGGGAATTTCCGTGCCGTCCGGCGCGATCAGGCCGAAGGCGACGGGGATCGGCACCGGCAGCTTCTCGGCCT
>NZ_MLCO01000381.1 GCF_001982615.1 Teichococcus deserti | reverse complement strand
AGCTGATCGCCGAGCCCTGGGACATCGGCCCCGGCGGCTACCAGCTCGGCCAGCACCCGCCCGGCTTCTCCGAATGGAACGACCGCTACCGCGACGGCGCGCGGCGCTACTGGCGCGGCGATGCGGGGATGCGCCCCGATCTGGCGGCGCGGCTGACGGCGTCGGGCGACCTGTTCGACCGCCGCCGCCGCCGGCCCTGGGCCAGCGTCAATTTCCTGGCCGCCCATGACGGCTTCACCCTGCAGGATCTGGTCAGCTATGCCGGGCGCCACAACCAGGCCAATGGCGAGGGCAACCGCGACGGCCATGGCGAGAACTTCTCCGCCAACTGGGGCGTCGAGGGCGCGACCGACGACCCGGCCATCCTGGAGACCCGGGCGCGGCTTAAGCGCGCCATGCTGCTGACGCTCTTCGCCAGCCACGGCACGCCGATGCTGCTGGGCGGCGACGAGTTCGGCCGCAGCCAGCGCGGCAACAACAACGCCTATTGCCAGGACAATTCCGTCTCCTGGCTGGACTGGGCCCAGGCCGCGACGCCGGAGGGCGAGGCGCTGGCCCGCTTCACCGCGCGCGCCGCCATGCTGCGCCGGCGCCATCCCACGCTGCGCAGCGCCGTCTTCCTGCATGGCTTCACCGAGCCGCTGCCCGGCCTCCGCGACATCGGCTGGTTCGACGCCGGCGGCGCGCCGATGACGCCCGAGGCCTGGAACGATCCCTCGGGCCGCGTGCTGCAGCTGCGCCGCGCCGGCGCCGCCGACGACTCGCCGCGCCGCGGCGCCGGGCCGCCGGCCACCGAGGTGACGCTGCTGGTGCTGAACGCCGGCGACCGGCCCTGCGAGGTCACCCTGCCCGGCCCTGAACTGCCCTGGATCTCCCTGCTCGACAGCGACGTGCCGGACGCCCCGGAAGCGCCGGTCGACCGCCCCACCATCACCGTCGCCGCCCGTGCCGCCCGGCTGCTCGCCGCCTGGCCGCTGCGGCAGGAGCAAGCCGCATGAGCGAGCACTACCAGTTCGGCGCCTGGCTGATCCCGGGCAATCTCTGCCGCTTCCGCCTCTGGGCCCCGGGCCAGCCGGAGGTCACCCTGCTGCGCCGCGACCAGCCGCCGCTGCCGATGCAGCAACTGGAAGAAGGCTGGTGGCAGGTCGAGGCCGAGGCGCCGGCCGGCACCCGCTATCGCTTCGCCCTCGGCGACGGCCCGAATGTCCCGGACCCGGCCAGCCAGGGCCAGGACGGCGATGTCGACGGCTGGAGCGTGGTGCAGGACCACGGCGCCTATCGCTGGAAGCACACCGACTGGCGCGCCCATCCCTGGCCGCAATCGGTGGTCTACGAGCTGCATGTGGGCGCGCTGGGCGGCTTCCGCGGCGTCATCGCCGAGCTGCCGCGGCTGGCGGCGCTCGGCATCAACACCATCGAGTTGATGCCGGTCAACGACTTCGCCGGCACCGCCAATTGGGGCTATGACGGCGTGCTGCCCTATGCCCCGGACGAAACCTACGGCACGCCGGACGAGCTGAAGGCGCTGGTCGACGCCGCGCATGGCCAGGGCATCGCGGTGATGCTGGACGTGGTCTACAACCATTTCGGCCCGGCCGGGAACTACTGGCACGCCATCACGCCGGACTTCTTCCGCAGCGACATCTCGACCCCCTGGGGCGACGCCATCGACTTCCGCCACGACGCGGTGCGCGACTTCTTCATCCAGAACGCCGTCTACTGGCTGCGCGAATACCGCTTCGACGGGCTGCGGCTCGACGCCGTTCACGCCATCACCAGCGACACTTTCCTGTCCGAACTGTCGGCACGGGTCCGTGCCGCGACCGCGGGCCGCCCGGTCTATCTGGTGCTGGAGAACGAGCGCAACGACGCCTCGCTGCTGGAGAAGACCTTCGAGGCGCAGTGGAACGACGACGTGCATCACTGCCTGCACGTCCTGCTGACCGGCGAGGACGAGGCCTATTACGCCGATTACGCCGATGCCCCTGCCGAGCGCCTGGCCCGCGCGCTGGCCGAGGGCTTCGTCTACCAGGGCGAGGATTCGAAGAATCTCGGCCATGCGCGCGGAACGAAGAGCGGCCATCTGCCGGCCTCGGCCTTCGTCAACTCGCTGCAGACCCATGA
>NZ_MLCO01000380.1 GCF_001982615.1 Teichococcus deserti | reverse complement strand
GAAATAGATGAGGGGTCTGGGGAGAATACCTTCTCCCCAGCCTTTTATTCTTTTCTGGCGGCCGCGATGTAGTTGACGCTGACGTCGCTGCTGGCTTGCCAGTCTTTCGTCCCGAGCTTGGGGGTCATCCCCGCGATATCGGTGACGCGCAGCCCTGCCTTTCGTGCCTCGGCGCCGAGCTCTGCCGGCGTGACGAACATCTTCCAGTCATGCGTGCCGCGGGGCAGTAGCCGCAGCAGGTATTCCGCGCCCACCTTGGCGAAGAGAAAGCTTTTCGGCGTGCGGTTGAGCGTCGAGAGGAAGACGCAGCCCCCCGGCTTGGTCACGCTGGCCAGCGCCGCCAGGAAGGCGCCGCGGTCGGCGACGTGCTCGATCACTTCCAGGGCGATGACGGCGTCGAAGCGGGCGCCCTCGGCGGCGAGCTCTTCCGGGCGGCCCTGGCGGTAGTCGATCTCGAGGCCGGAGCGGGTCGCATGGGCGCGGGCGGCCTCCAGCGCGGTGCCGGCGGCGTCCAGGCCGGTGACGCGGGCGCCGAGGCGGGCCATGCCTTCGCTGGCGAGGCCGGCGCCGCAGCCGACATCGAGGAGGGTCAGGCCAGACAGGTCCTCGCCCTGGCGGCCTTCGCTGGCTGCCAGGCGTTGGGCGATCCAGCCGCAGCGCAGCGGGTTCATGCGGTGCAGGGGGGCCATGGGGCCGTCGGGGTCCCACCAGCGCTCCGCCAGGGCGTCGAACTTGGCGATCTCGGCCTCGAGGGCGGTGGTCTCGGCGGGCATGGAAGGCTTCTCCGGTTGCGGCAGGGCGCGACCCCCGTTATCTGTCCCAGCCCCGCGCCGGCCGCAACCAGGGCCCGCGCGGCAATCCGTGCCTGATCGGCCGCAGGGAAGGCTTCCCCCGCAGCCCGGTCGCCTTCGAGACCCCGTTCCATCAGAGCGCCCATGGCCCGTATCGTGATGAAGTTCGGCGGCACGTCCGTCGCCGACCTGGACCGTATCCGCAACGTCGCCAACCGGGTGAAACGGGAAGTCGATGCCGGGAACGAGGTCGCCGTGGTGGTCTCGGCCATGTCGGGCGTGACCAACCAGCTGGTGAAGTGGTGCCAGGAGCTTTCGCCCCTGCACGATGCCCGCGAATACGATACCGTGGTGGCGACGGGCGAGCAGGTCACGATCGGCCTGCTGGCGGTGGCGCTGCAGACCATCGGCGTCGATGCGCGGTCCTGGCAGGGCTGGCAGATCCCGATCCTGACCGACGGCGCGCATGGCAAGGCCCGGGTCGAGGAGATCCGGGGCGAGGCGCTGATCGAGCGGATGAAGATGGACCAGGTGCCGGTGGTCGCCGGCTTCCAGGGCATCGGCCCGGACAACCGGGTGACGACGCTGGGCCGCGGCGGGTCGGACCTGTCGGCGGTGGCGATCGCGGCGGCGGTGAAGGCCGATCGCTGCGACATCTACACGGATGTGGACGGCATCTACACCACCGACCCGCGGATCGTGCCGAAGGCGCGCAAGCTCCCGGCGGTGGCCTATGAGGAGATGCTCGAACTGGCTTCGGTCGGCGCCAAGGTGCTGCAGACCCGGTCGGTCGAGCTGGCGATGAAGCAGCGGGTGCGGGTGCAGGTGCTGTCCTCCTTCGAGGACAAGCCCGGCTCGCTGGTCGTGGATGAGGATGAGATCGTGGAACAGCCGCTGGTGACGGGCGTCGCCTATTCCCGCGACGAGGCGAAGGTGACGCTGCGCCGGGTGCCGGACAAGCCCGGCATCGCCGCCGAGGTCTTCGGGCCCCTGTCGGACGCCAATGTGAACGTCGACATGATCGTGCAGAACCTGGGCGCCGACGGCACCACGGACATGACCTTCACGGTGGGCAAGACCGACCTGCCGCGGGCACGCGACGTGCTGGAGAAGGCGCGCGGCACGATCGGCTTCGAGACGGTGGTCGCCGATCCGGAGGTCGCCAAGATCTCGATCGTCGGCATCGGCATGCGCAGCCATGCCGGCGTCGCCGCGACGATGTTCAAGACGCTGGCCGAGAAGGGCATCAACATTCAGGTGATCTCGACCTCCGAGATCAAGACCTCGGTGCTGATCGGCGTGGAATACACCGAGCTCGCGGTGCGCGCCCTGCACAGCGCCTACGGCCTGGACGCGGAAGGCTGAGCGATGGACGCGCAGACTGACCTGACCCCCGGGGCTGGCGCCATCGACGCGCTGATGGCCCGGGGCGCCGCCTTCCTGGGCACCGAATACGCCATCCTGGGCGGCGCCATGAGCTGGGTCAGCGAGCGCAACCTGGTGGCCGCCCTGTCCAATGCCGGCGCCTTCGGCGTCATCGCCTGCGGCGCGATGATGCCGGACCGCCTGGCCGAGGAGATTTCTGCGACGCAGGCGCTGACGGACAAGCCCTTCGGCGTCAACCTGATCACCATGCACCCGAACCTGATGGAGCTGGTGCAGGTCTGCCTGGACGCCAAGGTCGGCCATATCGTCTTCGCCGGCGGCATCCCGCCCGGCCCCGCCATCAAGGCGGCCAAGGAAGGCGGCGCCAAGGTCATCTGCTTCGCCCCGGCGTTGGCGCTGGCGAAGAAGCTGGTGCGCTCCGGCGCCGACGCGCTGGTGATCGAAGGCTCCGAAGCCGGCGGCCATATCGGCCCGGTCAGCCTGACCGTGCTGGCGCAGGAAATCCTGCCGCATATCCGCGACGTGCCGGTCTTCGTGGCCGGCGGCATCGGCCGCGGCGAGGCCATCCTGTCCTATCTGGAGATGGGTGCGGCGGGCGTGCAGCTCGGCACCCGCTTCGTCTGCGCCACCGAATGCGTGGCGCATGCCAACTTCAAGCGCGCCTTCATCCGCGGTGCGGCGCGCGACGCCCTGCCGACGGTGCAGCTGGACGACAACTTCCCGGTCATCCCGGTGCGCGCCCTGCAGAACGAGGGCACCAAGCGCTTCCTCGAGCACCAGGCCATGGTCATCGCCCGCTTCAAGGCGGGCGAGGTGACCAAGGAGGCCGGGCAGCTGGAGATCGAGCATTACTGGGCCGGCGCGCTGCGCCGCGCCGTGGTGGATGGCGACGTCGAAGGCGGCAGCCTGATGGCCGGGCAGAGCGTCGGGCTGGTCACCAAGGAGCAGCCGGCCGTGGAGATCATCGCCGAGCTGCTGGACCAGGCGCGCGCCGCCCTGCTGGCCCGCCGCGCCGGCCAGTAACCGATCGGGCCGGGGCGAAAGCGCCGGCCCCATGGTTTCGCCTGATATTTTTCTCGCCCGGCGCGCCGGGCAGGGCCCCGCCGCGGGGCTGCCGCGGGAGGGATGCTTTCTCGCGGCCCTGCGGCCCGGTCCGGCTTCCGGCCTCACCGCAATTCGGTTTGCCCTGCGCCGCGCGGCGCGATAGGTGTGCATCGCGTGCCCTACGATCTCAAACCCCGCCCCCGATCCGACAGCCAGCCCGCCGAAGCCGCGCGGGTGGGCGAGGAGCTGCGCGAGGCCCGCCTGTCCCTCGGCGTGAGCCTGGAGGAGCTGGCGGAGGCGCTGCGCATCAACCGCCGCTACCTGGCCGCCCTGGAAGAAGGCCGCGTGCGCGACCTGCCGGGCGTCGCCTATGGCACCGGCTTTGTCCGCAGCTATGCCCAATCTATGGGGCTGGACGCGCCCGACCTGGTGCGCCGCTTCCGCGAGGGCGCCGGCGGCGGCACCCGCTCCAAGGACCTGGTCTTCCCCGAGCCGGTGCCGGATCGCGGTGTGCCGGCCGGCGTGGTCATCCTGATCGGCGCGGTGCTGGCGGTCGGCGCCTATGCCGCCTGGTACCAGTGGAGCGGCTCGGCCGAGCGCAGCGTCGATGCCGTGCCGCCGCTGCCGCCGCGGCTGGAGCAGGCCGCGCGCGAGGCCGGCGCGCCGCCGCTGCCGGGCACGCCGCCCGCCAATACCCCATCCAACGGTGCCGGCCCGGCCTCCCCGCCGGCCGCCAGTGTTTCTCCTGCCTCTCCGGCCAGCCCGCCGGCCATGCCCGGCGCCGGACCCAATGCCCCCGCGCCGGGCGTGACCCCGGCCGTGCCGCCTGCCGCCCGTCCGGGCCAGCCGCCGGCCGCCGGCACCCCCGCGGCACCGGCGCGGCCGGCGGGGCACCGCCAGGG
>NZ_MLCO01000379.1 GCF_001982615.1 Teichococcus deserti | reverse complement strand
TATCCCCCCCGCAAACCTATAGGTTTGCGCCCCTTCTATTTTTGTCAGAAAGCCAATCAGCCCCAGACGGCGCCGGGCAACCCGTTCAGCGGGATCTTCAGGAAACGCTGGCCAGACGCCTCGGGCTCCGGCAAGCGGCCCCCCGCGATATTCACCTGCAGCGCGGCCAGGATCAGCTTCGGCATCGGCAAGGTCCGGTCCCGCGCCTCCCGGATCGCGACGAACTCGGCCTCGCACGATGCCTTCGTCAGATGCACGTTCGTCGCCCGCTGCTCGGCAACCGTACTCTCCCACACCGCCGCCCGCCCCTTCGGCATGTAGTCATGGCCGGTGAACAGCCGGGTCGCTTCCGGCAGTGCCATGATCCGCTCGATCGAGCGCCACAGCGCCGCAGCACTGCCCCCCGGGAAATCCGCCCGCGCCGAGCCGCTGTCGGGCATGAACAGCGTGTCGTGGATGAAGGCCGCATCGCCGCACGTCAGCGTCATCGAGGCCAGCGTATGCCCCGGGCTGTGCATCGCCACCAGCGACAGCGCCCCCAGCGGCAGGCTCTGCCCCTCCTCCAGCAGCCGGTCCCATTGCGACCCGTCCGTCGCGAAGCCGTCGCCCAGGTTGTAGATCCGCTTCCACAGCGCCTGCACCTCGACCACCCGCCCGCCGGTGACGATCGGCTTGCCCGTCCGTTCCTGCAGATAGCCGGCGGCGGAGAAATGGTCGGCATGCGGATGCGTGTCGATGATCCAGTCCAGCGCCAGCCCCTTCGCCGCCAGATGCGCCAGCAGCGCATCGGCTGAACCCGTCGCCGTCGCGCCCGAGGCCGGGTCGAAATCCAGCACCGGATCGATCACCGCGGCCCGCCCGCTGCCAGGGTCGGAGACGACATACTGGATGCTGCCGGTCCGCGGGTCGTGGAAGCCGGCGATCTCGGGGCGGGTCTGGGTCATGCCGCGGAGCCTCCGTCGGTCGCCCCCCGCCGTCAAGTCACCGCTCGGGCTGCGCCGCTTTTGTCACAGCCCGGCGCGAAGTGAACGGCCAGGCGCTTCCTCGCGCTTGCGTGATTGAGAATGATTATTAATATCGAAGCATCACCCCGCCGCCTCGCCGGGCCCTTCGCTGGACCCTCCGATGGACGATCTGTCGATGGAGACAGGATCCATGCCCGACCTCCCCACCCGCTTCGCCGGCCTGCAGACCGACTTCCCCCAGATCGACCTGGCCGAGGCCGCCCGCCGGCTGGATTGCAGCCAGGCCGCCCTGCTGGCCGCCGGCGCCTGCGGCCCCGCGACGCCGCTGCGCCCTGACTGGGGCGCGCTGTTCCAGGCCCTGCCGGCGCTCGGCCCGGTGCTGGCCGGCACCTGCAACGCCAGCGCCAGCCTGCAAAGCCAGGGCCGCTTCCGCGACGTCTCCGCAGGCCCCGGCCATGTGCTGGTGCTGGGCGCCGAGATCGACCTGCGCCTCTTCCCCGGCGGCTGGGCCTTCGGCTTCGCCCTCGGCGGCGAGACGCCCTCGCTGCGCTTCTTCGACGACCGCGGCCAGCCGCTGCACCGCATCGACGCCACCCCCGCCACCGGCCGCGCTGCCTGGCAGGCGCTGGTGGACGCCTTCGCCGCCCCGGGCAGCGCCGCGCCGCCGGAACGCCCGGGCCCCGCCCTGTCCCTTATACACATCCGACGCTGCCGACGAACTTACCCCTGGCGATCCCCGGCGGTC
>NZ_MLCO01000038.1 GCF_001982615.1 Teichococcus deserti | reverse complement strand
TGGCGAGACGCTGACGAAGCCCTGGGTCCCCGCGGTCGACCGCGGGGACCCAGGGCTTCGTCAGCGTCTCGCCAGGCATGAGTGGATCAATCCATGCAATGGCCTGGTATTGTATGGATCGCCCGTCCGCCGCAAGCGCTAACTGCCGCCATCCCCCATCATCGAGCGCATGCCGCGCCGTCCGGCGATGGCTGCCACCCCGGCGATGGCCGCCAGGCTGAGGCCGATCATGATGGTGGCGATGGCGGTGATGGTCGGGTTCACCTCCAGCATCAGCTCGTTGAACATGCGCTTCGGCACGGTCTGGTAGGTGCCGGCGACGAAGAGGGTGACGATCACCTCGTCGAAGCTGCTGATGAAGGCCAGGATATAGGCCGAGGCCAGGCTGGGCACGAGGTTGGGCAGCAGCACCCGCCACAGCATCTGCGGCCGCGAGGCGCCGAGGGTGAAGGCGATCTGCTCGATGCGCGCGTCGAAGCCGCGGATGCCGACGCCGACGATCAGCACCACGAAGGGCACCGCCAGGATGACATGCGCCAGCACCAGGCCGGCAGCACTCCCCAGCAGCCCGATCCGCGCCAGGAACAGGTAGAGGGCGACGGCGATGACGATGGCCGGCAGGATCATCGGCGCCACGAAATTCGCCTCCAGCCAGCCGCGGCCCCAGAAGCGGCCGCGGGTGATGGCATAGGCGGCGAGGCTGCCCAGGACCAGGGCGATGGCGCTGGAGACGAGGGCCAGCAGCGTCGAGGTCAGCAGCGCCTCGACCCAGCGCGGATCGGCGAAGAAGCTGTGATACCAGCGCAGCGACAGGCCGGGCGGCGGAAACTGCAGCGAGCTGGCGCTGGAGAAGGACATGATGACGACGATGACGATCGGCACCAGCAGGAAGCCGAGCGAGAGCAGCGCGACCAGCCGCGCCAGCGGACCCGCCTTCATGCGCCCCGCGCTCCTATCGCCCGGTAGAGCGCGAACAATCCCAGCGTCGCCACCAGCAGCAGGGTGGAGATGGCGGCCGCCAGCTCCCAGCGCGGCATCAGGTTGATCAGCACGTCGAGCATGTTGGCGATCATCGGCACCCGCCCGCCGCCCAGGATGGCCGGCGTCACGTAGAAGCCCAGGGTCAGGATGAAAACGAGAAGGATGCCGGCGGCAAAGGCCGGCAGCGTCAGCGGAAAGAACACCCGCCAGAAGATGGCGCGCTGGCTGGCGCCGAGGGTGGCGGCGGCCTGGAACAGCCGCTCATCGAGCTTCATCATGGCGGCCAGCAGCGGCAGCACGAGGAAGGGCAGCAGCACGTTGGTGGTGCCGATGGTGACGCCCAGCGTGTTGTAGAGGAAGGAGACCGGCGCCTCGGCCAGGCCGAGGCCGAGCAGGCTGCGGTTGACCATCCCGCCATTGCCCAGCACGACGATCCAGGCATAGGTGCGCACCAGCACGCTGATCCAGAAGGGCATCAGCACCAGGGTCAGCGCCACCAGCTGCGCCCGGCCCGAGAGGGTCCGGATCCAGAAGGCCAGCGGATAGCCGAGCAGCCCGCAGACGCCCGCGGTGATCGCCGCCAGCCAGAAGGTGTTGCCCAGCACCCGCAGATAGAGCGGCGTCTGCACCAGCTCCGCCCAATGCGCCACCGTCGGCTCGGGGCTGAGGAAGCTCTGCGCCAGCATGGCCAGGATCGGCAGGTTGAAGGCGACCAGCATCACCGCCAGCAGCGGCAGGGCATAGGCGCCGGCCCCCAGCCTGCGGCGCGCGGCCGGGCGGGGCGCGGCCAGGCCGAGGGCAGGGACCGTCGCGGACATGCGCGTCAGAAGCCGAGCTTGAACTGCTGCCAGCGCCGCTCGACCACCTCCGCATTGTCGTACCACCAGCCGACATCGTGCTGGAACTGCTTGTCGCGATGCGCCGTCGGGAACTCGGCCAGCTTGTCCTGCGGCAGCAGCGGCGTCAGCGCCGGGCTGGGCCCGGTATAGGAGATGATGGCGGCGGCCTCGGCCTGGGCGGGGGCGCGGCTGAACTCGCGCAGCAGCCGCATGGCCGCGGCCTTCTCCGCCGCATCGACGCCGCGCGGCACCACAAGATAGGCGCAGTCCAGCGCCGCGCTGTCGAAGGTGTAGCTGATGCCGGGGGTGGCGGCGACGCGCCCCGAATAGGCGGCGGCGTATTGCACCTCGTTGTCCTTCAGCAGCTGCGGCGGCTGGGCGCCGGCGGTCCACCAGACGGCGACATCCTTCTTGATCCGCTCCAGCACGCGGAAGCCGCGATCCATGTCGAGCGGGAAGAGCTTCTCCGGCGGCACGCCGTCGGCCAGCAGGGCGAAGGCCAGCATATAGGGGCGGTCCTGCAGGCTGCGCTTGCCGGGGAAGTCGCGGGTGTTGAAGAAATCCGCCCAGCTCTTCGGCGCGCGGGCATCGCTGCGCCAGGCCATCAGCGTGGAGTAGTACTGCCAGCCGAAGCCGAGCGGCAGCTTCGCCTCGGGATACATCTCGTCGGGCGCGATGGCGTTCCAGTCGAGCGGCTCCAGCAGCTTCAGCGCCTCGCCCTGCTTCACCTGGGTGCTGCCGACCTCGAACAGCACCACCGGCGGGCGGCCGGCCTGCACCAGGGTGCGCAGCTTGCCGAAGGGATTGGGGCTCTCCCGCACCACCCGGGTGCCGGTCGCCGCGGTGAAGGGGCGGATATAGGGCTCCATCGAATCGCCGGACTTGCCGCCGGCCTCGATCATGCGAATCTCGCGCACGGATTGCGCGCGCAGGATGCGGGGTGCGGCGAGGGGGATGGCGAGGCCTGTTCCGGCCAGGATCAGGCCGCGGCGGGTGACGGTCATGGCGCGCTCCTCTGATGGCGGCAGGCACGGCACGGCGTGGCGAGCCAAGGCGGAGGCGAGGCGGGCAGCCCGTGAAGGCGACTGATCAGGGCGCTCAGGCGGGCAGCAGCGCCGCGCGGGTGGCCGCGGCGGCGGAGGCGGCGAGGCCGGGCTCGGGCAGCAGCCAGGCATCGCCCGGGTCCCAGGCGAGGTGCAGCACCTCGCCGGGCTGGGGCGGGATCGCGGCGCCGGCCTGGGCGATCAGGCGCAGCCCCTGCGCCGTCTCCAGGTGCCAGCGCTGCAGATGGCCGAGATAGACCGCCTGGCGGAACTGCGCCGGCAGCGAGCCGGGCACCGGGCCGGCGGCGATGCGGATCTGCTCCGGCCGGATCACGGCGGTGGCCAGCGCGCCCTCCGGCCGGCCGGCCGCGTCGCAGGCGACCACGGCCTCGCTGCCCTCCAGCCGCAGGCCGCCGCGGACCAGGCGCCCCTGCAGCAGGTTGGCGATGCCCAGGAACTCGGCGACGAAGCGGCTGGCGGGGCGGCGATAGACGGCGTCGGGCGCGCCCACCTGCTGCACCGCGCCTTCGTTCAGCACCAGCAGCCGGTCGGAGAGCGACAGCGCCTCCTCCTGGTCATGCGTCACCAGCAGGGTGGTGATGCCGAGCTCCCGCTGCAGCGACTTGAGCTCGACCTGCACCTCCTCGCGCAGCTTTCTGTCGAGCGCGCCGAGCGGCTCGTCCAGCAGCAGGATGTCGGGCTCGAAGACCAGGGCGCGGGCCAGCGCCACGCGCTGCTGCTGCCCGCCCGACAGTTGCGCCGGCCTGCGCTTCTCCAGCCCGGTCAGCCGCACCCGGGCGAGGGCCGCCGCCACCCTGCGGGACATCTCCTCGCGCGGAACGCCGCGCACGGCGAGAGGGAAGGCGACGTTCCTGAAGACGTCGAGATGCGGGAACAGCGCATAGGACTGGAAGACCAGGCCGATGCGGCGTTCCTGCGGCGGCAGGTCGGTGACGTCGCGCCCGGCGATATGGATGCGGCCGGCACTGGGCGCGGTCAGCCCGGCCACCATGGAGAGCACCGTCGTCTTGCCCGAGCCGGAAGGGCCGAGGATGGTCAGGAACTCGCCCTGCTCGACGCGGGCCGAGAGGCGTTCCACCGCGACCAGGGCGCCGTAGCGCTTCTCGATCCCGTCGAAGACGATGTCACCCAAGCGGCGATCCCCTCTCGCGCATCGGCGGGTCGCGAAGCCCCGCCCACCCGCAGCATCGGAAAAATTCCGAGGCCGTAGCAAGCCGTTTCTGACCGCCGCCCGGTTGTCAGGCCTCCGCCTCGGCCACCGCCTCCAGCAGGGCCTGCCGCAGCAGCGCGGCTTCGGAGTCGCCCATCGGCGTCGACAGCGCGCCGGAGCAGTTGGGTGTCAGCAGCACGCCGCGCCGCAGCAATCCGGCATGCACCGCGGCCAGCGCGCCCGGCCCGCGCGGCGGCGGCGTGATCGAGCGATAGTCGCGTATCTCCCCGAGCGTCAGATGCAGGCGGAACAGCGCCCCCAGCCCGGTGACCTGTGCCGTCAGCCCGGCGGCGCGGAAGGCGGTGTTGGTGGCCTGGCGGAAATCGTCGCCGAGCCGCGCGAGGCGATCGACGGTGGCCTCGTCATAGCCGGCGAGCGTCGCCGCGCCCGCCACCATGGTCAGCGGATTGGCCGAGAAGGTGCCGCCCAGCGCCACGCCGGGCCGCCCCTGGGTGTGGTCGAAGACGGCCATGCGCGCCGCCGGCCCCGCCACGGCGCCGGCCGGCAGCCCGCCGCCGATGATCTTTCCCAGCGCCACCAGGTCGGGCGTGACGCCGAACAGGCTGTGCGCCCCGGCGTGATGCAGCCGGAAGCTGATCACCTCGTCGAAGACCAGCAGGAAACCATCGCGCTGCCGGGCTTCCTGCAGCACCTCGAGCAGCGCTGTCGTCGCCGGCACCATGCCGATGCGCGACGGCAGCGGGTCGATCACCACCGCCGCCAGCCGGCTGCCCTGGCGGCGCAGGATCTCGCGGCAGCGCTTCGGATCGCCGAAGGGCAGCACCACCGTCTCGGCCAGCAGCGTCTCCGGCGTGCCGCGGCAATAGGGCACCGAGGCCGGGTTGCCGTCCGGCGCGTCCCAGTTCTGCGGGTTGCAGTCGTAGGACACCTCGAGCGCGTCGTAGGTGCCGTGATAGGCGCCCTCGAACTTGGCGATGGCGCTGCGGCCGGAAAGTGCGCGCGCAGCCTTGACCGCGAACATGACCGCCTCGGTGCCGGAATTGCAGAAGCGCACCTGTTCCAGCAGGGGCGCGCGATGGGTGATGATCTCGGCGAGTTCGGTCTCGTAAGGTGTCGGCAGGCCGAAGGCGGTGCCCTGCGCCGCGGTTTCCCGGATGGCCTCGACCGCGGGCGGAAACGCATGTCCGTGGATGAGGGAAAAGAAATTGTTGGAGGCGTCGAGCAGCCGGCGGCCGTCGAGATCGGTCAACCAGCAGCCGTCGCCGCGCTGGGCGTAAGGCGGGTGAGGGGCAAACCAGGAAGAGGGGCGCATGCTGCCGCCCGGGATCACCGCCCGGGCGTCGCGATAGGCCGCTGCCGAGCGGGACAGCGGCGGCGCCAGGCCTTCCTGATTCGGCAGCGTCGCGGGGCGCCGGTGGATCATGGGGGCCTCAGGGTTCAGCAAGGCTCACATCCTTGCGAGGACGGATTGGACCATATGGTTCTCCGAACTGCAACATGGATCATTTGGATCGATCATTGCATTTCACGAATATAGCGTCAGCATGGCCTTCATGACCCCGCCGGAGTCCGTCACCGACGCGCTCGCCGCCCTGCTGCCCGCGCTGTCCGGCCCGATCGCGGCCGCGGCGCGGCACATGCTCGCGCATCCCGAGGATGTCGCCGTCTTCTCGATGCGCGAGCTGGCGCGGCGGGTGGAGGTGCCGCCGGCGACGCTGGTGCGGCTGGCGCAGCGGCTGGGCCTGCCTGGCTACGACGCGCTGCGCCGGCATTACGTGGAAAGCGTGCGCCGGGGCCATGTCGGCGGCATCGGCGGCATCGCCGCCACCCGCAACCACAACAGCGCCCGGACGCTGGCCGCCGCCGAAGCCGGGGGCTTCGCCGAGGCCTTCCTGGCGGCCGAGCAGGAGGTGCTGCGCCAGGCCCTGCGCGGCCTGGCAGCGGCCCCGGTGGAGGAGGCGGTGGCGCTGCTGGCCGAGGCCCGCCGCGTTCACGTCGCCGGGCGGCGCACGGCTTTCTCCACCGCCTATGCCCTGGCCTATACCCTGCACAAGGCGCGGCCCGACGTGGTGCTGGTGGGCGACATGGCCGGCGTGTCGGAGGCGGCGCTGCAGGACGTCGTTCCGGGCGACGTGCTGGTGGTCGTCACCTTCGCCCCCTTCTCCCGCCCGGTCATCGGCATGGCCGAGCGCGCGGCCGCCGCCGGGGCCCGCATCATCGCCATCGTCGAGGCCGCCATCCCGCCATTGAAGCGCCTGGCGGGGCCGCTGATCTTCATCGCGCCGACCCAGGGCGGCGCCTTTCCCGAATCGACCAACGGGGCGCTGGCCATCGCCAACCTTCTGGTGGCGCGGGTGGTGGCGCGGCTGGGCCCGGCCGCCGAGCGCCGCATCGCCGCCGACGAGCGCCGCATCCTGGCCGGCGGCGAGTTCCTGCTGGCCGGGCCGCGGTCCGGCAGGAAGCTCCGCGGCACGCCGCCCGGCGCCGGCTGAGTTTCCGCCACCCCTGGCGCAGGGCGCCAGTGCCCGCACCGGCACGGCGGCAATCGACGACGTGGCCGCCGCGCCGGTCGGGCTGTTCATGGCCTCCCCAGGCTGGCGGAGCAATGTGACGGGGATCGTCGAAGGGCGGGCGCCGTTCTTCGGGAACGTCGCGAGGCGCTGCGAGGAAGGCCGGGGGGAGGAATTCCCCCGGACCCCCATCTTCCTTCCGCCTCTCCGCCAGCGTCAGGCGGCGGCGAGGAACTGGACCGGCGGAATCACCGGCAGGGTTTCGGCGGCGCGGGCGCGCAGCGCGGCGCGCCGCTCGGCATGCACGAAGGGACAGGCTTCCAGCAATGCCTGCACGTCGATGATCGGGATCGCCTGCCGCTTCTCGCCCATCAGCGACAGCGCATCGGTCTCGCCGTTCACAAAAATGGCTTGCGCCGCCGGCCAGCCGACCGAGGCCCAGTAGTCGCGGAACTTGAAGCCGTCGCCGAGCGGCCGGTCGCTGAACTTGATCCAGGTCGCGGGCACGCCATAGGCATGCGCCGCGATCAGCCCGTGCAGCGAGCTGGAGACGATCTCGCGGCATGCCAGGATATCGTCCAGCACCGCGGTGATGCCGCCGGTGATGTCGATGATCCTGACCCGCAGCCCCGGCGCAATCCGCGGCAGTGGCTCTACCCCCGCCTCGCGGAAATGCTGGATGATGCCGAGGTCATACTCCACCGCGATCGCCGGCCGGTAGAAGATCGGCATCAGCAGCGCCGGATCTCCATAGACGGCCGGGCAGTCCTGGCCGGCGGCGATCAGCTTGGCGCGGGTGAGCGGGCCGCGCACGGCATGGATGCGGCGCAGCGCGGGAACCTTGTCCTTGCTGCCGATGAAGCCGGAGCCCCAGATGACATAGCTGTCGCGGCTGCTGCGGATGCCGCTGCCGATGACGCGGATGACATCCCGCGGCGGTTCGCTGCCGCCATGGTCGACATGCAGCACCGGCCGCTCGCTCAGCAGCCGGATCAGCGGCGGGTTGAGCTTGTCGCCCCAGTTCTGGCCGACGGCGTCCTGGCGGGGCCAGTCGGCGATCACCGGCGTTAGCGCGTCCTGGCCATCCTCGGGCGACGGCGCGACCCGCTGCAGCCCGGCCGGCAGCGCGCAGACCGGGCGCGGCGGCGGCCCCGCCGAGAGGCGATCATAGACGGCGGCGAGCTCCGCGGCGACGACCGCGGGCCGCAGCCGACGGGCGACCTCGAGCCCCAGCCGCCGGCAGGCCAGGCGATCCGCCTCGCTCAGCGCCAGCACGCCGCTCACCACCATCTGCAGGTCGACGGCATCGCCATCCTGGTAGAGGAACCGATGCAGCGCCTCCGGCAGCAGCTCGCGCAGCTGCGGCACGTCCGGCGCCACCAGGATGCCGCCGCAGCTCAGCACCAGCATGGCCACGCCCGAGGTCAGGAACTGCTCATAGGCCAGCACGACGCAGGCGGCGTCGCGGATCAGGCCGGGCACCTCCGCGTCGGGCACGTGGCGGAAGTCCCATTGCACATCCGTCCGCTCTGGCAGGCTGCGCCGCAGCGCCCGGGCGCCGCGCCCGCCCTCGCCGCTGATGCGCAGCATCGCCTGCTGCGCGGCCAGATAGGCCGCCGGCAGCATCCCGACCAAGCGATCGAAGCCCTTCTGCGGCTGGACGCGGCCGAAGCCCAGCACCACCCGCGATGGCGCCGTACCGAGCCCGGCCGCGGCGGCTGCCTCCGGCTCGTAATGGCCGAGATAGGACGGATGCGGCAGCACCTGGATGCGGGCGCGGTCGACCGTCACCTGCGCCGAGAGAAATTCCACCGCATGCTGGCTGTGCACCAGAATGGCGTCGGCCTGGGCCGCCAGCCAGCGGCGCAGCGTCATGAAGGCCTGGCGGTGCGGCATCCGGTGCGGGGCCGCATTGTGCACCGTCCAGATCAGCCGGCCGCCCAGCCGGCGCAGCTTCTCCATCTGCTGGATCGCCAGCAGGGCAGCCTCGTCTGCCTCCGCCGCATCGCTCGCCACCTTCAGGAAGAATTCTTCCCAATGCACATGCAGCAGCACCGGCAGGCCGGCCTCGGCATGGGCGATGGCCTGGATCAGCTGGGCATGCGGGGCGAAGGAACCGGCGGCCTCGGCCGCGGGGGCCTGCTCGGCGAAGAGCGGCTCGTAATCCGGCGCCAGCGGCGTCATCAGGAGCCGCGAATACACGCTCTGGCTGGAAACCGGGCAGTAGAAGACGAACAAGGCGGACCCTCGCGATCAGGCCCCTTCGCCGATATAGACCCCTGGCTCCTGCGGCAACCCCGCTCGGCGGTCACTATCCTATTGAATTCGTTATTGTGATGATCGCCCGGACGGCGGGCCTGCCTGTGCTTTGGGCGCCGGTCGCGCGGCGTTGCCTGCTTCGCCGCCATCGCCTGGCCGGAGCCTCCCGCGGCCGCGCCGGCAGGCCTCCCGCCCGCTCCGCTTTTGCGGGAAGCTGGTCAGCATGTCCGAAACGCCTGCGCCCGCGCCGCAAAGACCGCCCCTCTGGCTGCTGGTGATGATCACCACCTCCGGCACCGTCGGGATCCATATCTTCGTCCCCGCTTTGCCGCAGGCCGCCGCCGAATTCGGCGTCTCCACCGGCGCCATGCAGCTGACCATCAGCCTCTACGTCCTGGGCCTCGCCCTCGGGCAGCTCGGCTACGGGCCGCTGTCGGACGCGCTCGGGCGAAAGCCCGTGCTCCTCGCCGGCCTCGCCCTCTATGCGGCGGCAGGCCTGGCCGCGGCGCTGGCCCCGGAGGTCCGCTTCCTCATCGGCGCCCGGCTGCTGCAGGCGCTGGGCGGCTGCGCCGGGCTGGCGCTGGGCCGCGCCATGGTGCGCGACACCTCCGAGCCGAAGGAGGCCGCCTCGCGCCTGGCCATGCTCAATTTGGCGGTCTCCATCGGGCCGGGCATCGCGCCCTTCCTCGGCTCGCTGCTGGCCGAGACGCTGGGCTGGCGCGCCGTCTTCGCCACCCTCAGCGCGGTCGGCGCCGTCACCACCGGCCTCGCCTGGTGGCGCCTGCGCGAGACCCGGCAGCGCGGCGAAAGCCGGGGCGTGGCGGCGCTGGTCCGCGACTATCGACAGCTGGTCACCACGCCCGCCTTCCTCGGCTTCGCCATCGGCGGCGGCTGCGCCACCACCAGCTGGTACGCCTATCTGGCGGCGCTGCCCTTCATCCTGGTGCAGCAGCTCGGCCGCCCGGTGCACGAGATCAGCCTGGTCTATGTCCTGCTGGTCGCCGGCACCGCGCTGGGCAACATCCTAGCCAACCGGCTGGTGGCGCGGGTGGGCCTCGCGAGGCTGCTGCGCATCGGCAGTGGCGGCGGCTGCCTCGGCGCCTTTTTGTTCTTTGGCGCGGCGGTGTCGGGGCATCTCACCCTGATCCTCGCGGTGCTCGGGCCGCTGATCTTCGCCATCGGCGTCGGGCTGGCCAGCCCGCTGGCCCTGACCCGGGCGGTCAGCGTCAATCCGCGGGTGATCGGCTCGGCGGCGGGGCTCTATGGCTTCAGCCAGATGGCGGTCGGCGCCCTCTGCACCGCGCTGGCGGGGCTGGGCAGCGACCCCGCCATCGCCGCCGCCGTGGTGCTGGCCGGCGCCGCCCTGATCGGCCAGCTTGCCTTCGCCGTGGCCCTGGCCGCCGACCGCCGCTGATCGCGACTTGCGCCGCGGCCGTTTCCGCGCCCTGCTGCGCCGACTGGGGAAACGGAACGAAAACGATGGATCTGGGACTGAACGGCAAGCGGGCGCTGGTCACCGGCGCCTCCCGCGGCATCGGCCGCGCCACCGCCGGCGTGCTGGCCGCCGAGGGCTGCGACCTGCTCCTGGTCGCTCGCGACACGGCGAAGCTGCAGGCCGCCGCCGAGGAGCTCCGCGCCCGCCACCAGGTCGCGGTCGACGTCATCGCCGCCGACCTGTCGCAACAGGCCGAAGTCGAGCGCGTGGCAGCGGCGGCCGGCCGCGTCGACATCCTGGTCAACAATGCCGGCGCCATCCCGCCCGGCGACCTGCTGGCGGTGGACGACAACACGTGGCGCACGGCCTGGGACCTGAAGGTCTTCGGCTTCATCAGCCTGACCCGCGCGCTTTATCCAGGACTGAAAGCGCAGGGCGGCGGCGTGATCGTCAACGTCATCGGCGCGGCGGGCGAAAAATTCCCGTCCGGCTATATCGCTGGCGCCGCCGGCAATGCCGCGCTGATGGCTTTTACGAAAGCCCTGGGCAAGGCGGCGCCGAAGGACGGCATCCGCGTCGTCGCCATCAATCCCGGCCCGGTCGCCACCGAGCGGCATGAGATGCTGGCCCGCCACGCCGCGGCCCAGAAAGGCGACGAAAGCCGCTGGCGGGACCAGTATGCCGCCATGCCCTTCCAGCGCGCCGCCAAGCCGGAGGAGATCGGCCAGGCCGTCGCCTTCCTGGCCAGCCCCTGCTCGGGCTACACCTCGGCGACCGTGCTGACCATCGACGGCGGCGCCGGCTAGGGGGCGTCTTCCCCGACATCGATCGCCTCGCCGGTGGCGTAGAAGCGGCCGCCGGCGACGTAATGCAGGCTGCGCAGCGACGGGTCGGCGGTCTCGAAGGTCCAGCGGCCCTCGGCGAAGACCCGGGCATCGGCCCAGGCGCCGGTGACCTCGGCCACGAACAGGTCATGGGCGTCCTGGATGTGCGGCTCGGGCAGCAGGCGGCAGGACAGCCAGGCGCTACAGCCCTCGACCAGCGGCACCGCATGGCCGGGCTGGTCGAACAGCCGCACCCCGGCGCGGGCCAGCTTGGCCGGATCCTCGCCCAGGCTCGTGCTGCCCAGCGCCTTGGTCAGCGCCGCCTGCGCCACCGTGGGCACCTGGATGGCGAAGACGCCGCTGGCCTCGATCATCCCGCGCGTCGCCGTCACCCGGTCCAGCACCACGGTCAGCTTCGGCGGCGAGAAGTCCAGCGCGCAGCACCAGGCTGCCGCCATGACATTGTCGACCCCGCCATGCCGCGCCGAGACCAGCACGGTCGGCCCGTGATTGAGCAGGCGATAGGCGCGGTCCAGCGGCACGGCAAGGATGGGCGCGGTCATCGTCTCTCTAGGGATCGGCGGCGTCGGGAGGGGATAGGCGAGGCGCAGGATTGGGCGCAATCTGCCGCGCCTTTCCCGCCTGCCAGGAGCTGCCTAACCCATGCCCGATTTCGACCTCGTTATCCGCAACGGCAAGGTGGCCACCGCCAGCGAGACCTTTTTTTCCGACATCGGCATCCAGGATGGCATCGTCGTGGCGCTGGCGCAGAACCTGCCGGCCGGGGCGCGCGAGATCGACGCCACCGACAGGCTGGTGCTGCCCGGCGGCGTCGACACCCATTGCCATGTCGACGAGCCGCGCGCGCCGCCCACCGCCAGCGCCGACAGCTTCGCCAGCGGCAGCGCCTCGGCGGCCGCCGGCGGCACCACCAGCCTGATCTGCTTCGCCAAGCAGGGCCCGAATATTTCTGCCACCGACGCGGTGGCGGCGCATCACCAGCGCGCCCGCCGCGCCCGCATCGATTTTTCCTTCCATATCACCCTGACCGACCCGACGCCGGAGGTGCTGGAGCAGCAGCTGCCCGCGCTGGTCGAGGCCGGCCACCGCAGCTTCAAGATTTTTTTGACCTATAGCGGCTCGCGCATCACCGACGGGCAGGCGCTGCGGGTGCTGGCTGCCGGGCGCAAGCTGGGCGCGCTGGTCTGCATCCATGCCGAGCATCATGAGCTGATCGAATTCTACACCGAGGCGCTGGTCGCCGCCGGGCTGACGGCGCCCAAGTATCACGCCTGGGCCAAGCCGATGATCGTCGAGCGCGAATGCGTCCACCGCGTCTGCGCCCTGGCCGAGGCGCTGGACACGCCGATCCAGGTCTTCCACGTCTCCGGCGCCGAGGCGGCCGAGGAGATCGCCCGCGCCCAGGATCGCGGCCTCAAGGTCTGGGCCGAGACCTGCCCGCAATACCTGGTGCTGACCGAGCAGGACCTGGACCGCCCCGGCTTCGAGGGCGCCAAGTTCATCTTCAGCCCGGCCGGCCGCACCACGGCGGACCAGGAGGCGCTGTGGGAGGCGATCCGCCGCGGCACCATCTTCAACGTCACCTCCGACCATGCGCCGACCCGCTATGCCGGGCCGGACGGCAAGCTGGCCTTCGGCGCCGACGCCCCCTTCACCAAGGTGCCGAACGGCGTGCCGGGCCTGGCCGCCCGCCTGCCGATCCTGTTCAGCGAGGGCGTGGCCAAGGGCCGCATCGACCTGCAGACCTTCGTCGCCATCACCGCGACCAACCCGGCCAAGCTGTTCGGCCTGGCGCCGCGCAAGGGCACCATCGCAGTGGGCGCCGACGCCGACATCGCCATCTGGGATCCGGCGAAGCAGGTGACGATCACCAACGAGCTGATGCTGCACGACAACGACCACACCCCCTATGAGGGGATGCAGGTCACCGGCTGGCCGGAGATCACCCTGGTCCGCGGCGTCCCCGTGGTCGAGCACGGCAAGGTGGTGGCCGAGGAAGGCCACGGGCAGTTCCTCGCCCGCGGGCCTTACGACTTCATCGCCCCGCGCGGCGTCTTCCCCACTCCCTTCAACCCGGTCGACCGCGTCGTCGTCGGGTGAGCTCCGCGCCGGGCCGCGTCTCGACAGCGCGGCCCGGCGGCCCAATATCTGGCGCCGAACCAGCACAGGAGGCTCCCCCTATGGACACCGCGACCTATCCGGTGACGCGCTCCGACGAGGAATGGCGCCAGCGCCTGACGCCCGAGCAGTATTACATCATGCGCGCCCATGGCACCGAGCGCCCGGGCAGCTGCGCCCTGCTGCAGGAAAAGCGCTCCGGCACCTTCTCCTGCGTCGGCTGCGACACCCCGCTCTTCGCCAGCAACGGCAAGTTCGAGAGCGGCACCGGCTGGCCCAGCTTCGGCGCGCCGATCGAGGGCTCGGTCGAGACCACGACCGACCGCAGCCACGGCATGGTCCGCACCGAGGTGCATTGCGCCACCTGCGGCAGCCACATGGGCCATGTTTTTCCTGATGGCCCGCCGCCGACCTTCCAGCGCTATTGCATCAACGGCGTCGCGCTCAACTTCACTCCCGACGCCTGATGCCCCGCGCGGCGCCCCGTGACGCCTTCCGTCGCCTGCTGGCGGCGGAGGGCTGCGTCCACCCTGCCTCGGTCTGCGACCCGCTGGCCGCCCGCATCGCCGATGCGCTGGGCTTCGAATGCGGCATCCTGGCAGGCTCCACCGCGGCGCTGGCGGTGCTGGGCTCGCCCGACCTGGTGCTGCTGACCCTGACCGAATTTGCAGAACAAGCCCGCCGCGTCACCCGAGCCGCCGATCTGCCGCTGCTGGTCGATGCCGACCATGGCTATGGCAATGCGCTGTCGGCGCAGCGCACGGTGCAGGAGCTGGAGGCCGCCGGCATCGCCGCCATGACGCTGGAGGACACGGCGCTGCCGGCGCCCTATGGCAGCACCGCCCCGCAGCTGACCTCGGTCGAGGAAGGGGCGGGCAAGCTGCGCGCGGCCCTCGCCGCCCGTCGGGACCCCGGCCTGGTGATCCTGGGCCGCACCGGGGCGCTGGCGATCTCCGGGCTGGACGACACCCTGGCCCGGGTCCGCGCCTATGCCGCCACCGGCGTCGACGGGCTTTTCTTCTCCAGCGTCTCGTCGCGGGAAGAAATCACCGCCATCCGCGCGGTGACCCAACTGCCGCTGGTCGTCGCCTTCGCCGGCACGGCGGTGGCCGACCGCGACTGGCTGGCGGGGCAGGGGGTGCGGATCGCGCTGCAGGGCCACCAGCCGATCATGGCCGCCACCCAGGCGGTCGAGGCCACGCTGCGGGCGCTGCGCGAGGGCACTGCGCCGGGCGAGCTGACCGGACTGGCGCCGGCGGCGATGATGGCCCGGCTGACGCAGGCGGAAGAGTACCGCCAGAAGGCGCGCGACTACCTCGGCGCCTGATCGGCCTGGCTGATCTGCATCTGGCGCCCTCCGGTCCGGACGGCACACTGCCGCCCGAACCGGGAGAGAACCCGCCAGAATGGCCGTCGAGAGAAAAGCATTCGGACCCGAGGGCTGGGACGTCGCGCGCTTCGGCTGCGGCGGCGTCGGCGGGCCGATGGTTCTCGGCGCCCCCGCCGACCACGACCGCGCCATCGCCCGCGCGCTGGAGGCCAGCGTCAACTACTTCGACACCACCGTGCAATATGGCAACGGCGCCTCGGAGGAAAATTCGGCCGGGTGCTGCGCACGCAGAAGCCGCGCGACGCGCTGCTGGGCACCAAGGTGCGCATCCCCTCGGCCGGGTTCGGCGACATCGCCGGCTGGATCACCCGCTCCCTGGAGGGCAGCCTGGCCCGGCTGCAGCGCGAGCAGGTCGATATCTTCTGGCTGCACAATGAGATCACCCAGTCCGGCGGCGGCGAGACTCTTTCGGTCCGCCAGGTGCTGGAGGAGGTGGTCCCTGCCTTCCGCGCCCTGCAGGCCGCAGGAAAATTCAGGCTGCCGGCGATCACCGCGCTGGGCGAGACGGCTGCCCTGCAGCAGGTGCTGGATGGCGGCTTTTTCGGTGCGGCGCAGGTCGTCTACAACCTGCTGAACCCCTCCGCCGGCGCCGCGGTGACGGCCGGCTTCCCGGCGCAGAACCACGAGAGGCCGCTGGACCGCTGCCCGGCGGCGCGGATCGGCACGGTGGGCATCCGCGTGCTGGCCGGCGGGGCGCTGAGCGGCTCGACGGCGCGGCATCCGGTGGCCAGCGCGCCGCCGCCGCCGCTGGGCTCCGGCCATAGCTTCGACGATGACGTCGCCCATGCCGGCCGGTTGATGCCGCTGGTCGCGCAGGGTTTCGCGGCCTCCTTGCCGGAGGCGGCGATCCGCTTCTCGATCGGCCATCCCGGCATGGGCACGGTGCTGGTCGGCACCGCCAGCCCCGAGGAGTTCGAAGGCGCGCTGTCCGCCATCGCCAAGGGCCCGCTGCCGGCCGAGGCGCTGGCGCTGGTGCAGACGATCGCCGCCGGCTAGGCCTCGTCGGGCGGCAGGGCGCGGCGCCCGGCCTGGCCGGGATCGTAGGTCACCGAGACCAGCCGCGCCTTGCCCCGCCCGCGACGGGAAAAGCCATGCGGCACGCGGCTGTCGATATAGAGGCTGTCGCCGCGCTCCAGCGACACCGGCGCCTCGCCTTGCAGGTGAACGTCGACGCTGCCTTCCAGGACGAACAGAAATTCCTCGCCGGCATGGCTGCTCCAGTCCCCCTCGGCCGGCGGCTCGCGGCTGTCGATGGTCATGACGGCCGGCAGCATCGCCTTGGCCTCCAGCGCCGCGGCATGCATGGCATAGGCATAGCGCGCATTGCTGAAGCCGGCGGTGCCTTCGGCGCGGGTCAGCAGCTGCACCGGGCGCGGCGCCGCGGGGGCCGGCTCGGCGATCAGCTGCTCGAAGGGGATGCCGAGGCCCACGGCGATCTTCCGCAAGGTGCCGTAGACCGGCGAAACCTGGCCATTCTCGATCTTCGACAGGGTCGAGATGGCGACGCCGCTGCGCCCGCCGAGCTCGACAAGGGTCAGGCCCTGGCGGCCGCGCAGTTGCTTCAGCCGCTCGCCCAAGGGTTCCGCGCTGCTCATGGCGGGCAGCCTAGCACGGCCGCACCGATTTTCTTTTAAGAAAACTCCGGATTGACCCTCATGGGCGCCGGGACCATGCTCGGCGCCGAGAACACTGCCGGCTGGGAGGCCGCGCCCCGGATGACCACGCGCTACGCCCCCGGCAGCATGACGGCTCAGGCCGCCCCCGTCGCGCCGGAGGAGGCCGAGGCGATCTTCGCCCGCGAGTTCGGCACGCCGGGCCGCGCGAAGCGCCTGATCGGCGAGCGCGACCAGAACTTCGCCCTGACCACCGCCGACGGCCGCGCGGTCATGCTGAAGCTGATCCATCCGGCGGAAGACCCGGCGGTCACCGATTTCCAGACCCAGGTGCTGCTGCAGGTGGAGCGCGCCGATCCCACCATCCCGGTGCAGCGGGTGATCCGCGCGCAGGACGGCGCCGCCGACAAGCCGGTGCGGCTCGCCGATGGCAGCACCCGCCGGCTGCGCATGGTTTCTTTTCTCCCCGGCCGCATCCAGCGCGGCCTGCCGCCGAGCCTTGCGCGGGGTCGGGAGCTGGGAGAAATCCTGGCCCGCATCCAGCTGGCCTTGCAGGACTTCGCGCATCCCGCCGACAGCCACGAGATCGCCTGGGATATTTCTTACACAGATCGCCAGCGCGTCGTGGTGCCCGAGATCGAGGATCCGCATCGCCGGGCGCTGCTGGTCGAAGGCCTTGACCGCTTCGACGCCATCAAGGATGCGATGGACAAGCTGCGGCGGCAGGTCGTCCACAACGACCTGAGCTACGACAACGTCGTGGTGGACGAGCAGAATCCCGATCGCGTCGCCGGCGTGCTGGATTTCGGCGACGCCACGCGCACCGCGGTGGTCAACGACCTGGCCGTCGCCTGCGCCTACAACCTGGCGGAAGAGGGTGACCCGCTGGACGGCGCCATCCCGCTGGTCGCCGGCTTCCACGCCACCCGGCCGCTGCTGCCCGGCGAGGTGGCGCTGCTGGCCGAGCTGACCATCGCCCGGATGGTGGTGCGCGTCGGCATCACCGAATGGCGGGCGGTCCGCTTTCCCGAGAACCGCGACTACATCCTGCGCACCACGCCGATGACCTGGCGGCTGCTGGAGGTGCTGCTGCGCCAGTCGCCGCGGCAGCAACAGGACAAGATGATGCGCGCCTGCGACATGGAGCTCTCCCGATGACCCAGATCAGTGGCGGCATGGTCAATGCCTTCGATCCCGCCGGCGCCGCCGCGCTGGACGACAGCCGGCGCGACATGGTCGAGCGCCGCGCCCGCCTGCTCGGCCCCGGCTACAAGCTTTTCTACGACGAGCCGGTGCATTTCGTGCGGGCCCAGGGCGTCCATCTCTATGACGCCGACGGCAAGGAATATCTTGACGTCTACAACAATGTTCCGTCCGTCGGGCATTGCCACCCGCGGGTGGTGGAGGCGGTGTCGCGCCAGCTCGGCGTGCTGAACACCCACACGCGCTACCTGCATGATTCCATCCTGCAGTATTCCGAGCAGCTGCTGGCGACCCTCCCGGCCGAGATCGGCCATGTCATGTACACCTGCACCGGCAGCGAGGCCTCCGACCTCGCCATGCGCATCACCCGCCATGTCACCGGCGGCACCGGCTTCATCGTCACCGCCAATGCCTATCACGGGCACACCATCGCCGTGTCGCAGGCCTCGCCCTCGATGGGCGAGCATGTGCCGCTGGGCGTCCACACCCGCGTCGTCCCCGCGCCCGACGCCTATCGCACCGAGGGCGATCTGGGCGCGGTCTTCGCTGGCCAGGTCGAGGCCGCGATCGCCGACCTGCGCCGCCACGGCATCCGCTTCGCCGGTTTCATCGCGGACTCGCTCTTCTCCAGCGACGGCATCCTGCCCGGGCCGGCCGGCTTCCTGAAGCCCGTCGCCGAGGTCGTGCGCAAGCATGGCGGGTTGTACATCGCCGACGAGGTGCAGCCCGGCTTCGCCCGCACCGGCGATGCCATGTGGGGCTTCCAGCGGCATGGCGTCACGCCGGACCTGGTCACCATGGGCAAGCCGATGGGCAATGGCATCCCCATCGGCGGCGTCGCGGCGCGACCCGAGCTGCTCGAGGATTTCGGCCGCAACACCCGCTACTTCAACACCTTCGGCGGCAGCCCGGTCTGCATCGCGGCGGCCCAGGCCGTGCTCGACGTCATCCGCGACGAGAAGCTGCAGGAGAATTCCCGCATCGTCGGCCGCGCCATGCTCGATGGCATCCAGGCGATGGCGGAGAAGCATGCGGCGATCGGCGATGTGCGCGGCGCCGGCCTCTTCGTCGGCGTCGACTTCGTCAAGGACCGGGCGACGCGCGAGCCCGATGCGGCGCTCGGCCTGCGCGTGGTCAACCGGCTGCGCGAGAAGCGGGTGCTGATCAGCGCTTCGGGCAAGGAGGGCAACGTGCTGAAGATCCGCCCGCCGCTGCCTTTTTCCCTCGCCGACAACGACCGTTTCCTCGGCCTGCTGGCGGAGACCCTGGCGGAGCTTGCCTAGAGCCCCTCCATCGCCGGCCCCTCGAAGCTGGCCGGCACCGGGGCGGCTGGAAAGCGCAGCGTGCAGCGCAGGCCTTCGGGCGAGAAGTCCAGCCGGGCGACCATGCCGGACTGGCTCGCCAGGCCGCGCTGCAGCAGCCGCATGCCGAAGCCCTGCCGGGTCGGCGGCCCCGCCACCCGCGGGCCGCCGCTTTCCACCCAGTCGACCCGCTGCGCCGCATGGCCCGGCTCGACCGCGCAGCGCACGGCGATCCGCCCGCCCGGCCGCGACAGGGCGCCGTGCTTCACCGCGTTGGTGGTCAGCTCGTGCAGCGCCATGGCCAGCGACAGCGCCTGGGCGGGGGCCAGGATGTCGCCGCCGGCGCAGCCGGCCAGGTCCAACTCGATGCCCTGCACGGTGGCCAGCGCGGTGCGCACCACCTCCTGCATCCGGGCGCCGTGCCAGTCGGTCTGGGTCAGCAGGTCATGCGCGCGGGCCAGGGCGATCAGCCGCGCCTGGAAGGTCGGGCCGAAGCTCGCCAGGTCGGCGGCGCTGCGCACCGTCTGCAGCGCCATGGCCTGCACCATGGCCAGGGTGTTCTTCACCCGGTGGTTCAGCTCGCGCGTCATCAGCATCTGGCGGAGCTCGGCCGCCGCCCGCTCCATGGCGCCCCAGGCCCGCTCCGCGCCACCGCGGGCGAAGGAGACCTCGTCGGCGCTCCACTCGCGCGGTGCCGAGTCATGCACGAAGAGGAAGGCCACGGCGCGGCCCTCGACCATCACCGGCACCTGCAGGAAGGCCTGCACCGCGATGGCGGCATAGGCCGCGGCCTCGGCGGCGGTGCGCGGGTCGGTCGCCACGTCGCTGACGCAGATCACCGCGGCGGCGGCGTCCGGCGCCTCCTCGGCGCGGCGCCAGAGATTGGCGAAGCGCCAGGGTGCGGCGTGGCGGCCGGCCAGATGCGCGACGCTGCCATCGGTCCAGTCGCGCTCCACCCGGGTGGCGCCGCCCTGGCCGACGATGGCATAGCCGGCGCGGGTCGCGCCCAGCGCGCGGCCGATCACCTCGGCGGCGGCGACGGCGATCTGCGAGGGGTCGTGCAGCTCGCGCAGCCGGTCGCCCAGCTGCAGCAGGGCCAGCAGCCGCTCCTCGTTGCGCTGCAGCTCGCGCAGGTCGCGCGTCGCCGTACCGTAGCCGCTGACCCGCCCTTCGGCATCGCGCAGCAGCAGCATCTTGTACCAGACGGCCAGCGGCTCGCCGCTGACGAAATGGCGGAAGCTGATCTCGCCCTGCCAGGACCCCTGCGCCTGCACCGCCGGGATGATCAGCTCGCGCACCAGATCGCGCGCCTCGGGCGGGAAATAGTCCAGCACCCCGGTCGCCTGCGCCCCGGCCAGGTCGGGCAGTCCGACCAGCCGCCGCCCGGCCGGATTGACGTAGACCACGCCGAGATCCAGCCGCGCGACACCGATGAAGTCGGTCGACTGCTCGACCAGCTCGGCCAGCTGGCGCGCGGCATCCTCGCTCAGCTTGCGCTCGGTGATGTCCTCGACCATCGACAGGGCGCAGAGGAAGCCGCCCTCGGCGTCGCGCAGCGCGGCCATGCGGATCTCGGCCCAGAAGGGCGGGTGACCGCCCGGGCAGGCATGCAGGCGTCGCTCGAGATAGCCGGCGGTCTCGCCGCGCACCAGCGCCTGGAAGCGGGCGCGCGCGGCGGCACGCTCGGCCGGGTCGGCGATGAAGTCATCGAAGCGGCGCCCCAGCAGCGCCGCCTCGTCGCAGCCGCAGAGCCGCAGATAGGCCGGGCTGGCCGAGAGATAGCGGCCCTCGGCGTCGAGCTCCTGGGTGCCCAGCGGCAGGCCCTGCCGCATTGCCCGCAGCCGCTGCGCCGCGCGGTCCAGCGCCTCGGGCGGCTGCGGCCCGCCGCCGGTGGCGCGCAGGAGCGCGAGATGGCCGAGCAGGCTGCCGTCGGGCCCCTGCAGCGGCAGCGTCTCGCCCAGCAGCGACAGGGTGGCGCCTTCGCGGGTCCGCCAGGGGTGGGCGGTGGCCGGATCGCTGCTGTCGGGCCCGGCGCCGGGCCAGAGCATGTCGATGTTCTGGCCCAGCACCTCCTCGGCGCTCCAGCCCAGCAGCCGGCGGGCGCCCCCGCTCCAGGCCGTGATGCGGCCGGAGGGGTCGGTGGCGATGACGGCCAGGCTGGCGGCGGTGTCGCGCGGCGGCCAGGCCGGCGCAGACCGTCCGGCCAGCCGGGCGCGCAGCTGCCGCAGCTCGGCCAGCAGGCCTCGGCGCCGCGCTGTCGCCCTCGCTTTGGCACCCATGGGCAAGCCTCGCCTGTCGGGCCGCGCGCCGCGCGGCCGGTGGTTCCCGGCCTCTCCACCATGCGGCAGGTGCGGGCCCGGCACGCCTGCCGAAGCGCGGCACTCACGCGATGGTGAGCGTCGGTTTCTCGCAGGTCAGCCGAGCGGGGCGGTGCGGTGCAGCGTGACGCGCAGCCCGCCATGCGGCACCGGCGGCCCTGGCGGCAGGAAGGGCAGGGCCGTCGCCTTGGCCAGCTGCGGCTCGCTGGTCAGCAGGCCGACGCGCCAGCCGGCGAAGCGCGAGCGCATCACTTGGCCGATGGCGCGGTACAGCGGCACCAGCGCCCGCTTGTCGCCGATGCGGCTGCCATAGGGCGGGTTGAGGATGACCAGGCCGGGACCTTCGCCCTCGGGCGGCGCGACCTCGCTGATCGCGGCCTGGCGGAAGTCGCAGAAGGTCCCGACCCCCGCGCGGGCGGCGTTGGCCTGGCTCATCGTGATGGCGCCAGCGTCGCGGTCGCTGCCGTGGAAGCGGGCGGCCGGCTGCCGCTGGCTCTGCACGCCGCGCATCTTCTCCCAGGCCTCGGCATCGAAGGTGGCGAAATGCTCGAAGGCGAAGGGGCGGGCGCGGCCGGGATTGAGGCGCGCCGCGATCTCGGCGGCCTCGATGACGAAGGTGCCGGAGCCGCACATCGGGTCCAGCACCGGCTCGGCGCCGTCGAAGCCGCATTGCTGCAGGAACAGCGCCGCCATGGTCTCGCGCAGCGGCGCGGCGTTGATCGCCTGCTTGTAGCCGCGGCGGTGCAGCAGCTCGCCCGAGGTGTCGAGGCTGATGGTGCAGACATCGTTCTCGATGCGGGCGCGGACCAGCACGGGGGCGTCGGGCGCCGGCGTCGCGCCCAGGGTCTCGCGGATGGCGGTCTCGATGCGCTCGGCGGCGGCGCCGGAATGGTAGATGCGCGAGGAGGCGCAATCGGCCTCGACCCGGAAGGGCACGTCGCGGCGCAGCACGGCGCCCCAGGGCACGTGGCGGGCGCGGGCGTCGAGCTGGTGCAGTTCCCGCACCCTGAAGCTGTCGATGCGCGCCAGCACCCGGCTGGCGCCGCGGATCCAGAGATTGGCGCGCCAGACCTCGGGCCAGCCGCCCTCGATGGCGACGCCGCCGGGAAGGGCGCGGGGGCGCCGGAAGCCCTTGCGCTTGACCTCGGCGCAGAGCGTCTCCTCCAGCCCGGGCAGGGTCGCCAGAAAGATCTCGAAGGGTTTTTGCGGGGGGGTCATGGCGCCTGCGGCTGGGTAAAGCCGGGCTGTCTAGCACCGCCCGGTCCGCGCAAGAAGTCGATGAAGGCGCGCAGCGGGGCGGGGACCAGGCGGCGGCCGGGATAGTAGAGGAAGGGGCCGGGGAAGCGCTGCCACCACGCCTCCAGCACCGGCACCAGGGCGCCGCTGTCCAGATGCGGCCGCAGCCAGTCCTCGAACAGGAACAGCACGCCGCTGCCGGCGAGGGCGGCGTCGACCAGCAGGTCGGTGCCGGCGCCGACGCGGACCACCAGCGGGCCGCCCGGATCGACGAGCACCACCTCGCCGTCGCGCTCGAATTCCCAGGGCGGCATGGCGCCGCTGGTGAAGCGGCCGCGCAGGCAGGCATGGCCCAGCAGGTCGCGTGGATGCTGCGGTACGCCGTACCGGGCCAGGTAGGCGGGGGCCGCGACGGTGGCGAAGCGCTGCTCGCGCGGGCCGATGGGCAGGGCGATCATGTCCTGCTCCAGCCGCTCATCATAGCGGATGCCGGCGTCGCAGCGGGCGGCGACCAGGTCGACGAAGCTGTCCTCCACCTCGAGCTCGACGCGGATCTCCGGGAAGGCGGCCAGGAAGCGCGGCAGGATGGCCGGCAGCACCAGCCGGGCGGCGCTGACCGGGACGTTGAGGCGGAGCGTCCCGGCGGGCCGGTCGCGGAAGCCGTTGACCACGTCGAGCGCGGCGTCGACCTCGGCCAGCGCCGGGCCGAGGCGCTCCAGCAGGCGCTGGCCGGCCTCGGTCGCGGTCACGCTGCGGGTGGTGCGGTGCAGCAGCCGCAAGCCCATGCCATCCTCAAGCCGGCGCACCGCCTCGCTCAGGCCGGAGGCGCTGGCGCCGGTCAGCCGCGCCGCCTCGCGGAAGCCGCGGGCTTTCGCCACCGCCAGAAAGGCATTCAGGTCGCCGAGATCGGGCTTCATCGTTCGCCGCTCCGCACAGGCTGTGCAGATTGTCCCCGATTATCGCGCGGCGGACCAGGGTCCAGCTTGGGGACACCAAAGACGAGGAACAGCACCATGTCGAAGCTCGATGCCGCCGGGACCTACCGGCTGGGTGACCGCGATGTCCGCCGCCTGGGCTATGGGGCGATGCAGCTGGCGGGGTCGGGGGTATTCGGCCCGCCGCGCGATCCGGCGGCCGCCCGCGCCGTGCTGCGCGCCGCCCTCGAGGCCGGGGTGAACCATATCGATACCAGCGACTTCTATGGCCCGCATGTCACCAACCAGCTGATCGCCGAGGCGCTGCATCCCTATCCGGTTGATCTGGTGATCGTCACCAAGATCGCCGCCCGGCGCGGTGCCGACGGGTCCTGGCTGCCGGCGCTGTCGCCGGAGGAGCTGACCCGGGCGGTGCACGACAATCTGCGCCACCTGAAGCTGGACGTGCTGGAGGTGGTGAACTTCCGCAGCATGCTGGACGTGCATGGCCCGGCCGAGGGGTCGCTGGAGGCGCCGCTGGCGGTGCTGGCCGGGCTGCAGCAGCAGGGGCTGATCCGCCATCTGGGGCTGAGCAACGTCACCGCGCGGCAGGTGGCCGATGCGCAGAGGATGTTCCCGGTGGCCTGCGTGCAGAACCAGTACAACCTGGCGCATCGCGGCGACGACGCGCTGGTCGACAGCCTGGCGGCGCAGGGGATCCCCTATGTGCCCTTCTTCCCGCTGGGCGGCTTCAGCCCGCTGCAGTCGGACGCGCTGGAGGGCGTCGCGCGGCAGCTGGGCGCCACGCCGATGCAGGTGGCGCTGGCCTGGCTGCTGCAGCGTTCGCCCAACCTGCTGGCGATCCCGGGGACCTCGTCGGTGGCGCATCTGACCGAGAACCTGGCCGCCGCCGGGCTGGTGATCCCGGCCGGGGCGCTGGCGGTGCTGGACCAGATCGCCGGCTAGCCCAGCTTGATCCCGCGGGTCTGGATCAGCTTGCCGTAGAATGAAACATCGCGGTGGATGAGGGTGGCGAAGTCCTCCGGGCCGAGCGGGTCGAGCTCCATGTCGGGCGTGGCCCGGGCCTGGACCAGCGGGCTTCGCACCGCCGCCTGCAGGGCGTCGGCCAGGCGCAGCAGGATCGGCGCCGGCGTGCCGGCCGGGGCGCAGACGCCGTGCCAGTCGCGCACCACCAGCTCCGGCCGGCCGAGCTCGGCGAAGGTGGGGACGTCCGGGGCGGCGGCCAGGCGCGCGGGCGCGGTCAGGGCCAGGATGCGAAAGCGGCCGCTGGCGCGGTGCCGCAGCAGGGTGTTGAGCGAGCCGGCATAGAGCGGGATGCTGCCCGCCATCAGGTCGGCCAGCGCGGCCGGCTCGCTCTGGTGGCCGGCATTGACCAGGCGGATGCCGGTGCTGCCCTGCAGCATCTCCATGACCAGATGCGGCGTGCTGCCGGTGCCGACGCTGCCAAAGGCCAGGCCCGGATGCGCAAGCAGATGCGCCAGGGTGCCGGCATAGCCGGTGCCGGGCAGGGTGCTGGCGGCGGCCAGGGCGACGGGCGCGCGATAGACCAGGGTCAGCGGCGCGAAGTCCTGCAGGCGGTAGGGCAGGTTGGGGTCGAAATGCGGGTTCAGGGCCAGGGTGCGGGTGGCGACCCAGCCCAGGGTATGGCCGTCGGGCGAGGCCCGGGCGGCGGCCTCGGCCCCCAGGCCGGTCTGCACCTCGACGGGTTGGCCGAGGATGTCGCCGGCGGCCTCGGCCAGGGCGCGGGCCATCCGGTCGCCGCTGGAGAAGGGATAGACCAGCCGGATCGGCCGGTCTTGCTGGGCGCGCGCGGCCGGGGCGGCGAGGGCAGCGGCGAGCAGGGTGCGCCGCGAGATGCGCATGGCGTTTTCCTCCCCTTTTTCGTCCCGCGATCCTCGCCCGTGTCGCGTCGTGAACAGAAAGAAAAAAGATGGGGGTCTGGGGGAATTCCTTCCCCCAGCCTTGCTACGCTGCCTGTGCTTTCTTCTTCCTGTCCGCCGTGGGGATGGCCTCGGTGCCGATGATGCCCTGCCGGGCCAGCGCCTGGAGATCGGCGCCCAGCGCCCCGAGGATGCGGGCATTGTCCTCGCCCAGCGTCGGCGCCGGCCGCCGCACCGGATAGGGCGCCCCGCCGGCCTCGCGGAAGGGGGCCGAGGGCTGGTCATGCGGCCCGGTGAAGGCGCGGTCGATGCGCTGGAAGAAGCCGCGGGCGGCGAGGTGCGGGTCCTGCTTCAGGGCGCTGGGCCAGGTCACTGTGCCGGCGGCGACGCCCGCGGCCTGCAGTCGCGCCATGGCCTCGGCAGCGGGCAGGCTGCGGGTCCAGGCGGCCAGCTCCATCTCGATCCTGGCCTCGTCGGCGCGGCGGCCGGCCAGCGTCTCGCATCCCGCGGTGGCGAGCCCGGCGAGGGCGGCAAGGCGGGACCAGGCGGCGTCGTCCTCCGCCGCCACCACCAGCCATTCGCCGTCCGCGCCCGGGAAGGCGCCATGCGGGACCATGGCGGGGTGGCGGTTGCCCAGGCGCGGCCCGGGCGAGCCGGTCGCCGATTGCGCGACGATCCAGGGGGCGACCAGGGGGAACATGCATTCCACCTGGGCCAGGTCGATCTGCTGGCCCTCGCCGGTGGCCGCCCGGTGGAGCAGCGCGGTCAGCAGGGCGGCGGCCGCGTTCAGCCCGCCGATCGGGTCGCCATAGGCCAGCTGGCTGGTGGTGGGCGGCCAGTGCGCCTCGCCGGCGACGCTGGGCAGGCCGGAGGCATGCTCCAGCGTCGAGCCATAGGCGCGGGCGTCGCGCCAGGGGCCCTGCAGCCCGAAGGCGGGCATGGAGAGCATGACGATCGAGGGATTCTCCGCCGCCAGCACCGGGTAGTCGAGATGCAGCTTGGGCAGGACCTCGCGGGCATAGTTCTCGACCACGGCATCGGCGCTGCGGACCAGGGCTTTCAGCAGGGCCGCGCCTTCGGGCGTGGTCAGGTCCAGCGTGATCCCCGCCTTGTTGCGGTTCTGCACGCAGAAGCGGATGTCCTTCTCGTAGCGGCGCTCGGCGAAGAAGGCCGGGCGCGGATCGACGCCGCGCCACCAGTCGGGATACTGGCAGGCCTCGACCTTGATGACCTCGGCGCCGAGATCGGCCAGCTGCCGGGTGCAGACCGGCCCGGCCCAGCCCATGGAGAGGTCGATGATGCGGGTGCCGGCCAGCGGCAGGCTGCCGGGCGCGGCGCGGGTGCCCACAGGGCGCGGCGCCGGGGCGGGCATGCCGTCATCGGCGCCGGGCGCCGGGGCGCGGCCGGTGGCGCGCGGCGGGGTGCGGGTCAGGCGCTGCGGCAGGGCGGGGCCTTCGAAGCGGGCCAAGCCGGCCTCGACGGTGGCGAAGGCGCCGCGGGCGCGGTGCGTCTCCGTCGCCAGCAGGGTCGCCATGTCGGGGACGACGGCGAAGGGCAGGCGGCGGCGGATGGCCTCGGCGAACCATTCCTCTGCCGTGCGCTCGGCCAGGCGCGGCAGGAACAGCGCCTCGAGCTCCTCCGCATGGCGCAGCCGGTCGGGGCCGACGACGAAGCGCGGGTCGTGGCCCAGGCTGTCCAGCCCGATCATGGCGCAGAAGGCGCGGAACTGCGCGGGCGTGACGATGGTGACGCCGAGCCAGCCCTGCCGGCAGCGATAGATGCCGAGCGGGCTGGTGGGGGCGAAGCGGTTGACGCCCAGGCGCTGCTCGATCTCCGGATGGGTGACGCTCTGGGTCAGCTGGTATTCGGCGACGGCGATGTTCGCCTCGTGCAGGCTGACCTCGAGGCGGCGGCCCTGTCCCGCCAGCAGGGCGGCGGCGATGCCGTTGAAGGCGGCGATGGCGGCGGTGACCTCGCCGGCGATGCCGCCCAGCAGCGAGGGCGGTCCCCCGGCCGGGCCGGTGCAGGCGAAGACGCCGGCCAGCGCCCGCAGCACGCTGTCGGGGCCGCGGAAGTCGCGATAGGGGCCACGATCACCGAAGGGGGAGAGCTCGGCTGCGACCAGATGCGGCAGGTCATGGCCGAGCGGGGCGGCCTCGCGCTGCGCCCGCGGCCGGGCGTCGAGCAGCAGGTCGCAGCCGGGCAGCCAGCGTCGCGCCAGGTCGAGGCCGGCCTCCGACGCCAGGTCGGCGGTCAGGCTGCGGCGGTTGGTGGTCAGCCAGGCGAAGAGCGCCGAGGTCTTCTCCGATCCCGTCCCGACCAGCGGGGCCTGGCGCCGCAGCGGATCGCCGCCGGGCCGCTCCAGCTTCACCACCTCGGCGCCGAAGTCGGAGAAGAGCTTGCCGAGATAGGCGAGGGCGACGCCGTCGCCGAGCTCGAGCACGCGGAAGCGGGCGAGCGGCCAGGCGGGCTCGGGCATGCGCAGTCCTCCCCGGGCGACGCTGCCCCCGGGGGAAGCGCGGCCTGCTTCTTGTAACCTGCTTCTTGTAATCTGTGACAACTAAATTCCGGTCAGTCCGCGGCGTCAAGCGCGGGCGGCAGGGCGCCCAGGTTGATTTCCGGCAGGCGGCGCAGCAGCACCTCGGCATAGACGCTGATGTCGCGCTGCACGGCGAGGCGGGCCAGCGCGCCGTCGCGCCGGCGCAGCCCGCGGATGACGTCGTTGTGCGGATGCAGGTCCGGATGGTGCAGGAAGCGCACGCGGCTGAGCCCGGCATGCAGCGGGCCGCATTGCAGCCAGAGCCCCTCGATGATGCGGGTCAGCACCGGCATGGCGGCGATGGCGCAGAGGCCCATGTGGAAGGCCTCGTTGGCCTCCAGCATCACGGCTGAGTCGCCGGCCAGCCGCGCCGCCGTCATGCGGGCATGGATCGCCGCCAGCTGGTCGGCATCGGCTTCGGTCGCGCGTTCGGCGGCGCGCGCGGCGGCCTTGCCCTCCAGCTCGGCGCGCAGCTCGGCGATCTCGCGGAAGCGGGCGTCGGACAGCACGGGCACGCGGACCGAGCGGTGGTCGTACTGCTCCAGCGCACCCTCGCTGACCAGCCGGGCCAGGGCGTCGCGCACCGGGGTGGAGGAGGTGCCGAGCTCCGCCGCCAGGTCGCGCAGCTTCAGCTTGTCGCCGGGGCGGAAGCGGCTGCGCATCAGGTCGCGGCGCAGCCGCTGATAGGCCTTGCCGCTGATGCTCTCGGTGCTGGTCGGCGCGTCCATGCAGGCCATCCGGGCGGAGTCGGGGTTCCGGTTGACAGGCCGGGCCCCGCGTTGTGATCTGTGACAACAAAATAGACCAAGAACCGGGAGACGACCATGGCCGAGGTGACCATCGCCGCGGAGATCACCGCCTCCGTCTGGCAGATCCAGGCCCGCCCGGGCGACGCCCTGGCCGAGGGCGACACGGTGATGCTGCTGGAATCGATGAAGATGGAGATCCCGGTCACCGCGCCGCGCGCCGGGCGGCTGGCGGCGGTGCTGGTCGCCGAGGGCGATGCGGTGGAGGAAGGCCAGGCCGTGGCCCTGCTCGAGGCGTGACATGGCGTTCGGCCCCGTCCTGATCGCCAATCGCGGCGAGATCGCCTGCCGGATCGCGCGCAGCTGCCGGCGGCTGGGCATCGAGAGCATCGCCGTCTTCTCCGAGGCCGATGCGGGCGCCGCGCATGTCGCCGCCTGCGACCGCGCCGAGCCGGTCGGCCCGGCGCATCCGCGGCAGTCCTATCTGTCGATCGAGGCGATCCTGGCCGCCGCCGGGTGCAGCGGCGCGCGCGCCATCCATCCCGGCTATGGCTTCCTCAGCGAGAACCCCGACTTCGCCGAGGCCTGCGAGGCGAGGGGCCTCCTGTTCATCGGTCCGGGGCCTGCGGCCATCCGCGCCATGGGCGGCAAGGCCGCGGCCAAGGCGGTGGCGCGGCAGGCCGGCGTCGCGGCCGTCCCGGGCTATGGCGGCGAGGACCAATCTCCCGGCACCTTGTTGGCGGAAGCGGAAAAAATCGGATTCCCGGTGCTGCTGAAGGCGGTGGCGGGCGGCGGCGGACGCGGCATGCGGGCGGCGGCCTCGGCGGAGGAATTCCCCGCCGCCCTGGCCGCGGCGCAGCGCGAGGCCGCGGGCTTCGGCGACACCCGGCTGCTGGTGGAAAAGCTGGTGCCGCGCGCACGGCATATCGAGGTGCAGATCCTGGCCGACACCCATGGCACGGTCCTGCATCTCGGCGAGCGCGACTGCTCGCTGCAGCGCCGCCACCAGAAGCTGGTCGAGGA
>NZ_MLCO01000378.1 GCF_001982615.1 Teichococcus deserti | reverse complement strand
CGCCTGCCCCGCCCGTTCCCGCGCCGGCGCTCGCCCCGTTGCCGCCCGAGGCACCCGGACAGCGTGCGATCGAGCTGCCCTCGCTGCTGGACCCCGAGCCCGCATTGAGCGCCGTCGCCCTGCCGCCGCTGTTCGGCGGCGACCCGCTGCCGGCCCCTGCCGCGCGCGCCTTGCCGGAAGCCCCGCCGACGCCGACCTTCGCTTTCGCGCCGGAGCCCGTCCCTGCGCCGCTGCCACCGCCGGCCCCTGTGGCTGCCCCGGCGCCGCCGCCGGTCGTGCCAGCTCCGCCGCCTCCGCCGCCGGTCCCGGTGCCAATGCCTGCGCCCTCGCCGCTGAGCTTCCTGGACGAGGCGCCGGCGGCCACAGGCCGCCGCCATCGCCAGCCTCCCAGCATCCTGCATGACGGGGTGCTGAAGCTGATGCTCGATGTCTCCGACGTGCTGATCTATTTCGACGGTGCCCGCACGCCGACCGGCATCCAGCGTGTGCAGATGGGCATCGTCCGCCGCGCCATGGCCGAGGCGGCGCCCTCGGGCACACAGCTGTCGCTCGCCTGCTATGATCCTGCAGCCCTGTGCTGGCGCCCGGTCGATGCCCAGGGCTTTACCGCGCTCTGCGCCCTGGCGGCGACAGGGTCCGATGCACAGGAGCCCGGCTGGCTGGCGGCGCGCGACGCGCTGCGCGGACAGGTCGCGGCGGCGCCGCCGATCGCCTTCCCGGCTGGCGCAGTCCTGGTCAATCTTGGCAATTCCTGGGGACTGGCCGAGTATTTCCGCGCCCTGCAGGACATGCAGCGCCGCTACGGCCTGCGCTATATCCCCTTCCTGCATGACTGCGTGCCGCTGATCGTGCCGGAGCATTGCCGCGCCACCATGGTGCAGGACTATGCCCGCTGGTTCGGCGCCATGGGGCTGCACGCCCATGGCCTGCTGGCCAATTCGGAAAACACCTTGCGCGACGTGCGGCAGCAGCTGGCGACGATCCTGCCGGGCATGGAGCTGCCGGGCGAGGTGGTGCGGCTCGATGCCGATCCGCGCGAGCTCGCCACGCCTGCTGAGGCCGGGAACCTGGAAGCGCTGCGCGTCCTGCGCCATGGCGAGAGTTTCGCGCTTTTCGTTGCCACCATCGAGAGCCGCAAGAACCACCTCTTGGTGTTCAGCGCCTGGCTGCAGCTGCTGCGCCAGCATGGCGCGGCGCGGGTGCCGCGGCTGATCTGCGTCGGCAAGCCCGGCTGGCATGCCGAGGCGGCGCTGAACCTGCTGCGCAACGCGCCGGAGCTGCAGCGCCATATCGTGCTGCTGCCGCATGTCTCCGACCAGGAGCTCGACGCGCTCTACGCCCGCTGCGCCTTCACCGTCTACAACAGCCATTACGAAGGCTGGGGCCTGCCGATCACCGAGGCGCTGGCGCATGGCAAGGTCGTCGTCACCCCGCGGCATTCGGCGCTGACCGAGGCCGGCGGCGAGGCCGCGCTCTACTTTACGCCACAAAGCCTGCCGGATTTGCAGCAGGTGCTGGAGCGGGTGATCTTCGACCTGCCGTTCCGCCAGGCGCAGGAAGCCATCGTCCGGGAGAAGGGGCGGCCGCGCAGCTGGAGCGCGGTGAAGGACCAGGTGCTAACCGCCGTCGCCCGCATGGCGGAGGAGGGCGAGTATCCGCTGGAGGAGCGCGCACAGCTCCGCCTCGGCCAGCATTACGTCACCCGCCGCGCGATGCGGAACCAGCCGGATCTGTCGGCCGCCCTGGCCGATGCCGCGCGCGAGGGTGCCGGCTGGCACCGGCTGGAAGAATGGGGCGTCTGGAGCCGCGAAGGCAGCGCCAGCCTGCGCCTGCCGCTGCCCGAGGCCGCCATCGGCGCGCCACTGCGACTCTACCTGGAAGTGCGCCCCCCCTTCGAGGCCTGCAGCGTCAGCCTGCGCTGCGCCGCCGCCGGCATCACGCTGAGCCTGGTCGAGCTGCCGATGGCGCCGGGCGCCGACCGCACCTTCATGCTCGACCTGCCGGCGCTGCCGGAGCTCGCGCCGCTGGAGCTTGACTTCGACAGCGGCGCCGCCGTCGAGGCGACCGGCGTTGCCGGCCAAGCCGAGTGCCGCATCGGTCTCGGGCTGCGCGGCTTCATGCTATGCAGGCTGGATGATCATGCGGCGCGGCTGGCCTTCCTGGAGCTGCAGAGCTTCCTGCCCGCCGCTCAGTAAAGGGTTTGTTTGTGGATAGCGATCTCGCGGGATGCCGCGTGCTGGTTACCGGCGCCGCGGGCTTCGTGGGCGCGGCGCTGAGCCAGCGCCTGCTGGCCGAGGGCGCCACGGTGATCGGCGTCGACAATCTGAACGACTACTATGACCCGACGCTGAAGCAGGCGCGGCTGGCGCTGCTCGCGGACAAGCCCGGCTTCCGCTTCTACCGCATGGATCTTTCCGCTGCCGGCGCTCTCACCGCGCTCTGCGGCGCCGAGCGGCCGCACCACATGGTGCATCTGGCGGCGCAGGCCGGGGTCCGCTACTCGATCGACCATCCGCGCGCCTATACCTCGGCCAATATCGACGGCTTCCTGGAGGTGCTGGAGGCGGCGCGGGCGCATCCGGTGCGCCACCTTGTCTATGCCTCCTCCTCCTCGGTCTACGGCGCCAACAGCAAGGTGCCCTTTTCTGAACGGGATGCGGTGGAACTGCCGATCTCGCTCTATGCCGCGACCAAGCGTGCCAATGAGCTTATGGCGCAGACCTATGCGCATCTCTACGGCCTGCCGCTGACGGGCCTGCGCTTCTTCACCGTCTATGGCCCCTTCGGCCGGCCGGACATGGCCTATTGGAAGTTCACCCGGGCGCTGCTGGCCGGCGAGCCGATCCCGATCTTCCATGGCGGGGCGCTGCAGCGCGACTTCACCTATATCGATGAGATCGTCGAGGCGCTGGCGCGGCTGACGCCCCGGCCACCGGCCGCAGGCGACGAGCCCGGCCGCATCGCGCCCGGCGTGCCACATCGCCTGTTCAACATCGGCAATGACTCGCCGGTGACGGTGAACGAGGTGATCCGCGTGCTGGAGGAATGTACCGGCCGCCCTGCCCTCCGCGAGGATCTGCCGATGCAGCCGGGCGATGTCGAGCGGACTTGGGCTGACGTGTCGGCCCTGCGCGCCGCCATCGGCTTCGCCCCGCATACGCCGCTGCAGGATGGGCTGCGGCGCTTCGTCGACTGGTATCGGGCCTACCACCTGATCGGCTGAACGGCGGCCGCCGCCGCGGCGGCCCAGCCCGATGCCTGCCTGGCCGCGGCGCAGTCCTCCTCATCGTCACGTGCAGCATGGCAAGCAGACCTCCCTTCGAGGGCCTCTCGTGCTGCACCGCGCCAAGCAGTTACGCATTGCCATCTTTTAAGCAACTGCAACAAAAATCACGTAAATCCATTTTCGCGCCATTTATTTCTTCGGACGAAAACTAAACCAATTTGGAAGAAAATTTCGGTATTTCTCGCAATAGGTAACGCTCGCGCTAACATATACTGTCGGAATCTTCCAGAATTGATCTTCACATTTAATCAAGCAGGATGCGACCGCAGGCTGCGCCATTGTTACGGACGCGGCGACTGCATCCATTCTCCGTAGGCCGGCACCCCGGGGGCACCGTGGGTGCGGGGCGTGCCGGCGGCTGCGGAAGCAGGGGGCATTTGTGTTTTGACGATTCTAGGAGTTTATGGGGCCAACAGCCCCTCCGCGATCCGCGAGTTCGAATCCTTTCTCGGCCGCGAGGTCGATGCGATCCATGGCGTCGTCGGCGGCGCCAACTGGTGGGACTTCACGCAGAGCGCCCAGTGGGCCGCGAATGACCTGTGGAAGGGCATTGACCGGCCGGTTCTCTGGTCCGTGCCGCTGCTCGTCTGGAACGGCAGCCCGACCCTTGAGCAGGCGGCGGCCGGCAACTTCAATGGCTACTACACAGATGTTGCGGAATCCCTGCTGGCAGGACGGCAGGGCGACAACGATCCGATCTATATCCGCACCGGTTGGGAGAACAATCTCCAGAACTTCCCCTGGAGCTCAGTCGGGCATGAGGACGCCTTCATCGGCGCCTTCCGGCAGTTCGTCGACAGCTTCCGCGACGTCTCCGACCGTTTCCGCTTCGAGTGGAACATCAATCACACCTGGGATGGCGCCGATCCGATGCGGGCCTATCCGGGCGACAACTATGTCGACGTGATGGGCATGGACATCTACTGGAACGTCAGCCAGCAGGGATCCAACGCGCAGGTCGCCTGGGACCACATGCGCAGCGCGCCGCACGGGCTGGAGTGGTTCGAGCGGCAGGCGGACGCCCATGGCAAGCCGACGGCCTATTCGGAATGGGGCGTCGACAGCAATGACGCCTCCTTCATCAAGAACATGGAAGCCTGGTTCGAGAGCCATGACGTGGTCTACCAGTCCTACTGGAATTCCAGCGACAACGGCATCGGCAAGCTGACCGACTGGCACATCCCGGTCGCCTCCCAGGCCTTCCGCGACGCCTTCGGCGGCGCTTCGAACAATGCCGGCATTTCTGGCGGCAACGCGAGCAATGGCGACGACAACCAGCCCGCGAGCCCGGCCACGCCGGCCAACCCAGGCCTGATCGCCGCGGGCGGCGGGGACGACACCTACCGTGTGAACGCCGAGAACACGCCGATCGCCGAGGCCGCCAATGGCGGCACCGACACCGTGATCACCTGGGTGAAGAACTACACGCTGCCGGACCATGTCGAGAACCTGACCTTCTTCGGCTCCGGCTGGAGCACGGGGACGGGCAACGGCCTCGACAACGTCATCATCGGCAATGATGCACCGAACCGCCTCAATGGCGGCGGCGGCGCTGACCGACTGACCGGCGGCGGCGGCGCGGACACCTTCGTCATCGGCAAGGGCCAGGGCAGCGACACCATCACCGACTTCCGGCCGCATGGCTGGGGCGGCGCCGCCGACACCCTGCTGCTTGAGGGCTTTGGCAGCAACGCCAAGATCTGGAACACGGGCAATGTCTTTTCGATCCAGGCGGAAGACGGCTCGGTGACGCAGCTTACCCTCGAGGGTGTCAATCACCTCGACGGCCGCGACTACGCCTTCGCGTGACAAGGGCCTCGGCGGGGGTTCGCCCCAGCCGAGCCTGCCTCAGGCCGCGCCGGTCAGCAGGCGTCGCAGCGCCGCGATGTCGATGGCCTCGACTTTCCGCTTCCGCCCGGTGGCGGGGTCGCGGCTTTCGACCGTGGTGGCGCAGAGGAGCGAATTCAGGATCGCCTCCTCCACCGCCTCGATCGCCGCCACGAACAGCGGCGACATCCTGTCGTTGGGCCAGTCCGCCACCCTCCCCTCCGCCGCCGGGCGGCGCACCTCGGGATGGGT
>NZ_MLCO01000377.1 GCF_001982615.1 Teichococcus deserti | reverse complement strand
GCCAGGTGGCGCTCGCCTTGCTGGCGCTGGTGATCACGCTGTGGATCAGCGAATGCGTCTCGCCGGCGACCTCCGCCGTCATCCTGACCGGCGCGGCGGTGGTCGGGCTGATGGGCAAGCCACTGACCAGCGGCGCCAGGCCGATGACCTCGGCCGATGCGCTGACCGTCATGCTGGGTGGCTTTTCGTCGACGGCCGTGCTGCTGGTGGCCGCCGCGCTGTTCCTGGCCGTCGCGCTGAAGCACACCGGCCTCGACAAGCGGGTGGCGCTGCTGGTGATGAGCCGGGTGGGCATCTCGCCGGCGCGCCTGACCGTCGGCGCGATGATCGTGGGCTTCGTCCTCGCGCTGTTCATCCCGTCGGCCACCGCCCGCGTCGGCGCGGTGATCCCGATCATGGTGGGCATCACCGCGGCGCTCGGCCTGCCGGTGGCGAGCTCGCTCGGCGCCACGCTGATGATCGTCACCGCCCAGGCCTGCTCGATCTTCAACATCGCGGTGAAGACCGGCGCGGCGCAGAACCTGATCAGCCTGAACTTCATGCAGGGCGCCTATGGCCACAGCGTGA
>NZ_MLCO01000376.1 GCF_001982615.1 Teichococcus deserti | reverse complement strand
GCCGCGCCATGGCAAGGCGGGCGGACGCCGTGGTGCTGGCCAAGGATGGGCTGGCCGCCGACTACGCCGGCGCGCCGCGCTGCGTCCCCGTGCGCAACTATGCCGCCGGCGCCGCCGTCGCCCCGCGCCGGCACGAGGAAGGCCCGCTGACCCTGCTGCATCTGGGCGCGCTGGGGCGGGAGCGCGGCGCTTTCACCATGCTGCAGGTGCTGGCGCTCTGCCCGCCCGGCACCCGGCTGAAGCTGGTCGGCCGCTTCACCGACGGATCGGAAGCCGCCTTCCGGGCGGAGGCGGAGAAGCTCGGGCTGAGCAACCGCATCGAGATCCGCGGCTGGCTGCCGCATGCCCTGGCGCTGGACGAGGCGGCGACGGCCGATATCGGGCTGGTGCTGTTCCAGCCAGGGGTCGAGAACCACCGCTTGGCGCTGCCGCACAAGCTGTTCGACTGCATGCTGGCCGGGCTGCCGGTGATCGCCCCCGCCTTCGCCACCGAGGTCGCCGGCATCGTCAACGGCGCCGGCAACGGGCTGCTGGTCGACAGCGCCGACCCGGCCGCCATCGCCGCGGCGGTGGCCGAGCTCGCCTCGCCGGCGCGCCGCACCTTGCTCGCGAACCGCGGGCGCGAGGCGGCCCAGGGCCGCTTCGGCTGGGCCGCCGAGGCGGCGCGGCTGGTCGAGCTCTACCGGCAACTGGCGCCGATCCGGTGAGCGGGCGCGCGCTGCATGGCAGGGGCTTGATGCCGTCGCATGGCGGCAAAGCTTCACCCTCGCCTGCTGCGCGCCTATACGCGGCCCTCATGGCCCTCACCCGCATCCTGTTGAACATCAGCCTGGACGCGCTGCTCGCCGCCCTGGCTTTGCCGCTCGCCGTCTGGCTGGCCGCCCCCGGCGCCTGGCCGCCGCCGCTCTGGTGGGCGGCCGCCCTGCCCGGGGCGGTCGTCGCCCTGCTGCTGGCCGGGCTGCCGGTGCGGCTGCCGCAGCAATACTGGCGCTTCGCCGCGCTGCGCGACCTGATGGGGGTTCTGGTCGCCGGCATCGGCGGCGCGCTGCTGTTCGGCCTCGGGCTGCTGCTGCTCGGCGCCTGGATGCCGCCCAATGCCGCCTTCCCGCTGATCCATGCCGGCACGCTGGCCGCCGCCCTGCTGGCGCCGCGCATCATCGGCCGGCTGAAGCAGGCGCATCGGGTGGGCTCGGCCAGCGAGGCCCCGGCCCAGCCGGTGCTGCTGGTCGGCACCGGGGATGCGGCCGACCTGTTCATCCGGGCGCTGCTGCAGCAGCGGGCGCCGGGCTACCGCGTCACCGGCATCCTGGCCCGCCGCCCGCGCGCCGCCGGCCGCCGCATCCATGGCTATCCGATCCTGGGCGGCTTCGAGGAAGCCGGCGAGGTGCTGGACCGGCTGCGCGAGGAGCGCCGGCTGCCGGCCGCCCTGGTGCTGGCCGACCCGGACCTGCAGGGGCCGGAGCTGGAAGAAATGCTCGACATCGCCGAGCGGCATGGGGTGCTGGTGAAGCGGGCGCCGCGGCTGACCGCGCTGGACCCGGCGCCGCGCAGCCAGGCGACGCGGCGCTTCGACCTGCGCCCCGTCGCCATCGAGGAGCTGCTGGACCGGCCCCAGGTGCCGCTGGACCGCGAGGGCATGGCGCGGCTCGTGCAGGGCCGCCGCGTGCTGGTGACCGGCGCCGGCGGCACCATCGGCGGCGAGCTGGCGCGGCAGGTGGCGGCGCTGGGCCCGTCCCACTTGACGCTGCTGGATCACGGCGAATTCGCGCTCTACGGCATCGACCTGGAGCTGGCGGAGACGCATCCTGGCGTGCCGCGCCGCGCCATGCTGGCCGATGTGCGCGACGCCGCGCGCATCGCGCGGCTGATGGCGGAAGTCCGGCCCGAGCTGGTCTTCCATGCCGCCGCGCTGAAGCATGTGCCGATGGTCGAGAACGACCCGCTGGAGGGTCTGCAGACCAATGCCCTGGGCACCCGCGTCATCGCGGATGCCGCCCGCGCCGTCGGCTGCCGCGCCATGGTTTTTATCAGTACCGACAAGGCGGTTAATCCCACCAGCGTCATGGGCGCCTCCAAGCGTTTGGCGGAAATGTACTGCCAGGCGCTGGACAAGCAGGCCCGCCACGGCGCCGCCGGCGGCATGCGCTGCGTCACCGTGCGCTTCGGCAATGTGCTGGGCTCGACCGGCTCGGTGGTGCCGCTGTTCCGCCGCCAGCTGGAGCGCGGCGGGCCGCTGACCGTGACCCATCCCGACATGCGCCGCTATTTCATGACGGTGCGCGAGGCGGTGGGGCTGGTGCTGCAGGCCAGCGTGATCGGCGCCGAGGACCGGCAGGACCAGCCGCCGGAGCTGGCCGATGGCGGCATCTTCGTGCTCGACATGGGCAAGCCGGTGAAGATCGTCGACATGGCCCGCCGCATGATCCGGCTGGCCGGGCTGCGCCCCGACGAGGATATCGAGATCCGCTTCACCGGCCTCCGCCCCGGCGAGAAGCTGTTCGAGGAGCTGTTCCACGGGCAGGAGCCGCCGCGGCCGACGCAATTCGCGGGGCTGCTGGTGGCGACGCCGCGCACCACCGATGCCGACCAGGTCGGTCAGGCGATCGACGCCATCGCCGCCGATGCCCGTGCGGGGGCTGCCGCGCCCGCGCTGGCGCAGCTCGCCCGTCTCGTGCCGGAATTCGACCACAACCCTGGGGGGTAGCCGCGTGCCACAGGCCCTGACCGCTTCCGGGAGCGCCAATGCCTCCTGGATCGCCGCCACCGGATATCCCGAGCTGCTCGACGCGCCGGGGATTCCCACGGATGTCAGGGCCTGGATGCTAGCCCGCATCGCCGCGCGCGAGGCGCAGATCGGGGTGATCGGCCTGGGCTATGCCGGGCTTCCCCTGGCGCTGCGCTTCGCCGAGGCGGGGTTTCCCGTCACCGGCTTCGACATCGACCCCCAGAAGATCGCCGCCATCGAGGCCGGGCTGAGCCCGATCCACGGCATCGACCATGCCCGCGTCGCCGGCGCGGCGATCACCCCGCATCAGCATCTCTCCGCCGGCGCCGGCGATTGCGACGTGCTGGTGATCTGCGTCCCCACCCCGGTCGGGCCGCACAAGGAGCCCGACCTCGGCCCGGTGCGGGACACGGTGGCAGCACTCGCCCCGCATCTGCGGCGCGGCCAGGTTGTGGCGCTGGAAAGCACCACCTATCCCGGCACCACCGAGGATTTTCTGCTCCCTGCCCTGCTGGGCGCCGGGCTGCAGCCGGGGCGGGATGCTTTTTTGCTCTATAGCCCGGAGCGCGAGGATCCCGGCAACCCGGAGGGCACCGTCGGCTGCATCCCCAAGCTGCTGGCGGGGGCCACGGCCGAATGCCTCGAGGTCGGGATGGCGCTGTACGGGCCGGTCGCCGGCGGGGTGGTGCCGCTGTCCTCGCTGCGCGCGGCAGAGCTGGCCAAGCTCTACGAGAATGTCTTCCGGGCGGTGAATATCGGGCTGGTCAACGAGCTGAAGCGGATCAGCCACGCGCTGGGGCTCGACGTGCAGGAGGTGATCGACGCCGCCGCCACCAAGCCCTTCGGCTTCATGCCCTTCCGCCCCGGGCCCGGGCTCGGCGGCCACTGCATCCCGGTCGATCCCTATTACCTGGCCTGGAAGGCGCGGGAGCTGGGCGTGCCCAGCGATTTCGTCGAGCTGGCCGGCCGGGTGAACGACGCCATGCCGGGCTATGTGGTCGGGCGGCTGCGCGACGCGCTGGATGCGCGCGGCAAGGCGCTGCGCGGGGCGCGCATCCTGCTGATCGGCCTGGCCTACAAGCCGGACGTGCCGGACACGCGCGAAAGCCCGGCGCTCGAGATTTTTTCTCTGTTGGAGGAGCGCGGGGCGGAAATCGCCTACCATGACCCCCTGGTCGCGCAGTTCCCCGCCACCCGGCGGCTGGGGCGGGCGCCGGGGCTGGCCAGCGTCGCGCTGACGCCCGCGCTGCTGGCGGCGCAGGATGCGGTGGTCATCGTCACGCCACAGCCGGGGGTGGATTTCACCGCGCTCAGGCGGCATGCGCGGCTGATCGTCGACACCCGCGGCGTGTACCGGGATGCCGCGGTCAGTCCCACGTTGCCCTTTGAAACGCGCGGTGATTTCCCTCTGCAGGGCGAACGGGCCTATCACGCCGTCATCCAGGCCTGAGCGCCGGCCCTCGGGCCGGCCGGGCCGGCCTGACGCACGGAGCTGATCCTGATGACCGCCGAGACCACCACGCGCCCGATTTCCCTGTTCGACATGAAGGCGCAGCAGGCCCTGATCCGTCCGGAGATCGACCGCCGCATCGCCGCCATCCTGGACAGCGGCGCCTTCATCAACGGCCCCGACGTGCGCGAATGCGAGGCGAAGCTGGCCGAGTTCGCGGGCGTCGCGCATGCGGTCGGCGTCTCCTCCGGCACCGACGCGCTGCAGATCGCCATGATGGCCGAGGGCATCGGCGCCGGCGACGCGGTGTTCCTGCCGGCCTTCACCTACACGGCGACGGCCGAGGTGCCGCTGGTCCTCGGCGCCACGCCGGTCTTCGTCGATGTCGAGGAGAACGGGTTCAACATCGACCTGGCCGACCTCGAGAACCGCATCGCCCTGGTGAAGGCGGAAGGCCGCCTCCGCCCGCGCGCGGTGGTCGGCGTCGACCTGTTCGGCCGCCCGGCCGACTGGCCGAAGCTGCAGGAGATCTGCGCCCGCGAGGGGATGTTCGCGCTGGACGATGCGGCGCAGGCCTTCGGCGGCGCGCTGCATGGCAAGAAGCTGGGCGGCTGGGCCGATGCGACGGCGCTGAGCTTCTATCCGACCAAGACGCTGGGCTGCTACGGCGATGGCGGCGCCATCCTGACCAACGACGCGGCGCGGGCCGAGCTGTATCGGTCCTTGCGCACGCATGGCGAGGGCAAGACCCGCTACGAGGTCGAGCGCACCGGCATGAACGGGCGGCTCGACAGCATCCAGGCGGCGATCCTGCTGTGCAAGCTGCCGCTGCTGGAGCAGGAGCTGAAGGACCGCGCCCGGGTCGCCGCGCATTACAACCGCCGCCTGGCCGGGCATGTCGTGGTGCCGACCGAGATGGAAGGCGCGCAGTCGGCCTGGGGCCTGTATTCGGTGCTGCTGCCGGATGCGGAGACGCGTTCCAAGGTGCAGGCGGCGATGCAGGCGCAGGGCGTGCCCAGCGCGATCTACTATCCGAAGCCGCTGCACCATCAGCCGGCCTATGCGGCTGCGCATCGCGAGGGGCTGCGCCAGGGCCCGCCGCTGCCGGTCAGCGAGCAGGTCAGCCAGCGCATCCTGGCGCTGCCGATGCACCCCTACCTGGACGAGGCGCAGCTGGATCGCGTCTGCGACGCGCTCATTTCCGGCCTCTGATTCTCGGCGGGGTTCGGGGGGATACTATCCCCCCGGCGGGGGTTTGGCTGGCCCTTATACACATCGGACGCCGCCGACGATCTTACGCGTTTCGGGCTCGGGGATCGG
>NZ_MLCO01000375.1 GCF_001982615.1 Teichococcus deserti | reverse complement strand
CCAGGCGGCCGAGGCCGGCCAGCAGCACCAGCACGGCATAGGGCATCAGGCTTTCCACCAGGCCGATGCGCACGCCGGTCCAGTTGTTGATCAGCGCCAGCGGCCCGGTGCTGAGCCCCATCCCTGTCAGCAGCGCGTTGATCATGCCCTGGTCGCCGAGGATGGCCATCCACCCGACCAGCCGCGCCGTGCCGGAGACCAGCAGCGGCGCCACGGCCGCCAGCGCCAGCAGCCCGCGCCAGCGTGGCGAGGCGCCGCGCACCAGCAGCGCGATCGGCAAAGCGAGCGCCACCGCGATGGCTGCCGAGCTCGCCGCCAGCATCACGGTGTTGAGCACCAGCTCGCGGGTGAAGTCGTCCCCGACCAGCTTGGTATAGCTGTCGGTGGTCACCGCCACTTCCATGGCGCCGGTGTCGGTGGTGCGGTTCAGGCTGATGCGGAACAGCCCGGCCATCGGCCAGAGGAAGGCCAAAGCCAGGACCGCCAGCGCGGGGGCGGCGAGCAGCCAGCCGATCATGGTGCCGGAAACACCGCGAGATCGGCCGCCCGGAAGGCCAGCCGCAGCGGCGCGCCCGGGGCGAGGTCGCGCCAGGGCCCGTCCTGCCCGGCCTGCAGCTCGGCGGTGACCGGGCCGGCTTCGGTCTCGGTCTCCAGCGCGATGGTCTCGCCGGTATAGATGCGCCGCGTCAGCCGTGCCTCCAGCAGGTTGTCGTAGCCGGGGGGGGGGGCGGCGCTGTCTTCCAGCG
>NZ_MLCO01000374.1 GCF_001982615.1 Teichococcus deserti | reverse complement strand
GTCGACGTGCAGGGCACCGCGCCCGCCAACACGCTGCAGCGCCAGGCGCCGGTCGGCCGCCTGCAGGGCACGGTGCAGGACACGCCGCAGACCATCAACGTGGTGCCGCGCGAGATCCTCGAGCAGCAGAACGTCACCACGCTGGAGCAGGCGCTGCGCAACGTCCCCGGCATCACCGCCTCGATCGGCGAGGGCAATGGCGGCGTCAACGGCGACCAGTTCCGCATCCGCGGCTTCGCAGCCCAGAACGACATCTATGTCGATGGCCTGCGCGACTTCGGCGCCTACACGCGCGACGCCTTCACCTATGAGGATGTCTCGGTCATCAAGGGCCCGTCGGGCTTCGCGCTGGGCACCGGCTCGGTCGGCGGCGGCGTCGCGGTGAACACCCGCCTGCCGCAGCTGGGCAACAGCTACGGCATGACGGCGACCGGCGGCATGGGGCCGTTCGCCCGCGGCACGCTCGACATCAACCAGCAGATCGGCGAGACCAGCGCGATCCGGCTGAACCTGATGGGCCAGTACAGCAGCACCGTCGGCCGCGAGGATGTCGACAGCCGGCGCTTCGGCATCGCGCCGTCGATCGCCTTCGGCCTGGGCACCGACACCACCTTCTCGCTGCACTACCAGCACTACCAGTACAACAACACGACGGATGCCGGCATTCCGCTGGTGAGCACGCCGGGGACGACCATCACCCGCCCGGCCACCGAGTTCGGCCTGCCGCGCGGCACCTGGTACGGCACCGACAGCGACCGCGACAAAGTGCAGCTGGACATGCTGACCGCCCGGCTGTCGCACAAGGCGAATGACTGGCTGACGCTGACCAACGACACCCGCCTCAGCATCATCGACCGCGACTTCGCCTATTCGATCGCCAGCTGCGACGTGACCTGCATCGGCAATTTCCGCGCCGGCCGGCCCGCCACCGCCACCATCAGCGGCGCCAGCGCCCCCTATCACCAGGAAAGCTGGGCCATCCAGAATGTCGCCCAGGCGACGGCGCGCTTCACCACCGGCGCCTTCCGGCACGAGCTGGTCGCCGGCATCGACGTCTCCTACGAGAATGTCGACCGCACCGGCTATGGCTATCTGACCAGCCGCACCGCCGCCTCGATCTTCGGCGGCGATGGCGACTTGAACCTGACGCGCGGCGCCGCCAGCAACACCCGCGAGACCGGCATCACCACCTATGCCGGCTTCCTGAACGAGCGGCTGTGGCTGACCCCGGAGCTGTCGCTGATCGGCGGCGTCCGCGTCAGCCGCTACGAGGTCGACCATGAGGCGGTGACGCTGGCGACCGGCGCCCGCACCGACATCAACGCCAACCACACCGTGGTCGACCCGCGCGCCTCGATCGTGTGGCAGCCGACCCCGGCGCAGACCTTCTACGCCACCTATTCAACGTCCACGACGCCGCCGGGTTCGCTGTTCACCACGCAGAACAGCACCGTCACCAACTTCCGCAACAACCTCGACCCCGAGCGCAACACGCTGTGGGAGCTGGGCGCCAAGGTCGGCTTCTTCGACAACCGCCTCGGCCTCTATGGCGCGCTGTACCGGATCGAGAAGTCGAACGCGACCTACTACGATCCGGCGACCAACGGCCTGGTCCAGAGCAGCGACGAGCAGCGCAACCAGGGCGTCGAGATCGGCATCACCGGCCAGATCACCCCGGCCTGGAACATCATCGCCAACTACACCTGGATGGACAGCGAGACCCGCAAGTCCTCGACCCCGGGGCTTGTCGGCAAGCGCGTCAGCTACGTGCCGGAAAACGCGGCCGCGGTCTGGACCACCTACGAGATCAACAAGGGGCTGCCCTGGAACCTGACGATCGGCGGCGGCATCACCTGGCGCGACCAGGTCTTCCTGAACGCCGCCAACACGGCCGAGGCGCCGTCCAACTTCTCGGTCGACGCCATGGTCTCGCACCGGATCAACGACCGGCTGCGGGTGCAGGTGAACGGCTACAACCTGGGCGACGCGCTGAACTACGACGCCGTCTTCGGCAGCCGCGTCATTCCGTCTGCCGGACGCACCGTGCTGTTCACGGTGGCGGCCGAATTCTGAGCCGGCCCCGCTTTTCCAGGCTGGAACAGGGGGGAGCCGCGACGCGGCTCCCCCCTCGCTGCATGATCAGACCTCATCGCTGAAGCGAGCCCGCCCATGCTGGTGCATATCCCGAATGTCCTGACCGCCGAGCAGGTCGCCCATTGCCGCCGCATCCTGGAGGCAGCCGCCTGGGTCGATGGCCGCGTCACCGCCGGTGAGCAGTCCGGCAAGGCCAAGAACAACCTGCAGGTGCCGGAGAATTCGCCGCAGGCGAGCGAGCTCGGCGACATCATCCTGCAGGCGCTGGGGCTGAACCCGATGTTCACCAGCGCGGCGCTGCCGCTGCGGGTCTTCCCGCCGCTGTTCAACCGCTACGACGTCGGCATGACCTTCCACGCGCATGTCGACAACGCCATCCGCTTCGTCCCCGGCGCCAACATGCGCATCCGCACCGACGTCTCCTCGACGCTGTTCCTGACCGATCCGGAGGACTACGACGGCGGCGAGCTGGTGATCGAGGACACCTACGGCACCCAGCGGGTGAAGCTGCCGGCCGGCCACATGGTGCTCTATCCCGCGACCAGCCTGCACAAGGTGGAGCCGGTGACGCGCGGCAGCCGCTGGTCCTCCTTCTTCTGGACCCAGTCGATGATCAAGGAGGACAGCCGGCGCCGCCTGCTGTTCGAGATGGACCAGTCGATCATGAAGATCCGCGCCGACCTGCCGGACAGCCATCCGGGCGTGCTGGGCATGACGGCGGCCTATCACAACCTGCTGCGCCAATGGGTGGAGATGTAATATCTTCCGGTCGATCTTCCGGCGGCGGGCGGCAGCGGCCTCCGCGCCGGATGCCTGGTCCGCCGGGCGGCCGCTGCTGCTGGCCTTCGCCAGCCAGACCGGCCTGGCGCAGCGGCTGGCCGAGCAGAGCGCCTCGGCGCTGCGGGCCGGCGGCGTCGAGGTCGATTGCCGGCCGCTCGCCGGGCTGGACGCGGCGGCGCTGTCCGACGCCGGGCGGGCGCTGTTCATCGTCAGCACCCATGGCGAGGGCGAGGCGCCCGACGCCGCCCGCGGCTTCGCCCGCCAGGTGATGCAAGCGCCGGCCGCGCTGACGGGGCTGCAGACCGCGGTCCTGGCGCTGGGCGACCGCGCCTATCCGGATTTTTGTGCTTTCGGCCGGCAGTTGGCGGCCTGGCTGGCCCAGAGCGGCGCGCAGCCCCTGGCGCCGCCCCTTCAGGCCGATTGCGCAGAGGCGACAGCGCTGGCGGCCTGGCAGGCGCTGCTGGAGCGGCTGGGGGCGGCCGGCGGCGTGCAGCTGTCGTCAGCGCCGATGCTGCTGCCCTGGCGGCTGGTGCAGCGCCACTGGATCAACCAGGGCAGCCCGGGCGCGCCGCTCTACCGGCTGCGGCTGACGCCCCCCGCCCCCGAGGCCTGGCAGGCCGGCGACCTGCTGGAGGTGCAGCCGCGCGGCGGCCGCGGCGCGCTGCGGCGCTACACAATCGCCTCGATCGACGCCGAGGGCCATGCCGAGCTGCTGGTGCGGCAGCTGCGCGGGCCGGGCGGAGAGCCCGGCCTCGGCTCCTTCTGGCTGACCGAGGGGCTGCCGCTGCGCGCCGCCATCGCCGGGCGGGTCATCGCCAATCCGGGCTTCCACGCGCCGCCCGACGACCGGCCGCTGATCCTGCTGGGCAATGGCAGCGGCATGGCCGGGCTGCGCGCGCATCTGAGCCAGCGCGTCGCCCGCGGCCAGCACCGCAACTGGCTGCTCTTCGGCGAGCGCAGCCGGGCGCATGACTTTCATGGCGGCGCCGAGATCGAGCAATGGCGGCGGCGCGGCTGCCTGGCGCGGCTGGACCTGGCCTTCTCGCGCGAGGCGCCCTGTCAGCGCTATGTCCAGCACGCCCTGGCCGAGTGCGAGGGCGAATGCCGCGCCTGGCTGCGCGACGGTGCTTGTCTTTACGTCTGCGGCGGCCAGCGAGGGATGGCACCGGCGGTGCATGGCCAGCTGGAGGAATGGCTGGGCGCGCCGGCGCTGGCGGCGATGGCCGCCGAAGGACGCTATCGCCGCGACGTTTACTGAACCGGCGCAGACATCGATTGGTCATTATTTTGCGACGCACAAAATATTGCCGCGCTCTTACCGGGGGCCGCACGAGTTCCTCGTTGCGGGCATGGTACACATTCGCTTTATTCCTGACGCCCCTGCTTGCTTCCAGTGTACGGAACCGTCATCTCACCGCCGCCTCCGTATCCCGGGAGCGTCTCCCGAAAGCCTTGCCTCATCCCACCCGGCCGCCGCCCGGATCTTCCGGCGCAGCCCCAGGAAATTCCGTGTCATGATCAGATCCCGGCCCGTCGTCATCGACGGCCGTTTCATCGGTGTCGCCGTCGCCCAGGAAGGCAGCTGGCGCTTCATCGCCAACGACCCGGCCGCGCGCGGCGCCGAGGGCCAGCTCTTCCCCGGCCTGCCCGGGCTGCAGCAGCGCGTCCAGGCCGCGCTGATCGAGAGCCGCATGCCGGCGATGCGTCGCGCCGGCTGAGCACCATCCCGGCCTGTCCCGGCATCGCGCCACGCCGCAGAATTTTTTAACTTATGACAGCTTGCCACGGGAACCTGGTCGCGCCGGCCTTGTTACAGAGGACGCGGCCAGGCCGTTGCCCCCACCAGGGGCACGGGTCGTTCGATCATATCGGCGCTATCGCGCCGCTGTCCGCCCCGGTCGCTCACGGGATTTTGGAAGCGATGCGAGCGGCTTAGCCATTCAGCTCCGGAACCCGGTATGGGCGGCTTCGTTGCGTCATGCGGTCTTCGCTTGCGCCGGGCGCAGGCAGCCTGCTGGAATGACGGGGTGAACGGACGTCTCCCCCCTGGCGGCACCGCCGATCCGCGTCACCCCCGTGACTGGATCACCAAGGTGTCCGACCTTACCCTTTGCCTCAGCGGCTACCCGATCCGGATTCGCCTGCATATCGGCCGCGCCCAGCCCTATACGCTGGAGGTCGATGGCCAGGAGGGTCGGCCCTATTCCTCGCTGCAGCTGGCGCGGGCCGATGCACTGCTGCGCGCGGCGGAATGGGACGACTGGATCGATGCGGCGGAAGACCGCGCCTTCTGATGGTCAGCGCGCCGCGACGGCGGCAGCCGGGGCTTCCTGCTCCGCGACGATGGCCTGGATGGCTTCGGCCAGGTCGATGACCTCGGGCGCATAGGCCTGGATGCTGCTGGAAGCGATTCGCGCCTCCAGCCCCTCCAGGAAGGCGACCGGACTGGCGGTGTCGAGCCCGGCGAAATCGGCAACGTGGTACCGCCACCAGGCGACCCGCTGCGCCCTCTCCCGTGTCGCCTCGTCGAAGCGGTACTTGACGACGCGGGCCGGTACGCCGGCGACGATGGCGAAAGCCGGCACATCCTTGGTGACGATCGCGCCCGCAGCGACGACGGCGCCGTCGCCAATGCTGATGCCTGGCTTCAGCAGCACGTTCTGACCCAGCCAGACGTCGTTGCCGATGCTGACCATGCTGCCCGCCGCATCGAAGGGCGCAGCGGCCGGGGCCCGGCCGTGGAGCCGCCGGACGTTGTTCAGATAATAGGTCCGGAAGGTGAAGAGATGAGTGCTGATGCGGTCGGTTGGATGGGCGATGCCCATCACCTCACAGCGCCAGGAGATCGAGCAGTAGCGGCCGATCCTCGCCCGTTCCATTGGCGAGCGCGAATAGGAAAAGGCGCCGATGGAGAAGAAGTTGTTCCGGCAAAGCGTCGCGTGCGGCTCGACAAGCGCGGGATTCTTGATCGTGACTACATCGCCAATCTTGTAGACTCCCGCGATCTTCGCGTGATGATCGAGGTTGATATTGTTGTCGATGAGGAATTTCTCGACTGCGGCGCTATAGCGGAACTTGAAAGGATACTTGACCATCCGGGCTGCGTTCCTCGTCGCGGCGACGTCCCGGAAAATGCTGCGACCGCGCCGCCACATGGACCGGACATTGCCGACCCGTCACACAAATCTCTGCGCAACGCAATACGCAGGGGTATGGCGGCAATTACGTTGCCTGCTTCGAGGAGAACTCAATTGTTCGACGGAGAGGGACCGGTTGGTGGGCGCACTAGGGCTCGAACCTAGGACCCGCTGATTAAGAGTCAGCTGCTCTACCAACTGAGCTATGCGCCCCAGCCTTGAAGAAACCCGAAGGCGCCTTCGTGGCAATGACCAGTTCTGAGGTGGGTTGGTGGGCGCACTAGGGCTCGAACCTAGGACCCGCTGATTAAGAGTCAGCTGCTCTACCAACTGAGCTATGCGCCCCACCGCTGCGGGGCTCGGTCGGCCGCCCCGCTCAGGTGAGGCGGGCTTTTACCCCATCCCTGGCCAAGCGCAAGCCCTTCAGTCGCGCGTCGCGCTGAATTCTGCATTGCGATGCACCCAGACCGACATCAGCAGGCCAAAGCCCAGCATGGTGGTCAGCATGGCCGAGCCGCCATGGCTGATCAGCGGCAGCGGCACGCCGCCCACCGGGATGCTGCCGGTGACCATGGCGATATTGACGAAGACATAGAGGAAGAAATTCACGCCGAGGCCGATGGCCACCAGGCGGCCATACTGGTGGCGGCAGCGCAGCGCCACCAGCAGGGCGAAGCCGACCACCAGCGCCAGCAGCGCCAGGGTCGACATGGCGCCGACCAGGCCGAATTCCTCGGCCAGCATGGTGAAGATGAAATCGGTCTGCTTCTCGGGCAGGAAGTTCAGGTGTCCCTGGGTGCCCTGCAGGAAGCCCTTGCCCCAGATGCCGCCCGAGCCCAGCGCGATCTTCGACTGGATGATGTTGTAGCCGGCGCCGAGCGGGTCGCTCTCCGGGTCCAGGAAGGTCTGGATGCGGGCGCGCTGGTAGTCGTGCAGATGCTCATAGGCGATCGGCGCGATGCCGGCGGCGGCGCCGATCAGGATGGCGAATTTCCACCAGCGCACGCCGGCGGCCCAGAAGATGGCGCCGCCCACCATCAGGGTGATCAGCCCGGTGCCCAGATTCGGCTGCTTCAGGATCAGCCCCACCGGGATGAGGGCCGCCACCACCGGCGGGATCAGGAACAGCGGATTGCCGACGCGCTCCCAGCTGGCGCGGTGGAACCAGTGCGCCAGCGCCAGCACCAGCATGATCTTCATCAGCTCGGAGGGCTGCAGCTGGATCGGGCCCAGCTCGATCCAGCGCTGCGCCCCCTTCCCCACCTGGCCATGCACCGCGACCAGCACCAGCAGCCCCATGCCGAAGAGCCAGCCGGCCCAGGACAGCTTGGCGATCAGCCGGATGTCGATCATGGCGATGGACAGCATCATCACCAGGCAGAAGCCGAAGCGCAGGGCGTGGCGGCTGGCATAGGGCTCCGCCGCGCCGCCGCCGGCCGAGTAGAGCGCGACATAGCCCACCGCGGCGACGGCGCAGAGGAGAAGAACAAAGCTCCAGGGGATCAGCCAGAGCTTCTCCAGCACCCCCGCGCCGCGGTCGCGGGTCAGCAGGCGACGTTCGAAGACCATCATGGAGGGGGGACCATCATGGAGGGGGGGACCATCATCGGCGGGGCGTCTCCGGCGTGCCGGCGGCAGGCGGCCTGGCCCCCTCGGCGAGCTGCTGCGGGCTGCGCGGCGCCTCGGTGGTGCGGGCGGGCGGCGTGCCATTGGCCTGCGGGGCCGCCGGCGCGGTGGGGGCGGCTGGCGGGGTCGATGGCGGCGGGCGCAGGCGAGTCATCACCTCGACCATGACGTCGCGCGCCAGGGGCGCGGCGGCGCCGGAGCCGCTGGTGCCGTGCTCGACCACGACCGAGATGGCGTAATGCGGGTTGTCATAGGGGGCGAAG
>NZ_MLCO01000373.1 GCF_001982615.1 Teichococcus deserti | reverse complement strand
CGCCCGGCACAGATGTCCACACGCGTAAGATCGTCGGCAGGGTCAGATGGGTATCAGAGACAGGGCCGAGCAGGCCACCGCCGCCCAGGCGGTCGCCGGCCCCGGCGCGCGGCTCTTCGCGCTGCGCCCCGCCACCGCCGAGGGGCTGACCACGCGGGTGATGTTCATCACCCCGGGACTTGGCGATTCCGAGAGCCGGGCGATCTTCATCGATCCCGCCAGCCTGGCGGTGCGCGGCGACATGACCGTCTACGGCACCAGCGGCGTGCTGCCGCTGCGCACCGCCATCGACTACCTGCACCGCAACCTGATGCTGGGCGAGGCCGGGCGGCTCTACAGCGAGCTCGCCGCCTCCTGGCTCTGGCTGCTGGCGCTGGGCGGGGTGCTGATGTGGGCCTGGCGCCGCACCGGCCGCCTGGCGCGGCAGGCGCCGAGCAACGCCCGGCTGCGCACGCGCAACCGCCACGGCGTCACCGGCGTGGTGATCGCGCTGGGGCTGCTGTTCCTCTCGGCCACCGGCCTGACCTGGTCGCAATGGGCCGGCGGGCGGATCGACGCGCTGCGCGGCGCGCTGGGCTGGGTGACGCCGGCGGTGACGCTGACCCTGGCCGAGGCGCCCAGGGAAGGTCCTGCCGCCGCCGCCGACCCGCATGCGCATCACCATGGCGATGGCGCCAGCCCCATGCCGGCGGCGCCGGTGGCACCCGATGCGGTGGCGCAGCTCGACGCCGTGCTGGCGGCCTCGCGCGCGGCGGGGATCGATTCCAGCTTCGTCGAGATCCGCCTGCCGCGGCCGGGGCGGGCCTGGCTGGTGCGGGAATACGACCGCTCCTGGCCGACCCAGGTCGACACCATCACCCTCGATCCGCGCGACCTGTCGGTGACGAGCCGCGCCGACTTCGCGACCTTTCCGATCGTGGCGAAGCTGATCCGCTGGGGGATCGACGCGCATATGGGGGTGCTGTTCGGCCTGCCGAACCAGCTGCTGATGGCGGCGATCGGCATCGGCCTGATCGCGGCCACCGTCTACGGCTACCGCATCTGGTGGCAGAGCCGGCCGGCGCCGGGGGCGGTGCCGCGCAGCCTGACGCTCGCCTGGCTGCGGCTGTCCTGGGCCTGGCGCGGCGGCGTGGTGCTGTTGGCGCTGGCGATCGGCTGGGCGCTGCCGATGGCGGGGCTCAGCCTGCTGGCCTTCTGGATGGTGGATGTCGCGCGCTGGGCGCTGGCGCGCCGGCGCTCCGCGCTCGTCGCCGCTGAATGAGTCTTCCGGGGTGAGGCGCGCTCGCTGGCGCGCCTCACGGCCCCGGGGCCGGGCGGCGGGCACAAAAAAAGCCGCGGCGAGGCGCGACTTGCATCATTCTTCAAGAAAAGGGGGTGGTGCTGCTAGAGAGGATTGAACTCTCGACCTCTCCCTTACCAAGGGAGTGCTCTACCACTGAGCTACAGCAGCTTACCGCCGTGGAAGCGAGGCGCTCTCTAAGGGGCGGGCGGCGCCGGCGCAACCCCCTTTTTGCGGGCGATGCCGAAAAGCGCCGCGGTTCAGCGCATGCTGCCGGCCTCGTCCGGCGCCTCGCCGATGGCGATGTAGCGGTCGGCCAGGCGGTCGGCATGCGGGGCGAGCTGCTGCGCCAGCAGGCCGGAGGCGGCCGAGACCAGCAGCAGCACCAGGAGCTGCAGCCGCAGCGCCGCGCGGCGGATGCGGGCTCCCAGGCTGCGATGCGGGGTTGTTCTGAACATGGCAGGACAACGCGCGCCCTGCCCGGATCGTTGGCCGGACAGGGCGCACATCGATGCGAGCTTAAGCGCCGGGGTCGCCGAAGCGGCCGCCCTTGCGGACCGCCTCCCACAGCCCCAGTGCCGCGATCGCCAGATTCGGCAGCGCCGCCTGCAGCTCGGCCGAGACGCTGATGCCGAAGCCGGCGCTGAGCATCAGGAACAGCCCGCGCCAGGTGCTGGGCTGGGTGATCTGGGCGCGCAGCCAGGTCTCCATGGCGGGTCTCCTTCAGCTGCCGGTGATGGTGACGGCCTCGGCGGCCACGGTCACGGTGCCGGGGCCGGAAACCGCGGCGGTGCTGGCCAGCAGCCCATAGGCCAGGGCATTGCCGCCGGTCGCCGCGTCGTAGAGCCCGACATAGGTCAGGTTGCCGGCGGCGGCGCTGAAGACGAAGCGCACCGTCTCGACATTGCGCTGCTGGCCGGTGCCGGTGAAGGTCACGCGCTGCCGGGCATAGCCGTTGCCGACCGGCTCGCCGGTCAGGCCCGAGGCGCCGCCGCCGGAGCCCAGCGCCAGGAAGATGGTGGTCGGCAGCGCCGGCGAGCGGCCGCAAAGCGCGCGGGCCAGGATGTTCTTCGCGTAGTCGGTCAGGATGGGCATGCGGATCTGTCCTTGTCTGACACGGGGAAGAAAGGCTCAGGGCGCGGACAGCGCCTGAAGCATGGCGTTGGGCAGGCGGGCCGGGCGGTAGTCGAGCAGCGCCAGCTGGCCGTTGGCGGCCTGGGTGAGGCCGGCACTGCCATGGCCGGCCAGCAGCCGGGTCAGACCGCCGGGCAGCGTCGCCGCGGCCGCCTGCACCGTGCCGCCATTGAGGCAGAGGGCGAGCTCCGACCCCGACCAGGCCAGCGCCGCGCGGAAGGCGGTGCCGGCGATCATGCTGCCGCCGGCCAGCGTGGCCAGCGTCGCGCCGCCGCCGACGGCGAGCGCCTGGATGGCGCTGCCGCCGGCCGCGTTGCGCAGCAACAGCCGGTTGGCGTCGCTGCCGTCGTCGATCTGCAGCAGCCCGGCCGGACTGGCGCCGGCGGCAGCGCCATCCAGGCG
>NZ_MLCO01000372.1 GCF_001982615.1 Teichococcus deserti | reverse complement strand
CGTGGCGAGAGCCCGCCCAGCCCTTCGCCGCGGTATCCCGCCGCCTGCCCTGGGGCGCGCAGCTCGGTGCCGGAGAAGCTGCCGTCGGATTGCCGCCGCAGGTCCATCACCCCGCGCCGCGGCAGGCCCGGCGTGCCACCCGGCAGCGGCCGCGCCAGCCCGGCGGCGAAGCCGGTGCCGTGGCCCATCTGCAGCCGGCCGGCGGCGACGCCGATATAGGCTTCGATGACGATGCGATCGACCGCGGGGCCGAAGCGGCGGGCCGGGTCGGCCAGCACCAGGTCGGTCTCCACCCGGTCCAGCACGAAGGCGCCGCCGTCCAGGTGACCCGTCAAAACCACCGGCAGCCCGGGCTGGACATCCAACAGGAGGCTGCGGCGGAAGCGCAGCTGGCCGAGCCGCAGCAGCCCCGCGCCCTCGCGCTGGGCGATGCCGCGCACCAGGATGCGCCCCGGCGCGCGGCGGTCGAGGCGGCTGGCCATGATCGTCCCGTCGGCCTGGCGCAGCCCGCTGACGGCCACCCAGTCGCCCGGCTGCCAGTCCCGGCCGCCGCGCATGCCGGGGGCGAAGATCACCCGCTGCCCGGCGACCTGCAGGCCGGTGGTGCCGTCGCGGCGCTCGACCGGACCGGAGGCCTCGAAGCGCAGCGCCAGCCGCTCGGCGCGCAGGGCGTCGGCGCGGCCGCTGGCCTCGACCACCACCACCTGGCCGGCGCGCAGGTCGGCGACGCTGCCGGGCTGGCCGTCCAGGTCGGCGGCGAGCGTCGGCGCATACTCCACCTCCAGCCCGCCCACGCAGATGCTGGCGAAGCCGGTGATGACGCCGACGATCCCGGTGCCGCCGATGCCGCGATCGCCCTCCTCGTTGGAAATCCCGGTGCCGCCGATGCCGCGCTCGGCGACCTGCTGCGCGGGCGCCGCGTCGTCGGGGCCGATGCGGCAGATGGCCGGCGCGGGCGGGCCGGCGGTGCTCGTGCCGGCCGGCGGCGGCGTCGGCGCGCAGGCGGCCAGCGCCGCGAACAAGGCCCAGGAAGGAAGGGACCAGCGCATCCGCGGCTTATTCCTTCGCGGGGCCGGAGGGGGCGGGCGCCTCGTCCTCGGCATAGAGGTAGACACCGAGGATCACCCGGCGGGTCGGCTCGCCCGCCGGCACCGTGTCGCCGGCGGCGTCGAGCTCGGCCAGCACCGCGCGGTTGACCTCGACCAGAAGGCGCTGCGCCGCCTCGCGCCCCAGCGCCTGCATCCTGGCCGCGACCGCCGGCGGCAGCCGGTCATAATGCACGGCGCGGTCCAGGAAGGGGGCGGGGGTGCCGGCGACATTGGCGGTCGCCGCCGCCAGGTGGTCGTGCAGGTTGCGGGCGAAGTAGTAGAGCTGCTCCTCGCTGCCCTGGCGCGGCAGGAAGGCGGCGGCGTTCAGCACCACGCGCTCCTCGGCATCCAGCCGCACCAGGCCCTGCGCCAGCCAGTCGTCCAGCACGGTGCGCGGGCGGACATCGGTGGTGACCGCGCGGACCAGCGCCTCGAAGGAGGGCTCGCCCTCGGGGGCGGTGCGCGGCAGCGGCCGCGGCTGGCCCGCGGCATCGGCGAAGGCGGGCAGGCCGGCCCAGCGGGCGATGATCTGGCTGGACAGCGTCACCACCGGCGGGACCGCCGGCGCATCCTCGTCCAGCTCGCGCAGCCGGCGGATCTCCTTGCGGTGCACGCCGGTCAGCAGGCTGAGGCGGCTGTCGGTGCGGGCCGGACGGGCCAGCGATTCCGCCGCCAGCTCGACATAGAGCTGCCGTGCCAGGTCGGCGAAGACCGGGAAGGTGACGCCCGCGCGGATCAGCAGCCGCAGCAGCGGCCGCAGCAGCCGCGCCAGCGGGCGCAGCAGCGCCTCGGCCTGGGGCGGGCTGGGCAGCGCCGGCAGCGGCGTCGCGGGCGGGTCGGGGAGGTCGGGCACAGTCTCTTTCATCGGCAACAGCGGTCGGCCCAATGCCTAGCACGGCCGCCGTGGGAAATCAGCCCGCACAATCCATTTGACGTGGGATCTTTTCCCACATACTGTTCCGGCCATGCCCAGCACCCATTCCGGCACGCCCGTCATCGTGCCCCTGCGCGGGAGCATCGTGTCCGTGTCTCCAAGCGACCCGACCCCCCTGGCCGCCAATGCGCGCGCCGTCGCACGGCCGGCGCCCAGCGCCACCCGCCGGCTGCCCGCCTGGCCGCCGCGCGAAGCCGAGCCGGCGGAGGCGCTGAGCCTGCGCCAGCTCCGTCACCACAGCGGCAAC
>NZ_MLCO01000371.1 GCF_001982615.1 Teichococcus deserti | reverse complement strand
CAGAATTGCCAGGCTTTCCGGCATCCCCGCCCCTGTCCACGACTGTGATGGAGACCATGTGGCGCTGAACCGCGCCGGGGGCTAGAGTGGCGGCCATGCGAGCCCCCTTCCGCAACGCGCTGCTGGGCGTGTTCGCCGCCGCCATGCTGACCGCGCTTGCCGGCGGCGCCCTCCTGCTGCATTCCCCGGCCATGCCGGAGGCGGCCGAGGCCGGCCCGGCCGGCGGCGCGCCCTCGGCCGATGCCGCGCTGCCGCTGCCGCCCGAGCCGCCCCGCCTGGCCGACAGCCCGGAATACGAGGCCTGCCTCGCTTTGCTGCGCGGCGACCCGGAAGGGGCCCTGGCCCGCGCCAGCGAGTGGGAGGAAAAGGGCGGCGGCGACCCCGCCCGCCATTGCATGGCCCTCGGCCTGCTGGCGCTCGGCGAGCCCGAGCGTGCCGCCCCCCGGCTCGAGCGCCTGGCCGGCACCTCGCAGGCCGGCGCCCCGGCCCGCGCCGCCATCTATGCCCAGGCCGCCCAGGCCTGGATGATGGCCGGCGACACCGCCCGCGCCTATGCCGCCACCACCCTGGCGCTGAGCCTGAACCCGAACGACACGGCGCTGCTGGTCGACCGCGCCATCGCCGCCGGCGCCATGGGCCGCTATGGCGAGGCGCTGCAGGACCTGGACCACGCCATCGCGACCGATGCCAGCCGCACCGAGGCCTGGGTGTTCCGCGCCGCCGCGCTGCGCCATCTGGACCGCGCCGAGGACGCGATGCGCGACATCCAGCAGGCGCTGACACTGGACCCGCGCCACCCGGAAGCCCTGCTGGAACGCGGCATCCTGCGGCAGCTCAAGGGCGACACCAGGGGCGCGAAGGAAGACTGGGAACGCACCATCGCTCTCGCCCCGGACAGCGCGGCGGCGGACCTGGCGATGCAGAACCTGGCGTTGAACGAAGCAGGGCCTCGAAGGCGCTGAGGAGAAGAGACGGTCAGGCCAGGGGAATGAATTCCCCTGGACCCCTTCTTTTTTCTGTTCTGTTGGCCGTTTGAAGACCAACGCCTCGCCCGAACCGTCATCAGGGCATCACGGCGGGACGCGGTTCTGGGGAATTCATTGCCCCAGCCTTCAAACCTCTTTCTGAACCCTCTGGCTCATCAAACAAGCCACCACCACGATCGCCCCGCCAGCCAGCGTCGTGACCTCCGGCAGCGTCGACCACAGCAGGAAATCGGCCAGCATCGCCCAGACCAGGGCAGAGAATTCCAGCGGCGCCAGCTGCGCCACGCTGGCGCGGCGGAAAGCCACCGACAGGCAGATCGTCGCCGCCCCGGCGAAAAGGCCGTTGGCCGAGAGCGCCAGCCAGTCGCCGGCACCGGGCGGCACCCAGTCCATCGCGGCAAAGGGGGCCAGCACCAGGGCGCCGGGCAGGGCCGACCACAGGATCAGCTTGGACAGCCCGGCCTCGTGGCGCAGGCTGCGGTTGATGGTCAGCACCGCGGCGTAGCAGACGGTGCCGAGCAAGGCGTAGGCATAGGCCAGCAGGCTGCCGCCGGCCTGCAGGCCCGGGGCCATGGCGACCAGCACGCCGCTGAAGCCGACGCCGCTCCACAGCCAGACGCGGCCGGGCATGGCCTCGCGCAGCACCAGGGCGGCCAGGCCCAGCGTCATGAAGGGCGCGGTGAAATAGACCAGGTAGCCCTCGGCCAGCGGGATCTCGCGCAGCGCCTGAAAGAAGCCGACGGCCGAGCCCAGCATCGCCGCGGCGCGCAGCAGGTGCAGCCAGGGGTGGCGGGTGGACAGCTCGCCGCCCAGGTTGGGGCGCAGCGCCCGCGCCCCGAACAGCAGCGCCAGCATCACCAGGTGGCGGATCAGCACCACCTGCGCCACGGTGTAGGACCCTGACAGCAGCTTGCTGTTGGCATCCAGCGTGGCGAAGAGGCCGAGCGCCGCCAGCATCAGCACCGAACCCTGCACCGCGCGTCCCCCTGGGTTTGCGGCCGGCTTCTCCGCTGCCGGCGCCACCGCGTCAATTCCCACCCTTTCCTTGCGCCGCCGGGCAAGGCACAAGCGGCGGGCCATGACCCCTGCCCTCGCCTCCGCCCTGATGCCGCTGATGCGCGGCATGGACCCCGAACGCGCCCACCGCCTGGCGCTGAAGGCGCTGGCCTTCGGCCTGGCCGGCGCCGATTCCTCCGCCGACGACCCGGTGCTGGCGACGCAAGCGCTCGGCCTCGACTTCCGCAATCCGATCGGGCTGGCCGCCGGCTTCGACAAGGATGCGGTGGCCGTCGCCGCGCTGATGCGCCTGGGCTTCGGCCTGGTCGAGCCCGGCACCAGCACGCCGCGCCCGCAATCGGGCAACCCGCTGCCGCGGCTGTTCCGCCTGCCCGAGGATGCAGCGGTGATCAACCGCATGGGCATGAACAACGAGGGCGTGCAGGCCTTCGCCAGCCGGCTGGCGGCGCTGAAGCGGCCGCTGCCGGCGGTGCTGGGCGCCAATATCGGCATCAACAAGGAAGGCGCCGAGCCGGAGCGCGACTATCCCGCGCTCTATGCCGCGGTCGCCCCCTTCGCCGACTATGTGACGATCAACGTCTCCTCCCCCAACACGCCGGGGCTGCGCGACCTGCAGGGCGAGGCGAAGCTGGCCGCCATCCTGGCCGCCGTCGCGGTGACCCGCGCCGCCGCCCCGCGCCAGCCGCCGGTGCTGGTGAAGATCGCGCCGGACCTGGCCGACGACGCCGTGCCGGCCCTGGTCGAGGCCTGCGTGCAGAACGGCGTGGCGGGGCTGATCGTCAGCAACACCACCATCGCCCGCCCCGCCAGCCTGACGAGCGCCCACAAGGCCGAGACGGGCGGCCTGTCCGGCCAGCCGCTGTTCGCGCCGTCGACCGCGCTGCTGAAGCGGGTCTATGGCCTGGCGGCCGGCCGGCTGACCCTGATCGGCTGCGGCGGCGTCAGCAACGGCGCCCAGGCCTATGCCAAGATCCGCGCCGGCGCCTCGCTGGTGCAGATGTATGCCGCCTTCGCCTATGCCGGCCCGGTGCTGGTGCCGCGCATCAAGCGGGAGCTGGCCGCGCTGCTGAAGCGCGACGGCTTCGCCCATGTCCACGACGCCGTAGGAGCCGACGCCCGATGAACATCCTGGAAAGCGTGGCGCCGCTCGCCGACAGCCATGACGGCTTCGTCCTGGACATCTGGGGCGTCCTCCATGACGGCGCGACCCCCTATCCCGGCGTGCCCGAGGCGCTGCGCGAGCTGCGCGCCCGCGGCAAGCGCATCGTGCTGCTGTCCAACGCCCCGCGCCGCTCCTGGTTCGTCGCCAAGAGCCTGACCGCCATGGGCATCGAATCCAGCCTCTACGACGGCATCGTCACCAGCGGCGAGGTCGCCTGGACCCTGCTGCGCGACCGCCGCCACCCCTGGTTCTCCCGCCTGGGCAGCCGCGCCTTCCATATCGGCCCCGAGCGCGACCTGTCGGTCATCGAGGAACTGCCGATCACCCTGGCCACCTCCCCCGCCGAAGCCGATTTCCTGCTCAACACCGGCCCCGAGCCGGAGCGCGGCCCGCAGAGCGTCGAGCCCTATCGCGCGCTGCTGGCCGAATGCGCCGCGGCGAAGCTGCCGATGCTCTGCACCAATCCCGACCGCGCGGTGATGGTGTCCGGCCAGCGCCTGATCTGCGCCGGGGCGCTCGCCGATGTCTACCTGGAGCAGGGCGGCGACGTGCTGGAGATCGGCAAGCCCGACGCCATGGTCTACGAGACCGTGCTGTCCACCCTGGCCCTGCCGCCGGCGAAGATCGTCGCCATCGGCGACACGCCGCACACCGACCTGCTGGGCGCCGCCAATGCCGGCATCGACGCGGTCTGGGCGCTGACCGGCCTGGCGCTGAACCATTTCGGGCCGAACCCCTCGCCCGAGGCGCTGGCCGCGGAAGCGGTGCGCGAAGGCGTCGCGCCGATCGCGGCGCTGCGGAGCCTGCGCTGGTAAGAGAAGACAGAGGCAGGCCAGGGGAAGGAATTCCCCTGGACCCCATCTTTTTTCTGTTCTGGCTGCCGCGGCCTGCCGGCCAAGCGGGACGCTGCACTCAAGCCCCATCCAGAATATTCAGAGTCCCGCCGCCCCCACTGGTGACGCCTCCGGCCGCGCGCCGACCTGCCAAGGGCCGTTAATCAGATAAAAGATGGGGGTTTGGGGGAATTCATTCCCCCAACCTGCCCCTGCCCAAGCTTCCTGTTCCCCAGCCCCACGCCCAGTCGACCCC
>NZ_MLCO01000370.1 GCF_001982615.1 Teichococcus deserti | reverse complement strand
GCAGGTGGGCGAGGACGAGGACCATCTCGTCAGCATCCCGCGCACCAGCTCCAGCGTCTCCTCGATTCGCGGCCGGATGATGTTGATCACCGTGCTGCGCGGGATGCTGACGAGATGGTCCTCGTCCTCGCCCACCTGCGGCACCATCACCATGGCCTTGGCATCGTCGCCGCCATCGAGCGCGCTGCCGTCGAGGATCTTGATGCGCTCGGCATGGGCGATCGGAGTCGCCAGGCCGCGCGCCAGGTCGTTGGTCACCTGCCAGCCGCCCACCGGGATCTGCGCGGTGTGCAGCAGGTGGCCCTCGCCATAGACGGCGATGCTGGTTGTGCCGCCGCCCATGTCCACAACCGTGGCGCCGAGCTGCCGCTCATCCTCGACCAGCACCGAGAGGGCCGCGGCATAGGTCGCCGAGACCAGATCCTCGATCTCCAGGTCGCAGCCGTGCAGACAGACGCCGAGGTTGCGCAGCGAGGCGGAGGCCGAATCGACCAGATGCAGCTGCGCCCCCAGCGTCTCGCAGATCATGCCGCGCGGATCCTCGACGCCGGGTGTCGCGTCGATGACGAAGCCGAGCATCGCGGCATGCACCGTCTCGCGCCCCTCGTCGGCAGCGCGGCGGCGGCTTTCGTTCAGCACGGCGCGCAGGTCGGCATCGGTCACGCCGCGCCCGCCGATCGGCCACTGGATCGTCATCAGCCGCGAATCCGGCTGGCCGCAGGAGAGGTTGACGATCGCGCCGGTCAGCTTGATCTCCGCCGCTTCCTCGGCCTGGGCGACGGCGGCGCGGATGCACTGCTCCGCCTCCTGCATGTCGACGATGTTGCCGCCCTTGATGCCGCGCGCCTTCTGCCAGCCGCAGCCGAGCACGCGCGGCCTGCCATCGGCCTCGTTGCGGGCGATCAGGCAGACGATCTTGCTGCTGCCGATGTCCAGCACGCCATAGGGGCCGCTGCGCGCGCGGCGACGGCGGGCCGCGGCGGCGGGCGGGGTGTCGGCGGGCGGGGTGACGCGCAGCAGCTTGCTCATCCCCGGCCACTCCCGCGACGCGCGCGCGGATCGGCGACAGCCGGCTCCGGCATGGTCTGCTGGCGCACCACCAGCCGGTCGGGCAGGCGCAGGTCGATGGCGAGGACCGGGCGGTCCATCAGCGCGCTGGAGCGCTGCAATTCGCCGAGCCGCTTCACCGCCGCATCCTCATGCGCCTCCGGCAGCAGCACGTCGGTGCCGTTGTGCAGCCGCAGGTTCCAGCGCCGCTCGCCGATCAGCACCAGCGCCTGGACGCGGCGCTGCACCTCGGGCTCGCTCTTCAGCGCGTCGTAGAGCGCCGCACCCTGGCGATGCGCGCCGTCGCCGACCAGCAGCGGCAGCGGGCCGAAGGCGTCCAGCGTGTCGGCCGAGACGACGCGGCCGTCGCGGTCGACGACCGCGAACTCGCCATTGTGCTGCCAGATGGCGAAGGGCTTGCGCTCATGGATGGTGATCTGGATATGGCCGGAGAGGTTGCGCTGCACCTCGGCCTGCTCGATCCAGGCGATGCTTTCCAGCCGCGCCTTGGCCTGGCTCGGCGAGAAGGCCAGAAGCGGGTCGCCGTTGCGCACGCCGATGGCGGCGCGGATCAGCTCGCGCGGCGTGTTCTGCTGGCCGCGCACCACGATCTCGGTGACGGTCAGCCCCGCATTGCCGGCGATCTCCGAGACATTCTCGGCCAGGAAGGAAAACCGGCCGGCGGGGTCGAGGGCGCTGACCACCACGGCGCCGGCGCCGATGGCGACCAGCCCGGCCAGGCCGAACAGCGCCGGGCGCAGCATCGGCCGCTGCCGGCGCAGCCACAGGCGCAGGCTGCTCGGCCGCTGCGGCGCGGCGCGGGTCGGGCGGCCGCCGTCGCTCGACAGCCGCGTGCGGTCCTCGGGACGGAGGCGAGCGTTACGGGCCATGCCGCGCCTCCCGCACCATCCAGGCGCAGAGCTCGGGGAAGGGGATGCCCAGATGCGCGGCCTGCTCCGGCACCAGGCTGGTGGGCGTCAGCCCGGGCTGGGTATTGACCTCGAGCAGCGCCAAGCGCCCGGTGCTGTCGTCGTAGCGGAAATCGGAGCGGCTGACGCCGCGGCAGCCCAGCGCCTGATGCGCGCGGAGTGCGGCGGCCATCGCGGCCTCGGCGATATCGGCGGGAATGGCGGCCGGGATGGTGTGCAGGCTGCCGCCCTGCGCGTATTTCGCGTCGTAGTCGTAGAAGGCGTGGCCGGTGCCGATCTCGGTTACCGCCAGCGGCCGGTCGCCCATGACGCCGACGGTCAGCTCGCGGCCGGCGATGTATTCCTCGGTCATGATGCGGTCGCCGAAGCGCCAGCCGCGGGCAATCTCGGCGCGGCGGTTGTCGCCTTCCTTCAGGATCTCGACGCCGACGGAAGAGCCTTCGCTGACCGGCTTGACCACATAGGGGCGGTCGAGCGGATCGGCCGCCTCGAGCTCCGCCGGGGTCACCACGCGATGCTCGGCCAGCGGCAGGCCGTGCGCGGCGAAGACCGCCTTGGCCGCGGCCTTGTCCATGGCGACCGACGAGGCGCGCACGCCCGAATGGGTATAGGGGATGCCAAGCCAGTCGAGCATGCCCTGGACGCAGCCATCCTCGCCGAAGCGGCCGTGCAGCGCGTTGAAGACGGCGTCGGGCTTCGCCGCCTGCAGCGCCGCGATCAGCGCCGCCAGATCGCCCGTCACCTCGACCGGCGTCACGCGGAAGCCGGCCTCCTTGAGCGCGACGACGACCTGGGCGCCGGTGGAGAGCGAAACCTCGCGCTCGGTGGAGATGCCGCCGAAGAGGACCGCGACGTGGTTCATGCCGGGAACTCCCCGATCCGCTTGATTTCCCATTCCAGCGTGACCCCGCTCTGCGCCGCGACCCTGGCACGAACGGTCTCGCCCAGGCCTTCCAGATCGGAAGCCGTCGCGACGCCGAGGTTGAGCAGAAAATTGCAATGCTTTTCAGAAATCTGCGCGTCGCCGTTCTGCAGACCGCGGCATCCCGCCGCGTCGATCAGGGCCCAGGCCTTGTGGCCCTCGGGATTCTTGAAGGTCGAGCCGCCCGTGCGCGCGCGCACCGGCTGGCTTTCCTCGCGCGCGGCGCGGATGGCGTTCATCTTCGCGGCGATGGCGGTGGCCTCGCCGGGGATGGCGCGGAAGCGGGCGCGCACCACGACGCCGTCCTGCGGCAGTGTGGAATGGCGATAGGTGAAGCCGAGTTCTTGCGCCGACAGCCGCAGCAGGCCCGACGGCGTCGCGACCTCGGCCCAGTCGAGCATATCCTTCACTTCGGCGCCGTAGGCCCCGGCGTTCATCGCGACGGCACCGCCGATGGCGCCCGGGATGCCGCAGAGGAATTCGAGGCCTGCCAGGCCGGCGGCGGCGGCATGCTCGGCGACGGTCGCGTCCAGCGCCGCGGCGCCGGCCAGGATGCCGTCGCCCTCAACCACGATCTCCGAGAAGCCGCGCGCCAGCTTGACCACGAGGCCGCGCACCCCGCCGTCGCGCACCAGCAGGTTGGAGGCGGCGCCGATGACGGTCAGCGGCAGGTCGCGCGGCCGGTCGCGCAGCAGCAGGAGAAGATCGTCGACATCCGCCGGGCGCACCAGGAACTCGGCCGGGCCGCCGGTGCGGAACCAGGTCAGCGGCGCGAGCGGCGCATCCTGCTGGATGCGGCCGCGCAGCGGCGGCAAGGCGGCAGGCGACGGGTTCTGCATGGCGCGGCTCACCGGGTCCCCCCGGCGGCGCGGGGCCCGCGCGGCTGCAGCGCCGCCAGCTTCTCCGGCAGGGCATGCGCCCAGGCGGTGATGTTGCCGGCGCCGAGGCAGATCACGTAGTCGCCGGGCTTGGCGATGGCGTTGATCATCTCCGGCAGGCTGTCGGGGCCGGGGAGCGGCACGACGCTGCGATGGCCATGGCTGCGCAGGCCATCGACCAGGCTGTCGCGGTCGGCGCCGGGGATCGGCTGCTCGCCGGCGGCATAGACATCGGCCACGATCACCGTGCCGGCGTCGTTCATGCACTGGCAGAATTCTTCGAAGAGCTGCTTCAGCCGCGAATAGCGGTGCGGCTGCACCACGGCCACGACGTCGCGCGCGCCGGCCTGGCGGGCGGCCTTCAGCACGGCCGCGATCTCCACCGGATGGTGGCCGTAATCGTCGATGATCTGCACGCCGTTCGCCTCGCCCACGCGGGTGAAGCGGCGCTTGACGCCCTTGAAGCCGAGCAGGGCGGAGCGGATGGTGCCCTCGTCGATATCCATCTCGATCCCGAGCGCGATGGCGGCCAGCGCATTCTGCACATTGTGCTGGCCGAGCATCGGCAGGCGCATCGGCTTCAGGCTGCGGCTGCGGCCCGTCGCACGGTCCTGCACCGTGACCTCGAAGGTGGCGCCCATGCGGTCGGTGATCAGCCGCTCGGCGCGGACATCGGCCTGGGGCGAGAAGCCATAGGTGATCATGCGGCGGTCCACATGCGGGATCATCGCCTGCACATTGGGATGGTCGGCGCAGAGCACCGCGAAACCGTAGAAAGGAATATTGGAGACGAACTGGGCATAGCCCTGCTTCATCGCCTCCTCGGTGCCCCAGTGGTCGAGATGCTCGGCATCCATGTTCGTCACCACCGCCGCGACGGCGGGCAGGCGCAGGAAGGAGCCGTCGCTCTCATCCGCCTCGACCACCATCCAGTCGCCTTCGCCCAGGCGGGTGTTGGTGCCATAGGCATTGATGATGCCGCCATTGATGACGGTGGGGTCGAGCTTGGCGGCTTCCAGCACGCAGGCGACCAGCGAGGTCGTCGTGGTCTTGCCATGGGTGCCGCCGATGGCGATGCCCCATTTCAGGCGCATCAGCTCGGCCAGCATCTCGGCCCGGCGGACGACGGGGATCAGCCGCTGGCGCGCCGCGACCACTTCCGGATTGTCGCGCTTGACCGCGGTCGAGGTGACGACGACCTGTGCCGCGCCCAGGTTCTGCGCGTCATGGCCGACGCTGACAGAAATGCCCGCGGCGCGCAGGCGCTCGACATTGTAGCCCTCGGCGATGTCGCTGCCCTGGACGGTGTAGCCGAGATTGTGCAGCACCTCGGCGATGCCCGACATGCCGATGCCGCCGATGCCGACGAAGTGGATGGGACCGATATTGAGCGGCAGCGCACGCATCACTGAACTTCCTGAAGTCGGCGCTGGTCGGCGCGGGCGAGAACGAGATCGGCGAGCCGCGCCGCGGCATCGGGTGCGGCGAGAGCGGCCGCTGCGGCCGCGGCGCGTGCCAGGGCTGCGGGGGATTCAAGCAGATCACCAAGGCGTTTCGCCAGGGCCTGCGGCGAACAATCGGCCTGCGGCATGACGATTGCGGCGCCATTCGCCGCCAGCGCGCGCGCATTGGCGCTCTGGTGGTCGTCGATGGCGCTGGGCAACGGTACCAGGATAGCACCACGCCCGGCGCAGGCGAGCTCGGCGACGGTCGAGGCGCCGGCGCGGGCGACGACGAGATGCGCGGTGCCGTAGAGGCCGGCGACATCGCCGAAGAAAGGCGCCAGTTCCGCCGGCACGCCGAGCGTCTCATAGGCGGCGCGCACGCGGGGCAGGTCCTCGACGCGGCACTGCTGGACCAGTGACAGCCGCTCGCGCAGCGGCGCCGGCAGCAGGCCGACGGCTTCGGGCACGACGTCGGAAAAGATCCGCGCGCCGAGGCTGCCGCCGAGCACGAACAACCGGAGAGAGCCCTGCGGCGCGGTGAAGCCCTGGCCGGCGAGTGCCGCCAGCGCCGGCCGCACCGGATTGCCGACGAAGGCCGTGGTGGTGCCGGCCGGGATGCGGCTGGTCTCGGCAAAGGCCAGGGCCAGCACATCGGCGCCGCGCGCCAGCAGCCGGTTGGCGCGGCCGAGCACGGCGTTCTGCTCGTGCAGGATCGTCGCGGGGCGATCGCCCAGGCTGCGGGCCGCCAGCAGCGGCGGCACGCAAGGGTAGCCGCCGAAGCCGACGACGGCGGCCGGGCGGAGCCGCTGCAGCAGGCGGCGCGCCTGCAGGGTGCCGGCGGCCAGCGCCATGGCGCCGCGCGCGGCGCGCGCGATGCCGCGGCCGGCCAGCCCCGCGCCCTGCAGCACGAAGCGCTCGGCATCGGCGAAGGCCGGGCTGGAATAATCGGCGCTGCGCGCATCGGTCATCAGCGCGATGCGCTGGCCGCGGCGCTGCAACTCCGCCGCCAGCGCTTCCGCCGGGAAGAAATGCCCGCCGGTGCCGCCGGCGGCGATGACGATGGTGCGCGAGGAGGTCATTCGTCCTCCATCCGCGCCAGGCGCCGGCGGGTCAGTGCCAGCAGCATGCCCATGCCGAGGGCCACCGCCACCACCGAGGAGCCGCCATAGGAGATGAAGGGCAGCGTCATGCCCTTGGTCGGGATCAGGTGCAGGGCGGAGGCCATGTTGATGAAGGCCTGCAGGCCGAACTGCGTCAGCAGGCCGGTGGCGCCCAGGATGATGAACATGTCCTTCTCGCCGAGCAGCCGCAGCAGGCCGCGCAGCACGACGAAGCCGAAGACGGTCAGGATCAGCAGGCAGATGGCCAGGCCGAACTCCTCGCCGGCGACGGCGAAGACGAAGTCGGCATGGGCGTCGGGCAGCATGCCCTTCAGCCGGCCCTCGCCGGGACCCACGCCCAGCAGCCCGCCATGGCCGAAGGCCTCCATGGCGACGGTGACCTGGTAGGTGTCGCCGGCGGCGGGGTCGAGGAAGCGGTCGATGCGCGACTGGAAATGCGGCAGCAGGAAATAGGCGCCGATGCCGCCGAGCACGCCGAGCAGGCCGCAGAGGCCGACGATGAACAGGTTGACGCCGGCGACGAAGAGCTGGGCGAAGAAGACCGAGCCCACCACCATCAGCATGCCCATGTCCGGCTGCTTGGCCAGCACGCCGGCGACGATCAGGAACAGGGTGCAGGCGGCGGCGCTGGCGCGGATGCCCAGCGTCTTGCCTTCCGACAGCAGCCAGGCGGCGACGACGGCGAAGCAGGGCTTGAGGAATTCCGAGGGCTGCAGCGTCATGCCCGGCAGGTGCAGCCAGCGGCGCGCGCCCTTGATCTCGACGCCGATGGACAGCGTCGCCATGGTCATCAGCAGGGCGCCGGCAAAGCCGAGCAGGGCCAGGCGCCGCACCATCTTGATCGGCAGCAGCGAGATCGAGACCATCACCCCCGTGGCAATGGCCAGGAAAAAGACCTGCTTCAGGATGAAGAGGTCGCGCGAGGAGGCACCGATGCGCTCGGCCACACCGGGGCTCGCGGCCAGCAGCATGACATAGCCGAAGCCGACCAGCGCCAGCAGCGCCGCCAGTGTCCAGCGGTCGACCGTCCACCACCAGCGGCCGAGGACGGAGGTATCGGCGCGCGAGAGGGCCATCACACGGTCTCCGGCAAGGCGGCGACCAGGGCGCGGAAGGCGTCGCCCCTGGCATCGAAGCCGCTGAACTGGTCGAAACTGGCGCAGGCGGGCGAGAGCAGGACGACGCCCACCCCCTCGGCACGGGCGGCGTCGAGGGCTGCGGGCACCGCGGCGGCCAGCGTGCCGGCGATGGCATGCGGCACGCCATGCGCGGCGAGCGTCGCGGCAAACTCCGGCGCGCATTGGCCGATCAGCAGCGCGCGGGCGATGCGCGGGAAGAGCGGCGCGAGAGGCTCGATGCCGCCCTGCTTCGGCACGCCGCCGGCGATCCAGACCAGCCGGTCGTAGCTGGCCAGCGCCGGCGCGGTGCTCTCGGCATTGGTCGCCTTGCTGTCGTTGACGAAAAGCACGCCGTCGCGGCTGCCGACCCGCTCCTGGCGATGCGGCAGGCCCGGATAGCTGGCCATGCCGGCCGCGATCTCGTCCCGGGTCAGGCCGAGCGCCAGCGCCGCGGCCGCGGCGGCGGCGGCGTTCTGCGCATTGTGCGGGCC
>NZ_MLCO01000369.1 GCF_001982615.1 Teichococcus deserti | reverse complement strand
CAGCTCCATTCTACTTCCAGAAAACCCGATGCGGTTTTAAATCAGCGCTGAGACCTTCTAAACTACTTAACTTTCAGTGTCAAGCAGAATTTTCAGTCTCGGTAGCGGCCGCTTCAGAAGAACTCGTCTGCGGTGAAAGTTGTTTAGCGGCGATTACTTTGCCGGTCAACACACCGTTTTAAGTTTTTCTAGCGACCCTGCCGGCGACCCGTTTCCCGAAGGCGCCGGGTCAGCGGCAGGGGGCGGCTTCTAGGCCCCCCGGCCGCCCCTGTCAAAGGGGTTTTTCGGGACTTTGCGACGGTTTTTTAGCGGCCTCTCCGGCAGACTGCCGGCGACTCGCGGAGAACAGGGGATGCAAGCCTCAGCCCTTCGTTTCAACACGAATATTTTGCGCGGACTCTGCGCCGCCGCCCTGCGGCCGCGCGGCCAGTTCCGACGTTCCCGCCCCGCATTGACGGCATCGTCCGGAGATTTGTAGCATTGCGCACAAATTCGAGAAGAGGCCTGATCATGCTGCCCTGCCCCCGTCCGGTCTCTTGTCCGGCACCGCCATGGCGGGCGCTGCCCGGCGCGCTGCCGATGCTGGCGAAAGGGCTGCTGCTGACGACAGGGCTGCTGCTGGCGTCCAGCCTCGCCCCGACCCGGGCCATGGCCCAGGCCAGCACTCAGCTCGGCGACCAGGCCGAGGCGCAGCAGGCCGCGCTGGAAGCCGGCGGCTGGCGGCTGACCGGCCAGCTGGACACCGAGCTCAACCTCGACCTCAACGGGCGGCGCGGCGGGCGGCGGGGCTACAGCGACCTGTTCAACAAGACCGAGCTCGGCCTCTATCTCGGCATGCCGGGCGGCTTCGCCCTGAACAGCGTCTTCAAGCTGGAGCCGGCCGAGCGCCCCGCCGATGGCAGCGACCGCGCCTTCCATGCCCATGCCGCCTGGGTGGACCAGCTCTATCTCAGCTGGGCGCAGGGGCCGCTGCAGCTGTTCGCCGGCAAGATCCATCCGCGCTTCGGCATGGCCTGGGACGAGGCGCCAGGGCTCTATGGCGACGATTTCGCCCAGGGCTATGAGCTGTCGGAGAAGATCGGCGGCGGCGTGAACCTGTCGCTCTC
>NZ_MLCO01000037.1 GCF_001982615.1 Teichococcus deserti | reverse complement strand
CGCCGGAGGGCTGTTCGGCCAGGAGCGCCACCTTGGTGAAGCCGGCGGAGGAGACGGTGCCCATCACCTCCATCACCCGGCCGTAATTGATGCCGCGGTCGCCGCGCACGAAGATGCGGCGCTCCGGCGCGCCGGGCCGCTGCTCGCGCATGATCGCCTGGAGCTGGGCCACCAGGTTCTCGATCGGCACCTCGGTCTCCTGCAGGAAGATGCGGCCTTCCGCGTTGACCGAGATGGTCAGCGGCTCGGTCTCCTGGTTCAGCGCGCTGGCATTGGTCTTGGGCAGGTCGATCGGCACGCCGACCGTCATCAGCGGCGCCGCCACCATGAAGATGATCAGCAGCACCAGCATGACGTCGACCAGCGGCGTCACGTTGATCTCGGCCATGGCGCGGTAGCGGCCGCGGCCCTTGCCGCCTCCGGTCGACATGCCCATGGCGTCAGCCCCGCTCCTCGGCCTGGCGGGACAGGATGGCGCCGAACTCGGCGGCGAAGCCCTCCAGCCGCGCGGCGAAGCGCGCCAGGTCGGTGGTGATCTTGTTGTAGGCCAGCACCGCCGGGATGGCGGCGACCAGGCCGATGGCGGTGGCGAAGAGCGCCTCGGCGATGCCGGGGGCGACGACCGCCAGGTTGGTGTTCTGCATGCCGGCGATGGCCGAGAAGCTGTTCATGATGCCCCAGACCGTGCCGAACAGCCCGACGAAGGGGCCGACCGAGCCGACGGAGGCCAGGAACACCATCCAGCGCTCCATGCGGTCCATCTCGCGGGTGATGGCGACGTTCATGGCGCGCTCGGCGCGCTGCTGCATGCCGGCCAGCTGCACCGCGTCGGCCGGGCGGGTCGAGCTCCGCTCCCATTCCCGCATGGCGGCGCCGAAGACGGCGGCGATCGGGTGGGTCGGGCGCTCGCCCTCCTGCTGGTGCAGCGCCTCCAGGCTGCCGCCCGACCAGAAGCGGTCCTCGAAGGCGTCGGCCGCCTTGTTGGCACGGCGCAGCGTGGTGATCTTCTCGAAGACCACGGCCCAGACCCAGACGCTGGCCAGCAGCAGCCCGAGCATCACGGTCTTCACCACCCAGTCGGCCTGCAGGAACAGGCCCCAGAGCGACAGGTCGTGCGCCACTTGGCCGAGGTTGGACGCGGTCACGCTGTCACCCACGGCAATCTCCTCTTGTCACCCGCCCGGTCCCTGCCGGGGCGGCTTCGTCACGCAGAGGCCGGCCGGGCGCCCCGCAAAAGGCGTCCGCCGGCATTTGTCCCATCGCGCAGGCCAGCCCCCAGGGGAGACCCGCGAAAAACCGCCTCAGCCCGGCACGGCCGCCCGGAAGGCGGCGCGCCACGGCTCCGGCACCGCCACCGGCCGCATCCCGTCGGCGCGGACGCAGACCAGGCCGACCACCAGCCGCGCCTTGTACCCCCCCGCCTCGTCGCGGATGTCCTGGGCGAGCTCCACCGAGGCACCGCCGAAGCGCCGCAGGGCGGTTTCCACCACCAGCGATTCGTCGAGGCGCGCGGGCGCCACATACTCCACTTCAATGCGCCGCACCACGAGCATCGAAGCGTGACGTTCTATCATAACTTGATGCGGCAAGTTTATGGCACGCAAGGATTCTGTGCGCCCCCGCTCTGCCCAGCGCAGATAGCTCGCGTGATAGGCGATGGCGCCGGCATCGGTGTCCTCGAAATAGACACGGACCGGCCAGCGATGTGGCCAGGGGGACGCGGTCAAAGCCCGCCGCCCAGCAGGTCGGCCTGGCTGCCCGGCGGCGGGGACATGCCCAGATGCTTCCAGCCGAGGTCGCCCAGCACCCGGCCCCGCGGGGTGCGCAGCACGTAGCCTTCCTGGATCAGGAAAGGTTCCACGACTTCTTCCAGGGTGTCGCGACCCTCCGCAAGCGCCGCGGCCAGGGTCTCGACGCCGACCGGGCCGCCATGGTGGTGCTCGGCGATGCGGCGGAGATAGCGGCGGTCCATCTGGTCGAGGCCCTTGCTGTCGACCTCGAGCCGCAGCAGCGCGCCGTCGGCCATGGCGCGGTCGGCGGCATGGCCCGAGACGAGCGAAAAATCGCGCACCCGGCGCAGCAGGCGGCCGGCGATGCGGGGGGTGCCGCGCGAACGGTTGGCGATCTCCTCCGCCCCCTCCTCCGAGAGGGAAAAACCCAGCTTCTGGGCGCCGCGGCGGACGATCAGCAGCAATTCCTGGGGCGTGTAGAACTGCAGCCGCAGCGGGATGCCGAAACGGTCGCGCAAGGGGGTGGCCAGCAGCCCGGCCCGCGTCGTGGCGCCGACCAGGGTGAAGGGCGGCAGGTCGATGCGCACCGTGCGCGCCGCCGGCCCCTCGCCGATGATCAGATCCAGCTGGAAGTCCTCCATCGCCGGATAGAGGGTTTCCTCCAGCGCCGGCTGCAGCCGGTGGATCTCGTCGACGAAGAGCACGTCGCGCGGCTGCAGGTTGGTCAGGATGGCGGCCAGGTCCCCGGCCCGCTGCAGCACCGGGCCGGAGGTGGCGCGGAAGCCCACCCCCATCTCACGCGCGACGATCTGGGCCAGCGTCGTCTTGCCCAGGCCCGGCGGGCCGTGCAGCAGGACATGGTCCAGCGCCTCGCCGCGCGCCCTGGCCGCCTGGATGAAGATCGACAGGTTCTCGCGGAGAGACTTCTGGCCGGTGAAGTCGTCGAGGGTCTGCGGCCGCAGTGTGGCCTCGGCCGCATCCTCCTCGGTCCGGTGGGGATCGGCGATCCGCTCGCTCATCTCGTCAGTCCCGCGGCGCCGCGTTGAACAGGATCATCGGGGGGCGAGCTCCTTCAGGGCCTCGCGGATCAGCGGTTCCAGCTCCGCCCCCTCGCCCAGCCGCTTGGCGACACGGTTGACCGCGGCCGCCGCCTCGGGCCGCTTCCAGCCGAGGTTGGTCAGGGCCGAGATGGCATCGGCCTGGGCCTGGTCGGCCGGCGGCAGCTGGGCCGCAATGGCGACGGTGCCAGGCGAGACGCCGGGGCCGGTCGGCAGCGCGCCAACCTTTCCCTGGAGCTCGGCGACCAGCCGGGCGGCGAGCTTGGCCCCCACCCCAGGGGCGCGGCTGATGGCGCCCTTGTCGCCGGCGATGATCGCGCGGGCCAGGTCGGCGGGCGAGAGCGTGGAGAGCAGGCCCAGCGCCACCTTGGGGCCGACGCCCTGGATGGCGGTCAGCGTGCGGTACCAGTCGCGCTCGGTGGCATCGGCGAAGCCATAGAGCAGAATCGCGTCCTCGCGGACCACGGTCTCGATCAGCAGGGCGCCGAGGCCGGGCGCCGCCGGCAGGGCGGTGAGCGTCCGCGCCGAGCAGAACACCAGGTAGCCGACGCCGTTGACGTCGAAGATGCAGCCGCCCTCGAAGGCGCTGTCCAGCTTTCCGGTCAGCTTGCCGATCATCGGGCCGCCTGGCCTCCGAGACCCTGGGCCCTGGCCAGCATCATCCGGGTGCCACGGTGATGCGCGTGGCAGATCGCCACCGCCAGGGCGTCGGAGGCGTCGGCGCGCTTCAGGGTCGCGCCCGGCAGCAGGCGGCGCACCATCTCGGCCACCTGGATCTTGTCGGCATGGCCGGTGCCGACCACGGCGCGCTTGACCTCCATCGCCTGGTACTCGGCGACCGGCAGCCCGGCCATGGCAGGGGCCAGCAGCACCACGCCCCGCGCCTGGCCGAGCTTCAGCGCGGCGCCCGGGTTCTTGTTGACATAGGTGTGCTCGACCGCCGCCTCGTCCGGCTTCCAGATGTCCATCAGCGCGTTCAGGGCACGGTGGATCTGGCACAGCCGCTCGGCGAGCGACAGCTCGGTGGTGGTCGAGATCACCCCGTCGGCCACGTGCCGCAGCCGGCTGCCGGCGCTTTCCACCACGCCCCAGCCGGTGTGCTGCAGCCCGGGATCGAGGCCGAGCAGCAGGGCCATGCTCAGTCCGACAGCTTCTGCAGCACGGCGTCGGGCACCTCGAAATTGGCGGTGACCGTCTGCACGTCGTCATGCTCGTCCAGCACGTCGACCAGCTTCAGCACCGAGCGGGCCTGGTCCTCGTTCAGCTCGACGCTGACATTGGGGCGCCATTCGAGCTTGGCGCTCTCGGCCGGGCCGAATTTTTCTTCCAATGCGTCACGCACCGAAAAGAGGTCCTCGATGGCGGTGCGGACCTCGTGGCCGTCCTCCGTGCTCTCCACGTCGGCGGCCCCCGCCTCGATGGCGGCCTCCAGCATGGCATCGGCATCGGCGCTGGCCGCCGGGTAGCGGACCACGCCGGCGCGCTCGAACTGGAAGGAGACCGAGCCGGTCTCGCCCAGCGCGCCGCCATATTTGGAGAAGGCCGAGCGGATGTCCGAGGCGGTGCGGTTGCGGTTGTCGGTCAGCGTCTCGACGATGACGGCGACGCCGGCCGGGCCATAGCCCTCATAGCGGACCTCGACATAATCCTCGCCACCGGCCGCGCCGCTGGCCTTCTTGATGGCGCGGTCGATCGTGTCCTTGGTCATGTTGGCGACGCGCGCCGCCTGGACCGCCGAGCGCAGCCGCGGGTTGAAGGCGGGGTCCGGCAGGCCCTGCCGGGCGCTCACCGTGATCTCGCGGATCAGCTTGGCGAAGGCGCGGGCACGCTTGGCGTCCTGCGCACCCTTGCGGTGCATGATGTTCTTGAACTGGGAATGGCCGGCCACGCGCTCTCTCCGGGATTCTCATGATGTTCCGGGGTTGCCGTCCTATACCGCCGCCGCCCGGCCAAGGCGAGGGGCCAGCCGTCACAAGAATTTCCCGAAGGCGCCTCGGCAGCGTTGCCCGGGCCGGGCGGCGGCTTCTAGCATCGATCCCGCCACAGCCGTCGAGCCGCCGCCATGACCGCCGACCCGCATGCCGTGACCACCCCCGAGGCGCTGGCCGCCCTCTACGCCCCGCCGCGGGAGATGGTGCTGAAGAAGGTGGCCGACCGGATCGACCCGCGCACCGCCCGCTTCATCGCCGCCAGTCCCTTTTGTCTGCTATCGACCGCCGGGGCGCGAGGCCCGCATTGCACGCCGCGGGGCGACGCGCCCGGCTTCGTCCAGGTGGTGGACGAGAAGACGCTGCTGATCCCGGACCGGCGCGGCAACAACCGGATCGACGCACTGCGCGACATCATCGACAACCCGGCCCTCGCTTTGCTGTTCCTGCTGCCCGGCATGGGCGAGACGCTGCGCATCGGCGGCACCGGCCGGATCACCGCCGACCCGGCGCTGCGGGCACAGCATGCCGTGCAGGGCGCCGAGCCCGCGACGCTGCTGCTGGTCGAGGTCCAGGAGGTCTTCATGCAATGCGCCCGGGCCCTGGTGCGCTCCAAGCTCTGGGGCCAGCGCGACCGGCCGCCGGCCGAGGCCCCCACCGGCGGCGAGCTGCTGGAGGCGCATACCAAGGGCCTGCTCGACGCCCGGGAGTACGACACGGTGCTGGCGCCGAAATACAGCGGGATGCTCTATTAAGCGTCCCGCTTATGTTGCGTTGCGAAACGAGGGGGTGTTTCCCCTTCCCGCCCCGGCCTGCCACCGCCTAGATGACGGTCAGGCAACCGGACGGACAGATTTTGGCCCTTTCCTGGCGAGACACCCCTGAGCGCTACGGCCTGATCACCCGCGCCCTGCATTGGGGCATGGCGGGGGTCTTCGCCTGGCAATTCCTCGGCATGGCGCTGCGCAACCTGCTGGGGCGCGGGCCGGTGGCCGGCTTCTTCGTCAGCAGCCACACCGCCCTCGGCACCGTGCTTCTGCTGCTGGTGCTGCTGCGGGGGGCCTGGGGGCTCTACAACCGCCCGAGGCGCCCGCCGCATGGCCCCGGCTGGCTGGGCCGCGCCTCGGTCGCCGGCCATCTGGCGCTGTATGGGCTGATGCTGCTGGTGCCGAGCCTGGCGCTGCTGCGCGCCTATGGCTCCGGCCGCGCTTTTTCCCCGTTTGGCGTGCCGCTGTTCCCGGGCTTCCAGGGCGGGCCGATCGGCTGGATGACGGCGCCGGGCAATGCGGCGCATGGGCTGCTGGCCTGGGTGCTGCTGGCGCTGATCGCCGGGCATATCGTCATGGCGGTGGCGCATCGGGTGATCTGGCGCGACGACGTGCTGCAGCGGATGGCCGGGCGGGTGCGCCAGCCGGCCGCCGGCGAGTAAGCGGAAACGGGGGCCTTGCGGCCCCCGTCCCCGTTTCGGATCAAGCGAAAAGAAAATCGCCTTCGTTCAGCTGGCTGGCATTCATCCAGCGGATGGTCAGCACGTCGCCGGCGGTCAGGTTCAGCACGGTGTCGCCGCCGAATTGCGGCGATTCCACCATGCCCTCGGCCGCCTGCAGCTTGGCCCAGCTGTCGATGCCGCCCAGGACATCGGCGAAGTCGCGCAGGTCGATGCGGTCATTCTCCCAGGCGTTCATGCCCTCGACGAAGTCCCGGCCATCGCCCTGGCGGACGATGTAGAGGTCGTCGCCGGCGCCGCCGGACATGACGTCGCCATTGCCGGCGCCGCCCCAGAGGACGTCGTTGCCGTTGCCGCCGAACAGGGTGTCGCGGCCGGCGCCGCCTTCCAGCCAGTCGTCGCCATCGTCGCCGGTGATGAAGTCGGCGCCCGCGCCCCCCAGCACCCGGTCATTGCCCGAGCCAGCGTAAAGAAAATCGTCGCCGCCGCGGCCCATCAGCAGGTCATGCCCGGCGCCGCCGGCCATCGATTCGCCCGCCGCCGTGCCGTAGAGCATGTCGCTGCCCGGGGTGCCCCAATAGCCGCCCCATTGCGCCAGGTCCTGCACATGGGCGAAGCCCGGCAGGGTGACGGCGACCGAATCCTCGGCGCTGTTGACGCCATCGGAGACGGTGAGGTCGAAGCCGTCGGCGGCGCGGCGGCTGGCCGGGGCCAGATAGGCCAGGTCGCCGGCCTCGACATCGGCGCCGGTGAAGGTTTCGCCCGCCTCAAGCGCGCGGCCCTTCAGCCAGAGCTCGCCGGCCGGCGCAGCATCCAGGGTGAAGACCAGGTTGGCATAGGCGGTCCGGTCGTCGCTGGCGCCGATGACCGAGGCGTCCAGCACGGTCAGCCAGGTGCCGGCCGCCGGGGCGATGGCGCCGAGGTCGAGGGTCGGCGCCGCATTGGTGCCGCCCAGGTTCAGCCCGACCAGCAGCGGGTCATGGTCGGAGACGCGGACCGCCGCATCGGCGTCGAAGTAAGACGGATCGCGGCCGAAATCGAGGTTGTAGTCCAGCGCATCGGCCTCGTCGGCGTTGATGTGCCACTCGGTCGCGCCGGTGACCTGGGCGGCCAGGCTGGCGTTAGCGAGAATCTGGTCCAGCGACCCGGTCTGCCCGTCGAAGACGTAGGAATAGGCGCCGTCGATGCGGGTGGCCTGCAGATCCTCGAAGCCCTGGTCGATCAGATACTGGATCGGGGCTTCCTTGGCGTAGGAGTTCAGGTCGCCCAGGATCAGCACGTCGCCATCCTCGGAGCCGGTCGGGTTGCCGGCCAGCCAGGCGTCCAGCGCCTGGGCGGCGAGCTCGCGCTGGTGGTTCCAGCTGCCGGCGCCGTTCAGCTGGTCGGCATCCAGCCCCTCGCCGCTGCCGCCCTTCGACTTGAAATGGTTGACCGAGGCGGTGAAGGCCTCGCCGGTCGCCAGCTCCTCGAAGGTCACGGCCATGGCGGGGCGGCTGGCATTCTCGCCGTCGAAAATGCCGCCGGTGCTGCTCTGCGCCAGCAGGGCCGGGTCGACCTGGCTGTCATCGAGAAGGGCGACGCTGCTGCCCTCGGCGATGCGGACCTTGTCGGCACGGTAGATGAAGCCCACCGCGATCGCGTCGCCGCCGATATGCTGCTGGCCGGGATCGACCCAGGCCCATTCGCCTTCGCCGCCGGCCGCGTTCAGCGCCGCCACCAGCTTCTCCAGCGCGTTGCCCGGGGAGCCAGGAAGAAAATCGTTCTCCAACTCCATCAGGCCGAGCACATCGGCATCCATGGCCAGCAGGGTGTTCACCAGCTTGCCCAGCTGGCGGTCGTATTCCTCGGCCGAGTTGGCGCCGCGCGGCTCCTGGCCGTTGGCGATCAGGGCGCCGTTCTCGTCGAGCGTGGCGAAGAGGTTCAGCACGTTCAGGCTGCCGACGGTCAGGCGGCCGCCCAGCTCCGCCGGGGCGTCTTCCCGCGGATTGGCTGAAACAAACTCGTTGGCGCCGTCCTCGACCGCGCGCAGCCGCCAGGTGGCCTGGGAGGAGGAATTGCCGGCCCACTGATAGTCCAGCACGCCGGTCAGCCCGTCGACGGTGTCGCCCATGCGCGGGGCGTCGCCGGTGCCGTAGCCCTGGAAGCCGTCGAGCTGGCCGACCGGGTTGTTCTGGGTGTTCAGACCGTCGTCATAGGTGATCGAGCGGGCGGCGAGCTCGCGCAGATGCGCGTCATAGCCGGCGACGTCGGGGGCATTCCCCTGGGTGAACTGCTCCGCGCGCTCGCCGGCGGTCAGCACCACCTCGTTGAAGCGGTCCAGGTTGAACTGTTCCGTCAGGGTCATGGTCTGCTTGACGCGGACCAGCATGCCTTCATAGGCCTCGAGATCGGCCTGGTAGCCGCCATCCTGCGACGTGGTGACGCCCGCCGCCGGCAGGTCGATCTCCACCGCCATGGTGTTGACGTCGGCGGCGGCGCCGGCCTCCACCACCTCGATGGCGCTGGCGGTCAGCTGGGTCTGGCCGAAATACTCGCTGATCACGCCGGTGACGCGGACCTTGTCGCCCAGCGCCACGTCGCCCGCCAACGCGCCCTGGAAGATGTAGAGCCCCTCGGAGGTGGCGGCGTCGCCATCCTGGTCGCCGAGCTCCTCCTGCAGGTAGAAGCCGCCCATGCTGCGGGTGGTGTCGGCGTCGCCGTTCTGGAAGTCGCCGACGACGATGGCCTCCACGGTCACGGTGCGGCCGACCATGCCGGAGGCCGCGCCGCTGCCCTGCACGGCGCTGATTTTTTCGACGTTGATGTCATCGTTGCGGATCACGCCCTCGGCCGAGGCGGCGGCGCCGAGGGTCAGGCCCTCGCTGGGATCGGACAGGGTGACGGCGAAGGTTTCGTCCGCCTCGGTCGCCGCGTCGCCGGCGACCTCGATGGTCACCGTGGCGCTGGTCTCGCCCTCGGCGAAGGCGACGGTGCCGGTGGGCAGCGTGGCCCCGAAGTCATCGGCATCGGCGGTGCCGGCGACGACGCGATAGGCGACGGAGCCCGCGCCCTCGCCGCTGCTGCGGGTGACGGTGAAGGTGAATGCGGTGGTGGCGCCGGCCTCGCCCTCGGGCTTATCGGCGTCCAGCGCGGCGATGGAGACCGTCACGCCCGCCGGCGGCTCAGCCTCGCCGCCAGCACTGACCACGATGTCGTCGATGCCGACCCATTCGTCGTTGCCGGCGGCATTGGCGGTGATGACGCGCAGCTGCAGCGCGGCCTGGCCCTCGGCCTCCGGCGGCAGGGTGACGCTGACCGGGGTCACCAGCGTCGCGGTGCCGGGCGCGGTGGCGTCGGCGATGTAGCCGCCCTCGACATTCTGCCAGGTGCCGGTGTCGCCGATGCGCCACTGCACGGCGATCGGCTGCACGGCGTCATCGGCCGAGCCGTCCAGGTCGCGCGCGTTGAACGAGAAAGAAACGTCAGAGACACCCGTGGTGTCCAGATACAGCACCAGATAGGGCGCATCGGCGCTGCCCGACCCGTTCAGCGCGATGGTCGGATTGGCCAGCGCGAATTCGGCGACGCCGCCGCTGGACAGGGTGTTCGGGTTCGCCTGGTCGGCGATGACGTCCAGCGTCGGGCTGCTGCCGGTGATGCTGCGCGGGTCGGTGCCGGTGGCGGCGGTCAGCTCCTCGCCCAGGAAGCCCTGGATCGACGGGACATTCGACCAGTCGTCATTGGTCGTGATCAGCCCGGCATCGCTCCAGTCCTGGCGGAAGCTGCCCTCGCGCAGGCGGAAATAGGTGGCGGTCATCGGCGTCCCCGGTCTTGGGCCGGGCGGCGGCGCCCGGCATCACAGGGCGCTTCTGGCAAAAGCGCCCTGCCCGCGTCCGGGAAGCTTCGGTTAAACGGGCCGTAACCCGATCAGAACTCCGCCGTCAGAAATCCGCCATCAAAAATCAGGAAAGGCCTGGGAGAGCAGCCCGCCCTGCCGCACCGGGGCCACCCGCAGCGCCAGGCCGGTGGTGTCGTCCGTCTCGACGAAGAGGCCCGACAGGCTGGCCGTGCCCTCGGCCGGGGCCAGCTTCTCGCCCGGCACCTTCTTCCAGAAGCGCAGCGCGGCCGGGCCCTTCTGCATGCCGATGACGCTGTCATAGTCGCCGCACATCCCGGCATCGGTCTGGTAGGCGGTGCCGTTCTCCAGGATGCGGTAATCGGCGCTGGGGACATGGGTATGGGTGCCCACCACCACGCTGACCCGCCCGTCGAAGCTATGCGCGAAGGACATCTTCTCCGACGTCGCCTCGGCATGGATGTCGACCAAAATGGCCTGGACGCTGCCGCCGGCGCCGAGCTTGTGTTTCGCCAGCTCCGCCTGGGCGCCGCGGAAGGGGTCGTCCAGCGGCTCCATGAACAGGCGCCCCATGACGTTCATCACCAGCGCCTTGCGGCCGCCGGGCACGTCAACCACCGTCGCGCCGCGGCCCGGGGTGCCGGGCGGATAGTTCAGCGGGCGGATCAGCCGCGGCTCGCCGTCGATATAGCCGACCAGCTCCTTGCGGTCCCAGCTGTGGTTGCCCAGCGTCAGCACGTCGGCGCCGGCGGCCAGGAAGGCGCGCACCATGTCGGGCGAGACGCCGAAGCCATGGCTGGCATTCTCGGCATTGACCACCACCAGGTCGGCGCGCAGGCGGGCGCGCAGCGCCGGCAGGCCGCCGGTCAGGGCGTCGCGGCCGGCACGGCCGACCACATCGCCCAGGAACAGGATACGCAAGGGATCAGGACCTTTCGGTAGGGATAAAGCCCGCCTCGGTGGCGATGCCGAACAGAGGGAAATCATGGGCGCCGGTCGGCACCTGCGCCACTTCCTGCGCCGCGAAGGCGACGCCGATGCCCCGCGCCCCCGGCAGCCCGGCCAGGGTCCGGTCGTAATAGCCGCCGCCATAGCCCAGCCGCGCCCCGGTCCGGTCGAAGGCCAGCAGTGGCACCAGCAGCCAGTTGGGAGCAACGACCTCGCCGCCGGCCGGGATCGATGTGCCGAAGCGCCCCGGCACCAGCGCCTCGCCGAAGCGCCAGGCGCGGAATTCCAGCGGCTTTCCCCGCGGTGGCGTCACCGGCAGGGCCAGCGCGTGGCCCAGAGCATCCAGGCGGCGGAGAACCGGCAGAACATCGATCTCGGCGCCCATCGGCCAGAAGCCGCCGATGATGGCGCCGGGCGGCGGCGGGCAGGCGGCCAGGATGATCTCGGCCAGGGCCTCGCCGGCGCCGGCCGGGTCCAGCGTGCCGCGCGCCAGAAGCGCCGATTGCCGCAGCGCGGCCTTGGCGGCGGCAAGCTGCGGCGGGTCCTCGGCAAGGGCGGGTGGGATCAAGTGCGGAGCCACCATGGCCGTTGGCGTATTATCCTCCTAAGGCCTGCGTTAGCAGGTGGGCACCAGATAGCCGGACCAAGATCCGGCCAGAGCCAGCTCCCGGAGGATGCTTATTGGCCCCAGGGATAAGTTGCCTGACGCACCTGGCAGCTCCGCGACCCTTCATTTAGGGCTGGTCGAGCGTCGCCGCAATGCCCTCGATCTGCTCCGCCAGCCGCCCCAGCCGCTCGGCCAGCAGCGGGTCGATCTCCGGCGCCGCGCCCGGCGGGGCGGCCTTGGCGCGGGAGAGGTCGACGCGCAGGTCGTGGATCTCGTCCGCCAGCAGCAGCGAGGCCAGCAGCAGCAGCCGGCTCTCGCCGAACTGGCCGCCCATGGCGCGGATCGAGGCGACGCGGCGGTCGACCTCGGCCGCCAGCGCGATCAGATGCGCTTCCTGTCCGTCCTCGCAGGAGACGGGATGGGTGTAGCCGCCGACGCGAACCGTGACCTGACCCAAGCTCAGCTCCCCTTATTGTCGTCGCCGGGCTCGTCCTCGCCCGGCTCGTCGTCATGTGGCGGGGCCGATTCGGCGCCCTCGATCTCGGCCAGCGCGCCGCGCAACCGGGACAGCGTCTCGTCCAGCCGCGCCGACAGCGCCGCCACCGCTTCCGGCGGCACGCCGGCAGGCGCGGCCTCGGAAGGGGCCGGCTGTCGCGCCAGGGCCGTCGCCAGGCGGCCGACCGCCCGCTCCAGCCGGGCGGTGGCCTCGCTCACCGCATCGCTGCTCATGCTCTCGCCTTCGCTCGCGCCGTAGGAATTCATGTCATCAGGCTTTACGCGGCGGGCGCGGCCAGGGTCAACGTATGGTCGGCAATGGATCGCAGATCGGCCAAGGCTTTGGGGACATCAGTGAATGGAAGACCGCAGCGAAGCGGCATCGTGGCCGGTGTGCCTGCCCGAGGCTGGGCCTTCACGAATCCGCGGGGTGGAGGTGCGCGACGCTGCCGATGCGGTCCTCGCCCTGCAGGTGGCGCGCGATCTGGGGCTGGAAGGGCCGGTGACGCTGGTCTCGCCGCCGGGGGCCGCCGCCTGGCTGGGGGCGCCGCTGTTCCTGGCGACCATCGCCGCGGCGCGGCAGCAGGTGCCCGGCATCGAGGTCTTCGCCGTGCTGGACTGCGGCGCCGCGCCGGGCCTGGCGCTGGCGGCGCTGACGGAAGGCGGGCTTGGCGCCGTGGTGCTGGCCCCCTGCCCCGGCTTCGAGGCGGTGCGCGGCGCCGCGGCCGAGGCCGGCCTGCCGCTTTGGCCCGCCCCGCCCCCATGCCTGCGGCTGCAGCCCCGTGAGCGGAAGCCTGGCCGCATTGGTCCCGCTGGCTGCGCTGGGCGAGAAAACGGCCCGGATGACGCAATTGCGGCAAAAGTTGCACGAAAAACCGGGCTGGAGGCCAAAAAAATGGCCGATTGGTGGGCTAGCGCTCCAGGTGACAGTACCGGCCGCCTCGGCTAAAGCCGGTGCAACCCCGCCGCAACGGAAGGACGGACCTATGAAGCTGACGCGCCGCGTTAAGGAAATCCTCTCCTGGTATGAGAGCGACAACCCCGGCACCAAGGCGAATCTCGCCCGCATCCTGATGGAAGGCAAGCTCGGCGGCACCGGTCGCCTGGTGATCCTGCCGGTCGATCAGGGCTTCGAGCACGGTCCGGCCCGCAGCTTCGCGCCGAACCCCGCCGCCTATGACCCGCGCTACCACTTCGAGCTGGCGATCGAGGCGGGACTCTCCGCCTATGCCGCGCCGCTCGGCATGATCGAGGCGGGGGCCGCGACCTATGCCGGCGCCATCCCGACCATCCTGAAGGTCAACAGCTCGAACTCGCTGTCGACCACCAAGGACCAGGCGGTGACCGGCACCGTCGCCGACGCGCTGCGCCTCGGCTGCTCGGCCATCGGCTTCACCATCTACCCGGGCTCGGAATTCCAGTTCGAGCTGATGGAAGAGCTGCGCGAGCTGTCGGAAGAGGCCAAGGCCTCCGGCCTCGCCGTCGTCGTGTGGTCCTATCCGCGCGGCCCGAACCTGGACAAGACCGCCGAGACGGCGCTCGACATCTGCGCCTATGCCGCGCACATGGCGGCGCTGCTGGGCGCGCACATCATCAAGGTGAAGCCGCCGACCGAGGCGATCAGCCTCGAGGCCGCGAAGAAGACATACGAGAAGAACCCGGTCGACGCCTCGACCCTGGCGCTGCGCATCAAGCACATCACCGACGCCTGCTTCGGCGGCCGTCGCCTGGTCGTCTTCTCGGGCGGCGAGGCCGGCACGGCCGAGGCGATGGTCGAAATGGCGCGCGGCATCCACCAGGGTGGCGGCAACGGCTCGATCATCGGCCGCAACACCTTCCAGCGCCCCAAGGCGGAAGCGCTGAAGCTGCTGTCCGACATCATCGCCGTCTACAAGTCGGCCGGCTGATGCCACGCTCCGCCAAGCCGGCGGAGGAGCAGGGCGGCAACCGGGAAACCGGCTGCCGCCTTTATCTCGTCACGCCCCCCGCGCTGGAGCCGGCCAGGTTTGCCGACATCCTGGCCGCAGCGCTCGATGCCGGCGACGTCGCCGCCGTGCAGCTGCGCCTGAAGGACCTGTCCGACGACGCGCTCCGCCGGGCGATCGACGTGCTGCGCCCCGTGGCGCAGGCGCGCGACGTGGCCTTCCTGCTGAACGACCGCGCCGATCTGGCGAAGAAGACCGGCTGCGACGGCGCCCATCTCGGCCAGACGGATGGCGATCACGCGGCCGCCCGCAAGCTGCTGGGCCCGGACATGATGCTGGGCATCACCTGCCACGCCAGCCGCCACCTGGCGATGGAAGCCGGCGAGCTCGGTGCCGACTACGTGGCCTTCGGCGCCTTCTTCCCGACCAGCACCAAGACCGTCGAGCATCATGCCGAGCCGGAGATCCTGGCCTGGTGGACCGAGATGTTCGAAGTGCCGTCGGTGGCCATCGGCGGCATCAACGCGACGAACTGCGCCCCGCTGGTCCAGGCCGGCGCCGACTTCCTGGCGGTGGTGGGAGCGGTGTGGAACCACCCCGACGGGCCTGCAGCGGGGGTCCGGGCGATGAACGAGGCGATCGCGGCAGCTTCTTAGGAGAAGCCTTGGAGGCCAGGGGACGTGGCCCGGCCCTGCCGCGGCGCGACCTTCACGGTGGCGCTGTTTTGGTCTCCGGCGTCCCGCTGTCATGCCCTGGCGAGGATGCCGGTGATGCGCAGGTCCCTGAACGGCCGGTGATCAGAAAAAAGATGGGGGTTCGGGGGAATTCATTCCCCCGACCTTTCTCCTCATCCTTCCCTCCCCGCCTTCCTTCTCTCCCATTCCTCCGCCAGCCGCGTTCCCCAGGAGGGATGCGGCTCCGGCAGGGACGCGCCGAGGGCCGCGTTGCTCAGCGTCGCGACCCCTGCGGGCAGGCTTTCGAAGCGCTGGCGGTCGGCGGGGTCCAGCCGGTCCAGATCCAGGATGGTCGGGCTGCCCAGCACCGCCGGATCCTGGGCCTCGGCCTGGGCTTCGGGCGACAGGAAGAAGTTCGCCACCACCATCGCGGCCTCCGGCTGGCCCGACTGTTCGGGGATGCCGAGGAAGGAAGCGCTGCCGATGCTGCCGCGGGTCGGCACGTAGGAGCGGATGGTGTCGCGCAGCAGGCCGGCGGCGATGGCCACCGAGGCCTCGGCCGGGCTCAGCGAGATGCCGAGGTCGAGCTCACCCTGCTGCAGCAGGCGCCCCTGGGCAGGGGCGTCCTCGGGGAAGCGGCGGCCCTGCTGCCACAGATGGGGGCGCAGCGTCCCGTACCATTCCCAGAGCGGCGCGGTGACCAGGGTGAAGTTCTCGTCCGAGGCCGGCTTGGCCAGCACCGCCTCATGCGGCACCATCTCGTAGAGGGCCTGCTTCAGGAAGGCGGCGCCGAGCGGGTCGCGCGGCTGCGGATGGGTCAGGCGGCCGGGATGGGTGCGGGCCCAGTCGGGCATGGCCAGCATCGACAGCGGCGGATGCGGCACCCTGGCGCTGTCGTAGAGGAAGACCGCCTGGGCCAGGCGCCAGGGAACGGCGCGGCCTTCGACCGGAAGGGTGAAGTCGGTGACGGTGCCCGGCTTGCCCTCGGCATCGACCAGGCGGAAGTTCGGCAGCGCCTGCGCCACGGCGCGCAGTCCGCTGCGCTGCGCCGCGGTCAGCACATGCGGGCCGTTGAACCAGAACAGGTCGAGCGGCGGCTCGGGGGCGCGGGCGGCCGGGGCCTCGCCGTCGCCGGGGGCCTCCGCGCCGGGAGCGGCCTCGGGCGCGGCTTCCGGGGCCGGCGGCTCCGACACGGCAGGCTGGGCAGCGCCAGTGTGGGCAGCGCCAGGGTGGGCAGCGCCAGGCTGGGCAGCGCCAGGCTCGGCAGCGGTCGGTTGGGCAGCGGCAGGCTGGGCGGCAGCGGGCGGGTCGAGCCGGGCCAGCAGCGCCGCGATGTCGGTCACCCGCACATGCACCAGGGTGATGTCGTGCAGCACGCGCAGCCGGGCGGCGGCCCAGGCGATATAGGCGTTGGTCGGCTCGTCCCCGGCCCAGGCGTGGAAATGCACCACCTGGCCGCGGGCGCGCTGGACCAGGGCCTCCCAGGGGTCGCTGGCCTGGGCCAGGGCGTAGAAGCCGCTCTGCGCCGCCGCCGGTGGCCGCGCCGCCAGCGCGCCGAGCAGCGTGCCGCCCAGCAGCACGGCCTGGCGACGGGGGAGCGGAGGGCGCGGCATGCTCAGTCGGCGTCGCAGTGGGGCGCCGCCCGGGCCAGCCCGCCGAACAGGTCCAGCATGCGGTCGCGCCAGCCGCGCAGCGGGTCCTCGCGCTCCAGCAGCGGCAGGCTGGAGACGCAGCGCGCCCATTGCAGGCTGCCGAAGACGGCATAGTCGCCGTAGTCCGGCTGGTCGCCGCCCAGGAAGGGCTGCGCCCGGACCAGGGCACGCAGCGGCGCCAGGCTGGCGCGGAAGCCGGGCAGCCGGGCCTCGCGCCCGTCGGTCACGGCTTCCAGCGTCATGCCGAAGCGGGCCTCGCGGCTGGTGCGAAAATACTCGCGGTGCTCGGGCATCAGCCAGGCCGGGATGTCGCTGACGATCAGCCGGCTGAGCTGGGTGTTCAGCGTGGTGTCGGCCCAGGACACGACGAAGCGGCTGGCGGCGGGCTTGCCCGGGAACAGCGGGCGGTCCGGATAGGCCGCCTCCAGATAGGTGGCGATCGCCCAGGAATCGGTCACCACCGTCTCGCCGTCGACCAGCACCGGCACCTTGTCCTGGCCGGAAAAGGCGAGCGACTGGCCTTCGGTGAAGCGCCAGGGCCGGCAATCGGCCTCCAGGCCCTTGTGGGCGAGCGCCATGCGGATGCGCCAGCAATAGGGGCTGAAGCGGCGGGCCGGGTCGGCGCCGGCGAGCTCGTAGAGGATGCGTCCCATGGCGGTCAGCCGCGCGATGCCGACGGGAGGGGGCGGCAGGACAGGTCGGTCACGGGGCTTCTCCTTCCGCGCAGTCGGGGATCGGGGCCAGGATGGCGCCGCTCCGGACGCTACAGACCCCCCTGCCCCGCGGCAAGCCGAGCAGGCCGGTTCCGCAACGAGGCCTTGAGCTTGGCCGGGCTTCGGCGCAGCTGCTTGCCATGCGGCGCGCGGCGCCCAGCCATGAGCGGCTTGCCGTGCAAGTTTTGCCGTGCGAGGCGGCCCCGTGCAGGGCGACAAGCACCCCCCGAACGTGCAACCTTAGGAAATTCGCCGAAAGGCGCCCGTGTTCACCCCCCAGCCCGGCCCTGGCCCCCCCGCCTTGGCTGGATCAATCCCCCCGGCGTCTCTTGGGGCGTCTCTATCCGTGCGCGGAGCGATATGGCTACGATCCTGATCCTGGACGACAGGACGACCAACCGAGACATTTTCGCCCGGCTGGCGCTGTCGCTGGACAAGGACGTCCATGTCCAGGCCTTCGGCGATCCGCATGAGGCGCTGCGCTGGCTCGGCCAGAACAGCGTCGACCTGGTGGTCACCGATTTCCGCATGCCCGAGATGGACGGGGCCGAGTTCACCCGCCGCCTGCGCGGGCTGAAGCCGGCCGGCAGCGGCGCCGCCTCGGTGGTGGACGTGCCGGTGATCGTCATCACCGCCTACAACGACCGCGCCTATCGGATGCGGGCGCTCGAGGCGGGCGCGACCGACTTCCTGCTGAGCCCGGTCGATCATTACGAATTTCTAACCAGAGCCCGCAACCTTCTGCGCATGCGCTGGCAGCAGCAGGTGATCGAGCGCCGCGCCGAGTCGCTCGAGCAGGAGCTGGAGCACACCGCCCGCAGCCACGAGGAGCTGCTGCGCGACAGCCGCGCGGCGCTGGCCCAGGTCATCGACACCGTGCCGGCGATGATCAGCGCCGCCGACCGCCAGGGCCGCTGCGTCTTCGTCAACGCCGCCCAGGCCAGCTTCGTCGGCCAGCCGCCCGACACCCTGGTCGGCCACGACATCGAGCGGCTGTTCGGGCATGAGCGGGCGCTGCGCTCCCGCGCCCTGGACCAGCTGGTCTTCGAGACCGGCATGGCCCTGCCCGGCCGCGAAGAGGAGACCACCTCCCCCGAAGGCCTGCCGCGCATTTTCGTCACCACCAAGGCGCCGCTGCACAATGCCCGTGGCGAGGTGGTCTCGGTGCTGACCACCTCGCTGGAGATCACCGACCGCAAGCTGGCGGAGCGGCGCCTCGGCCACATGGCGCATCACGACGCGCTGACCGGCCTGCCCAACCGCGCCTTCCTGCGCGACCGGCTCCGACGCGAGCTCGCCCGCGGCCGGCGCGGCGACCATGTCTTCGCGCTGCTGTTCCTCGACCTCGACCGCTTCAAGGCGGTGAACGATGCGCTCGGCCACCACCTCGGCGACGAGCTGCTGCGGGCGGTCGCCCAGCGGCTGAAGGCCACGGTGCGCGAGGACGACATCGTCGCCCGCCTCGGCGGCGACGAATTCGCCATCGTGCAGACCGGCATCAACGGCGCCGAGGAGGCCGATGCGCTGGCCGGCCGGGTCATCGCCGCGCTGTCCGAGCCGGTGGTCTGCGAGGGCCACAGCCTGTCGGCGGGTGCGAGCATCGGCATCACCCTCTATCCGCGCGACGGCACCGATCCGGACGAGCTGCTGCGCAACGCCGACCTGGCCATGTACCGGGCCAAGGCCGAGGGCCGGAACGCCTGGCGCTTCTTCGCCGCCGCCATGGATGCCCGGGCGCGCGAGGCGATGCAGATCGAGGCCGACCTGCGCGCCGGCCTGGCGCGCGGCGAGTTCGTGCTGCACTACCAGCCGCAGATCGACCTGCGCACCAACCGCATCACCGGGGCCGAGGCGCTGCTGCGCTGGCGCCGTTCCGGCCAGCGCCTCTCCACCCCCGGCACCTTCCTGGCCATTGCCGAGGAGACCGGGCTGATCGTCCCCATCAACGAATGGGTGCTGCTGGAGGCCTGCCGCCAGGCCGCCGCCTGGCGCGAGGCCGGGCTGCCGCCGGTCTGCATGGGCGTCAACCTCTCGCCAGTGCAGTTCCGCCGCCAGGATGTCCAGGCGCTGGTGATGCGGGTGCTGGAGGAGACCGGCCTGCCGCCCGACCTGCTCGACCTCGAGCTGACCGAGGGCATCCTGATGGACCAGGCGCCGGAGACCGTCGCCGGGCTGCAGGCGCTGCGCGCGCTCGGCATCCGCATCTCGGTCGATGATTTCGGCACCGGCTATTCCTCGCTGAACTACGTGAAGAGCTTCCCCGTCGACCGGCTGAAGATCGACCAGTCCTTCGTCCGCGGCATGACCAGCGAGCCGAACGACGCCGCCATCGTCCGCACCATCGTCGAGCTCGGCCACATGCTGCGGCTGCAGGTGATCGCCGAGGGCGTGGAGACCGAGGCGCAGCTGGCGCGGCTGAAGAGCGAGGGCTGCGACGAGGTGCAGGGCTTCTATTTCAGCGAGGCGGTGCCGGCCGAGGCCTTCGCCCAGCTGCTGCGCCAGCCCCAGGCCCGCCCGCGCGTCGAGCGCGAGGTGGTGGTGCCGCTGGACCGCGGGACCGAGGAGCCGCCGCCCCCCGTGCTGCCGCCGGAACTGTCCGGTTCCCCGCTTCTCCCCTTGCCCGCCGCGCCACCCTCGGGCAAGCCAGCCGCCCGGGTTATCGGTAACGCGACCGAATCGAATCCGCCGGCGACGCGCCCCGCCGCCGCCGGATCCGGAGACTGAGCATGCGCGGGGCTTCGAGCGGCACATGAACCCAGACGGCCCCCCCGCCGGTCCGATGCCGGACGGCCCGCCTCCCGGCGCCCCGGGCGCGACCATCCCCGCCACGGCGCCGCGGCGCCCCGGGCGGCTGGCCGCGGCCCTGGCCAGATCCTGGCGCTTCCTGCTGCACCGGCTGCGCAGCCGGCCGGACAGCGAGCACGAGATGAGCCTGAACCGGCTCGTCTTCGGCGGCGGCGTGCTGCTGGCGGTGCTGGCCTCAGGCGGCAGCCAGGAAGCCCTGCTCAGCATGGCGGCCTTCTTCACGCTGGCGATCGGCGTGCTGGTCCACATCCTGGTCTCTCCCGGCGTCAATGCCGGGCGCCGGCTGTTCGCCGTGCTGCTGGATTGCGGCTTCACCTCCTGGCAGCTGCATCTGGGCGGCGAGCCGGTGGCGGCCTTCTTCCCGATCTATCTCTGGGTGGTCTTCGGCAACGGCTTCCGCTTCGGCCTGCCGGCGCTGCGCATCGCCATGCTGGCGGCGCTGGCCGGCTTCGGCGTGGTGATCGCCACCACCGAGTTCTGGCAGCAGACCCTGCATCTGGCGGTGGGGCTGTGGATCGGCCTGCTGATCCTGCCGCTCTATGCCGGCACGCTGATCCGCAAGCTGAACACGGCGCGCCAGCAGGCCGAGGCCGCCAACAGCGCCAAGTCGCTGTTCCTGGCCAGCGTCAGCCACGAGCTGCGCACCCCGCTGAACGCCATCATCGGCATGGGCGGGCTGCTGCGCGGGACGAAGCTGGATGGCGAGCAGCAGGAGATGGCGCGCACCGTCGACAGCGCCGCCCGCTCGCTGCTGGCCCTGATCGACGACATCCTGAACCTGTCCCGCATCGAGGCGGGGCGGATGCCGAGCGAGACGGTGGCCTTCGACACCGCCGAGCTGCTGGTCGAGCTGCGCGCCCTGCTGGCGGCGCAGTGCCGCGACAAGGGGCTGCATTTCCACCTGCACGTCACGCCCCGCACCCCCGCCTGGCTGCGCGGCGACCGCCGCCACCTGCTGGAGGTGCTGCTGAACCTCGCCGGCAACGCGGTGAAGTTCACCGCCGAGGGCAGCGTGACGGTGGCGCTCGACGCCGTGCCCACCGGTCCTGGCCGGCTGCGGCTGACGGCCGAGATATCGGACACCGGCATCGGCATCGCCGAGGAGGCGCAGGAGCGCATCTTCGAGAACTTCACCCAGGCCGACAGCTCGATCATCAACCGCTTCGGCGGCACCGGCCTCGGCCTCGGCATCTGTCGCCAGCTGGTCGGGCTGATGGGCGGCAGCATCGGCGTCCGCTCGGCGCTCGGCCTCGGCAGTACCTTTTTCTTCGATATCCGGGTCGAGGCGGTGGTCGACGCTCCCGTCGCCTCGCTGGAGGGCGTGACGCTGGTGCTGATGGACGGCGCGCCGATCCGCGCCGCGGCCCTGGCCGAGCGGCTGGGCGCCCTCGGCCTGGTGACCCGCCCGGCGGCGACGCCAGAGGCGGCGCTCGATCTGCTGCGCGGCCAGCCGCCCGGCCAGGCGCTGCTGCTGGCCCATGCCGGCGCCCTGTCCGAGCTCAGCGCCGTGCTGCCCGACGAGCTGCCCTATGCCCGGCTGCTGCTGGGCGGCCAGGCGGCCGGCCTGCCGCCGCTGACCTTGCGTCGCGCCAGCGCCCTGCTGCTGCCCGAGGCGGCCGAGGGCGCCGAGCTCGCCGCCGGCCTGCGCCTGGCGCTGGGCATCGCCCCGGGCCGCGGCCTGTCGGGCGAGGTGGCCGAGCCCGTCCCCGCCCCGATGCCGGCCATGCCCGGCGCGCCGGCGGCGGCGACCCCGCCCCTGCTCGCCGCGCCGGCTGGCAGAAAACTGCGGGTGCTGGTGGCCGATGACAGCCGGGTCAACCAGCGCGTCTTCGCCAAGATCCTGGAGACCGCCGGGCACGAGGTCTGCCTGGCCGAGAATGGCGACGCCGCCCTCGACCTGCTGGAGCGCGAGGCGGAAGGCCTCGACCTGGTGCTGATGGACGTCAACATGCCGGAGATGGACGGCATCGAGGCGACCAAGATGTTCCGCGTCATGGCGCTGGGCCAGCCGCATCTGCCGATCCTGGCGCTGACCGCCGACGCCACCGAGGACTCCGCCCGCCGCTGCCGCGAGGCCGGCATGGACGGCCATGTCACCAAGCCGGTGCAGCCCGAGGCCCTGCTGCGCATCGTGGCCGAGGCGGCGCGCGACCCGCTGCCCGGTGCCGCCCGCGCGCCGCTGCCCAGCGCCGCGCCGCCGGAGGAGGAAGCGCCGGGCGTCGCCGACATCGCCTCCCATCCGCGCTTCCGTCCGACCCAGCCGGCCATCGACCCGGAGACGGTGGAAAACCTCCGCCAGCTTGGCGGCGACGAGTTCCTGGCGGGGCTGGCCGCCGACTTCCTGGCCGATGCCGCCGGCCTGATCGAGCTGCTCGGCCAGGCGGCGGCGGCCGGGGAGCATGCCCGCTTCCAGGCCGAGGCGCATGCGCTGCGCAGCTCGGCGGCCAATATCGGCGCCATCGGGCTGACGCGGCTCTGCGGCGAATGGCGCAAGCTGACGCGCGACGAGCTGCTGCGCGAAGCGCCCGAGCTGCTGTCCCGGGCGCGGGCCGAGCTGGAACGCACCCGCCGCGCCCTGCTGCCGGAGGCCGGCAGCCAGAGCCACCGCGGCTGAGCCGGTCTTCGGCCCAGCCGTGGATGGTTCCGTTCGCGCTGTCTGGGATCATGCCACCCACCTTGCCGGGCGCCCTTGCCGAGCGCCCCTTCCTCCCGCCACGGCCCTCTGCCGGGCAGCCAGGGCCTTTTGCCCCGGCTGACACGGCGTGAAGCGTCGTCATCGGCGTCACTCGGCGGCGACAGCCACGCCCGGGGAGGCGATGCCGGCCAGGCGCTTCTCCTGCGCCGCGACCAGGCGGCCCATCTTCTTCAGGTCGGCCTCGCCCAGATTCATCGCCGCATCGGCCCACATCTCGACCACCTCGCGCAGCTCGTCGAGCGAGACGCCGTTCACCCGGCGACGCGCGCGGTACATGGTCAGGTGCGCGTTGTGCTTGCGGCCGTGCCGGGCGATGTAGTCGCGCGCCACCATCTCGCCCTCGCCGTCCTCGGCCAGCACGTCGACCACGCCCATCGCGTGCAGCTCCTCGGCGGTGTGGATGCGGCCCGACAGGATCAGCGCCTCGGCCTTCGCCCGGTCGATGCGGCGCGAGAGGAAGCTGTAGGCGCCCATGCCGGGGAACATGTTGAACAGGATCTCCGGCAGGCCGATCTTGGCCGAGCGCTCGGCGACGATCAGGTCGAAGGACAGCGCGTGTTCGAAGCCGCCACCCAGCGCGTCGCCCTGGACCAGGGCCATGGTGACGATCGGCAGGTCGAAGGCGACGTGGTTGCGGTGGATCGCCTCGACCGCGACATGGCCGTAGCGCACCAGCGAGGCATGGTCGCGCGAGCGGATGCGCTCGCCGAAATGCGCCAGATCCCCGCCCAGATTGTAGATGCCCGGCACGGCGGAGGCCATGACGAACCAGTCGGCCGGGCGCTGCTGCCCGGCGGCCGCCGCGGCGGCGAAGGCGCTGGTGACGTGGTGCTGCATGGC
>NZ_MLCO01000368.1 GCF_001982615.1 Teichococcus deserti | reverse complement strand
CCTTCGGCCCCCGCGCCCCCCTCGCCCGCCACGAGGTTTTTTCCCTGTTGCACCCGGGCGTGACCCTGCCCGCCTTGCCCGAGCGCGCCTGGTATCGCGGCTGACATGGCGCTCGGCCTGACCCTGCCGCGCGCTGCCGCCCGCCACCCCTTCGCCGCCGCGCTGCTGCTGGGGGTCTGCGCCTTGCTGGCGGCGCTGCTGGCCGGGCTGCTCTTCGGCCCGGCGGCGGTCAGCGCCCGCGCGGTGCTCGCCCTCGGGCTCGATGTCACCGGCCTCGCCCCGCTGCCCGCCGACCTGCAGCGGGAAGCCGCGGTGCTGACCGTCATCCGACTGCCGCGCGCCCTGCTGGCCGCCATGATCGGCGCCGGGCTGGGTGCCGCCGGCGCCGTCATGCAGGGGCTGTTCCGCAACCCGTTGGCCGATCCCGGGCTGATCGGCGTCTCCGCCGGGGCCGGCCTCGGCGCGGTCGCCAGCATCGTCTTCGCCGGGCCCCTGCTGGCGCTGGCCGGCGGCAAGCTGGGCCTCTGGCTGATGCCGCTGGCGGCCTTCGCCGGCGGCCTCGGCGCCACGCTGCTGATCACCCGCCTGGCGCAGCGCGAAGGCGCGACCGCGGTGGCCACCCTGCTGCTGGCCGGCGTCGCCGTGAACGCGCTGGCCGCGGCGCTCACCGGCCTGCTGATCTTCATGGCCGATGAGCGCCAGGCCCGCGACATCACCTTCTGGACGCTGGGCAGCATCGCCGGCGCGCGCTGGTCGCAGCTGCCGGTGGTCATCGCCCTGGTCCTGGCCCCGACGCTCGCCCTGCTGCGCCTGGCCCGCCCGCTGAACGCCCTGGTGCTCGGCGAGGCCGAGGCCTTCCACCTGGGCCTGAAGGTCGAGCGGGTGAAGCGGCAGGCGACGGTCCTGGCCGCCATCGCCGTCTCGGCCGGGGTGGCCTTCACCGGGCTGATCGGCTTCGTGGGTCTCGTCGTGCCGCATCTGGTGCGGCTGGCGGGCGGCGCCGACCACCGGCTGGTGCTGCCGCTCTCGGCGCTGCTGGGGGCGGCGCTGCTGGTGCTGGCCGACCTCGTCGCGCGGTCGCTGGCGGCGCCGGCCGAGCTGCCCGTGGGCGTGGTCACCGCGCTGCTTGGCGCGCCCTTCTTCCTGTGGCTGCTGCGCCGGGGGGGCGCCTCGTGATCCGCCTGGCGGCGGCGACGCTGTGCCGCAGCGGCCGGGTGCTGCTCGACCGTGTCTCCCTGGCGCTATCCCCCGGCGAGGTGCTGGCCATCGTCGGCCCCAATGGCGCCGGCAAGTCGAGCCTGATGAAGCTCTGCACCGGCGAATTCCTGCCCCAAGAGGGCCACGCCGCCTTCGAGGGGCGTGACCTGTCGGCCTGGGATCCGCTGGAGCTCGCCCGCCGCCGCGCCGTGGTCAGCCAGAAGGTGGCGCTGACCTTCCCGATGCGCGCCGTCGAGGTCGCGGGCCTCGGCCGCCTGCCCTGGCACGGCACCCCCGCGATGCGCCGCGACCGCGCCGCCGTCGCCGAGGCCCTGTCCCGCGCCGGGGTCTCGGCGCTGGCCCAGCGTCCCTATGCCCTGCTCTCCGGCGGCGAGCAGCAGCGCGTGCAGATCGCCCGCGCTTTGGCGCAGCTCGAGGCCATGCCGCGCCCCGCCGCCCTGCTGCTGGACGAGCCCACCGCCAGCCTCGACCCCGGCCACCGCGCCAGCCTGCTGCGCCTGCTGCGCGCCCTGGCCGCGGAAGGCGTCGCCATCGCCATCGTGCTGCACGACCTGAACGAGGCGCGTTTCGTCGCCGACCGGGTCGCGCTGCTGGCGGAAGGACGCCTGCTGGCCGAGGGCGCGCCGGATGACGTGCTGACGCCGGGGCTTCTCGGCCAAGTCTATGGCGTCGGCTTCCGCGCGGTCGAAGGCGGCGGGCTGCTGGCGGAGTATTGAGGCGGCTCAGGCCGTCTCGGCATCCTCGCGCAGCACCCGGTCGACCTGCACCCCGCCCCCCGCGCGCAGGATCGCGAAGGACGGGTCCGCCGTGGGGATCAGCGTCACCTCGAGGAGGTCGCTGTATTCCCCGCTCTCCGTCTCGCCATCGAGCTCCAAGGTCCAGCGCCCCTCGCCCGGCCGGACCGTAAAGATCAGCGCGTAGCGGTCGAGCGGGATTTCCACCTCTTCCGCCTCGAAGACCGAGCCGATCGAAAGCGGGCCTGCCGTGACCTCGAAGGGCACCCGCACGCAGGAAAGGCAATCCGCCGGCACCGCGTGCTCTTCGACGATCTCGACCCGGACCCGGCAGATCTCCGCATGCTCCGGCACCGCCAGGCTGACCAGACCCTCCGACCAGGCGAAGCCCTGGCGCAGGTGGTCCTCCTCCCAGCGATGGCCGGGGCGCTCGACCGTCGGCAGGTGGATGATGACCTGGCTGTGGCTGACGGCGAGGTCGAAGGACCGGGGCAGATCGGCATCCATGGCAGGGTCATGCCCGAGGCCGGCGGCGCCGTCCACCACGCCGCCATCGACCGGCGCGATCAACATCATCCTCTCGAGGGCGCCGGGCCGGCCGCGAGAGGCTCCCGCCCGTCGCCCCGCCGGCAGAGGCCGTCGACAGGAGCAGCGCCATGACCGACCCGCCGAAGCCCCGGCAGGACACCCCGCCGCCGCCGGCCGGGGCCGAGCTGCCCGGCGCGGCGCTCGACCAGATCGCCGGCGGGGCGTCGAACATGCCCCAGTTCGGCAACCAGTCCGGCCCGAAGCCCCGGCCGGGTCACTGACCGCTACTCCAGCCCCAGCAGCCAGCGTCCCAGCGGCACCGCCCGCACCTCCGCCCCCGGCAGGTCGCGGGCCAGGGCGGCCTGGTTCTGCCGGATCCAGCGGCGGCAGCTGAGCTCGCAGTCGAAGGTCTCGAATTCGTCGCGGGTCACCGCCCGCGTGCGGCTGTCCACCAGGTAGCGGGCGCCGCGGCGGCAGCCGGGGGCGGCCGCCCAGTCGCGCCGTGGCGAGACCACGGCCGGCACCCAGTAGTCGCGCGCCGGGTCCAGCCGGTCGACGTCGCGCCTGTGCATTCCTCCTGTCCTCCCCGTTCTTCTTCGTTGTGGGCAGGCAAGTCAGCAGAAAGCCGGCCCGCCCCATCGGGGGCGGGCCGAACCGAAGGAGAAGTCAGGCGCGCAGGTCGTAGCGGTCGGCGTTCATCACCTTCACCCAGGCGGCGACGAAGTCGTCGACGAACTTCTTCTCCGCATCCGAGGCCGCATAGACCTCCGACAGCGCCCGCAGCTGCGAGTTGGAGCCGAAGACCAGGTCGGTCCGCGTCGCCGTCCATTTCTGCTGGTGCGTCCGCCGGTCGGTGCCGGCGAAGCTCTCATCGGCCGCGCCGTCCACCAGCTTCCAGGCGGTGTTCATGTCCAGCAGGTTGACGAAGAAGTCGTTGGTCAGCTGGCCGGGACGCTCGGTCAGCACGCCATGCTTCTCGCCGTTGTGGTTGGCGCCCAGCACGCGCAGGCCGCCGACCAGCACCGTCATCTCCGGCGCCGACAGGCCCAGCAGCTGGGCGCGGTCCAGCAGCAGCTCCTCGGTGGGCACGTTGAAGGGCACCTGCAGGTAGTTGCGGAAGCCATCCGCCTTCGGCTCGAGGACAGACATGTTCTCGACGTCGGTCTGCGCGGCGGTGGCGTCGGTGCGGCCGGGGGCGAAGGGCACGCGCACCGCATGGCCGGCCGCCTTCGCCGCCTGCTCCACCGCCGCCGAGCCGCCGAGCACGATCAGGTCGGCGATCGAGACCTTCTTGCCGCCCTTGGCCGAAGCGTCGAAGCCCGCCTTGATGTCCTCATAGACGGCAAGCACCTTGGCCAGCCGGTCCGGCTGGTTGACGTCCCAGTCCTTCTGCGGCGCCAGGCGGATGCGCGCGCCATTGGCGCCGCCGCGATGGTCCGAGCCGCGGAAGGTCGCGGCCGAGGCCCAGGCGGTGGCCACCAGCTCGGCGGTGCTCAGCCCCGAGGCCAGGATCTGCTTTTCCAGCGCCGCGACATCCGCCGCGTCGATGGCGGCGTAATCGGCCTTGGGGATCGGGTCCTGCCAGATCAGGTCCTCGGCCGGCACCTCGGGGCCCAGGTAGCGGACCTTCGGCCCCATGTCGCGATGGCACAGCTTGAACCAGGCGCGGGCGAAGGCATCGGCAAACTTCGCAGGATCGGCGCGGAAGCTTTCGGAAATCTTCCGATAGGCCGGGTCCTCGCGCATCGCCATGTCGGCCGTGGTCATCATGGTCGGCAGGCGGCGGTCCGGGCTGTGCGCGCCGGGCGCCATGTCCTCGGGCTTCTGGTTCACCGGCTGCCATTGCTGCGCGCCGGCCGGGCTGCGCACCAGCTCGTATTCGTAATCGAGCAGCATGTGGAAATAGCCGTTGTCCCACCTGGTCGGATCGGGCGTCCAGGCGCCCTCCAGCCCGCTGGTGATGGTATGATCGCCGAAGCCGCTCTCATGCCCGCTCTGCCAGCCGAGGCCCTGCTGGGCGATGTCCGAGCCCTCCGGGTCGGAGCCGACCTTCGAGGCATCGCCGGCGCCGTGGCATTTGCCGAAGGTGTGGCCGCCGGCGGTCAGCGCCACCGTCTCCTCGTCATTCATGCCCATCCGGGCGAAGGTCTCGCGGATGTCGCGGCCCGACTGCACCGGGTCGGGCACGCCGCCCGGGCCTTCCGGATTGACGTAGATCAGCCCCATCTGGATGGCGGCCAGCGGGCTTTCCAGCACCATCTCCTTCGCCGGGTCGATGCGGGTCTGGCCCAGCCATTCCTCCTCGGTGCCCCAGTAGATGTCCTTCTCGGGCTCGAAGATGTCCTCGCGGCCGCCGCCGAAGCCGAAGGTCGGGCCGCCCATGGATTCGATGGCGACATTGCCGGTCAGGATCAGCAGGTCGGCCCAGGACAGCTTGCGGCCGTATTTCTGCTTGATCGGCCAGAGCAGCCGCCGCGCCTTGTCCAGATTGGCGTTGTCCGGCCAGGAATTCAGCGGCGCGAAGCGCTGCGAGCCCGAGGACGACCCGCCGCGCCCGTCGCCGGTGCGGTAGGTGCCGGCGCTGTGCCAGGCCATGCGGATGAAGAAGGGGCCGTAATGCCCGTAATCGGCTGGCCACCAGGGCTGGCTGTCGGTCATCAGCGCGGTCAGGTCGCGCTTCACCGCGGCATAGTCGAGGGAGAGGAATTCCTTCCGGTAGTCGAAGTCATCCCCCATCGGGTTCCCGGTCAGGCCCTTCTGGTGGAGGATGTCGAGGGATAGCTGGTTCGGCCACCAGTCGCGGTTGGTGCGCCCCAGCAGCGCGCGGGTGGCGCCCGGCTTCTTCATCGGGCAGCCGAGCGGACCGGTCGCATTCGTGTCCATGTTGAAAAACCTCCCAGGGGTGTCTTCTGCGAACCCGCGGAGGGTAGAGGGGCCGGCGTCATCGGGGGAAACGATTTTTCCCGATCAGGAACATTGAGAAAATCGATTGCCCCCTCCCAGCCCCGCGCCGCGGGGCGGGGCCGCCGCCGCGCGGGGCTGGGA
>NZ_MLCO01000367.1 GCF_001982615.1 Teichococcus deserti | reverse complement strand
CCTGCAGCTGCAGGGCGGGCGACGCGGCGTCGATCTGCGCCAGGCCCGGCTCGGTGGACTGTGGATCGGCGGCGGCGACCTGCGCGATGCCCGGCTCGCGGGCGCCGAAATCGGAAGGCTCGTGCTGAGCGCCATCGGCGACGACGTCGTCGATCTGCGCGGCGCCGATCTGTCGGGGCTGGTGGTGGGCGACGGCAACATGAACCGGGCCTGGCTCGACGGCGCGCGGCTGGACGGGGCGAAGCTGCACGGCGTGACGCTGCACCGGGCCAGGCTGCGGGGCATTGCCGGACGGGAGGTCAGCCTGGGGAATGCCGAGCTCACCGAGACCGACCTCGCCGGCGCCCGCCTTACCCGCAGCGACCTGCGCCGGGCCGACCTGCGCGGCGCGGCGCTCGACCGGGCGGTGCTGCGCGAGGTCGACCTGCGCGACGCCCGGCTGGAGGAGGCCGACCTTTCCACCGCCCGGATCGAGGCCAGCCGCTTCGAGGGCGCGACCTATGACTGCCTGACCCGCTGGCCACGCGGCCTCGACGCGGCGGCGCTGGGCGCGCGGAAGCTGGAGAACCCCGCCTGCCCGTGAGGCACGGCCACGCTTGGCGCGGTCACCCCGCCTCCCCAGGTCAAGCCATCGCAGGAACCAGGAACCAGGAACGGACAGGACAATGGCCAGCGGCTGGGCCCCGGACGGGGCGGTGCAGGACCAGATCGACGACACGGTCAGCGACGCCGTGCAGCGGGCGCGGGCCCGGCTGGCCGTGCCCGGCGGCGGCAACCTGCATTGCGAGGACTGCGGCGAGGACATTCCCGAGGCGCGGCGGCGGGCGCTGCCCAATGCTCGCACCTGCGTCCCCTGCCAGTCGGAGCGCGATGCCCGTCCCGCCGCCTACGGCATCAACCGCCGCGGCAGCAAGGACAGCCAGCTGAAATAGCTACTCGGCCGGGACCAGCCGCAGCACCCGCCCGCGCGATTCATCGGTCAGCACGTACAGAAAGCCGTCCGGCCCCTGCAGCACGTGGCGCAGCCGGGTCTGGTTCCAGAGCAGTCTTTCTTCCGAAACCACCCGGTCGCCGTCCAGCGTCAGGCGCAGCAGGCCGGCGCTGCTCAGCGTCGCCAGGAACAGGTTGCCGCGCCAGGCCGGGAAGGCGTCGCCGGTGTAGAAGCCCGCGCCCGAGGGGCTGATCGAGGGCACCCAGAAGCGCTCGGGGTCCTGCATGCCGGGCCGCGATTCCGCCTCGTGGATCGGCAGGCCGCTATAGGCCCGGCCATGGCCGACCACCGGCCAGCCAAGATTGGCGCCGGCGGCGGGCAGGTTGACCTCGTCGCCGCCGCGCGGGCCCATCTCGACCTCGAAGAGGCTGCCAGTCGCCGGGTTGATCGCCAGGCCCTGCGGGCTGCGCAGGCCATAGGCGTAGATTTCCGGGCGAACGCCCTCGCGGCCGAGGAAGGGATTGCCCGGGGCGGGCTTCCCGTCGCGGTCCAGGCGCAGCAGCTTGCCGGCCAGGTCGCCCAGGTCCTGGGCGCGCTCGGAGACACGCTGGCGGTCGCCGGTGGTGAGGTACAAAAAGCCCTCGCCGTCGAAGGCGATGCGGCAGCCAAAATGGCCGTTGCCGGACTGGGCCGGGCCGGCGTCCAGGATCGGCTGCACCACGTCCAGCGAACGCGCATCGGCGGCCAGCCGCGCGCGGTACAGCCGGGTCAGGCTGCCGCCGCGCGCCGGGGCGGCCGCGCAGAAATACAGGTCACGGGTGGTGGCGAAATCGGGGGCGAGCTGGATGTCCAGCAGCCCGCCCTGCCCCGCGGCGGCGACGGCCGGCACGTTGGACAGCGGGGCCGAGACGCGGCCCTCGGGCGAGACCAGGCGCAGGCGGCCGGGGCGCTCGGTGACCAGCAAATTGCCATCGGGCAGGAAGGCGGCGCCCCAGGGATGCTCCAGGCCTTGCGCGAAGGGCTGCAGGCGGAAGCGCGTCGCCTCGCTCTGGACCAGACCCGGCGGCAGAGGCGCTTGGGCACAGGCCGCCACCGGCAGCCCCATGCCCAGGAGAAGCGCGAGGCCGGCCGCGCGCAGCGACCGGCCCCGATCGGACAGGAAGATCAGGCCAGGGCCCCGGCGATCCAGTCCTTCATCTGGCTGCGCGGCATGGCGCCGACCTTGGTCTCGACCGGCTTGCCGTCCTTGAACAGGATCATGGTCGGGATGCCGCGGACCGCGAAGTCGTTCGGGGTCATCGGGTTCTCGTCGATATTGACCTTGGCCACGGTCAGCTTGCCGGCATATTCGGCGGCGATCTCATCGAGGATCGGCGCCACCATGCGGCAGGGGCCGCACCATTCGGCCCAGAAATCGACCAGCACGGGGACAGAGGCCTCCAGCACGTCCTGCTTGAAGCTCTCGTCGCTGACGGCTTTGGTGAGTTCGCTCATGATAAAGGTTCCTGGCGCGCCCGGCCGGGAGCGGCCCGCGCGCATTGCGTCACCTGCTAGAGTCGGGATGCGGGGCCGCGCGGTCAAGCGTCGCCGCGGCGATAGCCGGAATGCGACCCGCGGGCTTGTCAGCGGCCGAAGCCGGCCATGCCGCGCGACAGGGCGTCGGCGCGGCCGTCGCGGCTGACCTCCCAGAGCGGGTTGTCGACCGCCAGCATCTGGCCGCCGTCGCGCTGGACGGGGCGGATCAGCGCGGTGCCGCGGGCCCGGCTGGCGCGGCCGAAGAGGTCGAGGGGCAGGCGGACATAGATGCCCTTGTCGAAGGAGCCCTCGCCGAAACGTGCGGCGGAGACGTCGGTGAAGGTGGCGAAGCCGCCGACTTCGATGCCCGAATCGAAGCGGCGGCCGAGTTCCACCGTCACCCCCCAGTCGCCCGCCAGGTACCGCCCGGCGCGGAGGATGCCGTAGAGGTTCCACCAGGGCAGCTCGGCATAGAGGCTGGCGTGGCCGGTGACGACGGAATAGTCGCGCAAGCCCAGCCGCTGGTCGAATGCGCGCTGGGTGACCCAGTTCAGGTCGAGGCCGATCGCAAAAGGCTTGTCCACTGGCCGCCACAGGATCTCGGAGGAAAAGCCGGCGAACATCGGCTCCAGCCAGCCCGCGGTGCCGCGGGCGAAGAGGTCCGGGCCGGCGTTCCAGATCCGCTCGGCATAGAGGGTGGAGAGCGCGGTGCTGCCCTCGCGGGCATAGCGGGCATAGTCGCTGCGCACATGCGGCAGGCGGCTGTCGGAAGGCAACCCGCCCTCCAGATTGCCCAGCAGCGACTGCTGGACCGAGGCGGCCAGCGCCCAGCCGGCGCCGAGCTCGATCCGCCCGCCCAGCGCGACGCCCGCCTGCCAGCGCAGGGTGCGCGACGGGTCGCCGAGCGCCATGTTGACCCGCGGCCCGGCCTGCCAGCTCCAGAAGGGGCCTTCGTTCTCGACGGCGCCCGGGGTGATGGCGCCGGTCGCGGGCAGCAGGCGGGCGGTGGCCCAGGCCTCCTCCGGGGAGGCGCGGTTTCGGGCCACCGCTTCCAGCGCGGCGCGGGGGATTTCCAGCACCGCGACCTCGACGCGGGCCTGCCACCAGCGCAGCCGCAGCATCTCGATGTCGCGCGGCAGGGCAGGCTGCACCGCCCGCAGCACGCGCGACGCCACCTGCGCCAGGCTGCGGTAATCGCCGCCGGCCAAGGCGAGCTCGGCGGTGCCGCCTTCCTCGGCATAGGCCAGCGGCAGGAAGCCGTTTTCCTGCAGCGCCGCGAAGACGGCCTGCGCGGTGGCGGCCTCGTCGCGGGGCGCGGCGGGGGCGCCAC
>NZ_MLCO01000366.1 GCF_001982615.1 Teichococcus deserti | reverse complement strand
GCGGCGCCGAGGGCGATGAAGGAACGACGCTGCATGGCCTGGCTTCCGCGCGGTGTGAGGAAAGGCGAGGATCGGCAGCACATCGCCCCCGCCGCCCGCTGTCAATGATATTTCATCTTCACCGGCGATAATGAAATCTGTAATGGAATCGACATTCCGCCCAGCCAGGGAGCATCGCATGCCGAGCCAGCCCACCCGCCGTGACGCCCCCTACGCCCCCGGCGAAACCTCTCTGCTGCTGGTCGACATGCAGAAGATCTGGTGCGAGCGGACCCCTGGGCATGATGGCGGCGATTACTACCATGACCGGCTGGACCGGCTGGTGGTGCCGAACCAGCAAAGGCTGCTGGCGGCGGCGCGGGCGGCGGGGGTCGATGTGCTGCACACCGTCATCGAAAGCCTGACCCGGCACGGCCGCGACCGCTCGCTGGACCACAAGCTGTCCGACATGCATGTGCCGAAGGGCGCGCCGGAAGGCCAGGTGATCGACGCGCTCGCCCCACTCGTTGACGAGATCGTCCTGCCGAAGACCTCCTCCGGCGTCTTCAACTCGACCAACATCGATTATGTCCTGCGCAACCTCGGCACGCGCATGCTGATCGTCGCCGGCGTGATCACCGACCAATGCGTCGACATGGCGGTGCGCGACGCGGCCGATCGCGGCTATCTGGTGACGCTGGTGACCGATGCCTGCGCCACCTACACGCCGGAGCGCGACGCCGCCGCGCTGGCCGCCTTCGCCGGCTATTGCTGGGAGACCGACACCGACACCGTCGTCGCCCGCCTCGAAGCCTTGCGCGCCGCCTGAGGAGCGAAAAGATGACCGCAGCGATGCCGGAGCTCGCCACCTGCCTGACCACCGACCTGGTGGCCATCACCCGCGGCCGCAGCTTTCCCGCCGGCGCCCTCGACGGCTATCTGGCCCGCGGGACCGGCTGGGTGCCGGCCAACATGGCGCTGACCCCCTTCGACGTCATCGCCGAGGACAACCCCTGGGGCTCGGCCGGTGACCTGCGGCTGCTGCCCGACCCGGCGACGAAGCTGCGGCTGGAAGGCCTCGGCGCCTCGCCGCTGCATTTCTTCCTGTCGGATATCGCGACGCTGGACGGCAAGCCCTGGGATTGCTGCCCGCGCAGCCTGCTGAAGCGGGCGCTGCAGACCCTGCAGCAGGAAACCGGCTTTTCGCTCCTGTCCAGCTTCGAGCATGAATTCCAGCTGCTCGGCGCCGACTGGCCCGCGGCGCCGGCCTTCTCCCTCGCCGCCATGCGCCGCGCCGATCCTTTCGGCCCGCGGCTGCTGCATCTGATGGAGCAGGCCGGGC
>NZ_MLCO01000365.1 GCF_001982615.1 Teichococcus deserti | reverse complement strand
CCGTCATGCCGGTGAAGAACGCCGCGAAGCCCGACAGCAGCAGCCCCCAGGGCAGCACCGCCTGCTGGTAGCCGTCCAGCCGCAGGCCCCAATTGGCGCCCAGGATCGACAGCAGCATCACCGCGAGGATGAAATGCGTCCAGCTGGCCGCGCGGATGCGGATGCCCCTGACCATCAGCAGCTCGACCGTGCCGGACAGGCCGGCGGCCAGCCCCATCAGGAAGGCGCCGCCGCTGGACCACAGCGCCGCCCGCGCCCAGAAGGCGTCGCCGGTCCACCAGTAGAAGCCGTCCGCCGCCAGGGTGCTCATGGTCAGGGCGATCGGGAAGGCGACCAGCATGGCGTGCACCGGATGGCCGACCACGGCGATGCGCGACTGGGTGCGGTGGAAATGCGGGTTGTCGGCGATCGGATCGGCCAGGCCCGTCGTCTCGCCGGCGGTCTCGGCACGGTCTGCGGTCATCGCGCGGCCCCCCTTCGGAAAATCTTCTGCGCCGCGACAACGATCCTGGCCATCGGCGGTTGCTCCGGGCCGCTGTCGACGCTGGACGCGGCGGGGCCCGCCGCGCAGGCCGCCGCGACCCTGTGGTGGGCGATGCTGGCAGGCGCCGCGGCGCTGACGCTGCTGGTGATGGTGCTGCTGGCGCTGGCCTTCCGCCGCGGCGGGGCCGAGGCCCCCGGCGGCCGCCGCGCCCCGGCCGGCCTGTGGCTGGGCGGGCTCGGCGTCGCGATGCCGACCACGCTGCTGCTGCTGCTGCTGGGCTCCGCCCTGGTGGTCGGCGAGCGCATGGTGGCCCGCGCCGCGCCGGAGCGGGTGGTGATCGGCGCCAGCGGCCACCAGTGGTACTGGGACTTCACCCAGCCCGGCGCCGACGGCCCGATCGTGACGCGCGACGTGATGCATATCCCGGCCGGGCGGCCGGTCGATGTGCGGCTGCAGGGGAATGACGTGATCCACAGCTTCTGGGTGCCGCGGCTGGCCGGCAAGATGGACGTGGTCCCCGGCCATGTGAACCTGCTGCGCATCGAGGCCACGCGGCCCGGCGTCTTCGAGGGGCAATGCGCCGAGTTCTGCGGCCTGGAGCATGCCCGCCACCGCTTCCGCGTGGTGGCGCATGACGCGGCGGGATGGGCCGCCTTCCAGCGCGGGCAGCAGCCATGACGCCGGTTGCCCGGCACAAGGCGCTGACCGCGATCTGGGGCGCGCCGCGCGGCTGGCGCGGCACGCTCTGCTCGGTCAACCATTCCGATATCGGCAAACGCTTCATCCTGGCCGCCTTCGCCTTCTTCGCCATCGGCGGCGTGCTGGCCATGCTGATCCGCGCCCAGCTAGCGACGCCGGGCAGCGCCTTCGTCGGGCCCGAGATCTACAACCAGCTGTTCACGATGCATGGCAGCATCATGATGTTCCTCTTCGCCATCCCGATGTTCGAGGGGCTGGCGCTGTACCTGCTGCCGAAGCTGCTGGGCAGCCGCGACATGGCCTTCCCGCGCCTCTCCGCCTATGGCTGGTGGTGCTACCTGTTCGGCGGCAGCATCCTCATCGCGGCCCTGGTCATGGGCGTCGCGCCCGATGGCGGCTGGTTCATGTACACGCCGCTGTCGTCGAAGGCCTATACGCCGGGCATCAACGCCGATGTCTGGCTGCTCGGCATCACCTTCGTCGAGATCTCGGCGATCGCCGCGGCGATCGAGATCACCGTCTCCATCCTGAAGCTGCGCGCGCCCGGCATGCGGCTGGAGCGGATGCCGCTCTTCGCCTGGTACCTGCTGGTCACCGCGCTGATGATGATCGTGGCCTTCCCGCCGCTGATCCTGGGCTCGATCCTGCTGGAGGTGGAGCGCGCCTTCGACTGGCCCTTCTTCGACCCGGCCCGCGGCGGCAGCCCGCTGCTGTGGCAGCACCTGTTCTGGCTGTTCGGCCATCCGGAGGTCTACATCATCTTCCTGCCCGCCGCCGGCGTGGTCTCCACCGTGCTGCCGGTGATGGCGCGCAGCCGGATCCTCGGCTACGGCTGGATCGTCGCGGCGCTGCTGGCCCTGGCCTTCCTCAGCTTCGGCCTCTGGGTGCACCACATGTTCACCACCGGCATCCCGCATATGGCGCTGGGCTTCTTCTCCGCCGCCTCGGCGCTGGTCGCGGTGCCGACCGGGCTGCAGATCTTCGCCTGGATCGGCACGCTGTGGCAGGGCCGGCCGCAGCTCCGCCTGCCGATGCTCTACCTGCTCGGCTTCTTCCTGGTCTTCGTACTGGGCGGCATGACCGGGGTGATGCTGGCGATGGTGCCCTTCGACTGGCAGGCGCATGATACGCATTTCGTCGTGGCGCATCTGCACTATGTCCTGGTCGGCGGCTTCATCTTCCCGATGCTGGCCGGCGCCTATTACTGGCTGCCGCATGTCACCGGCCGCGCCCGCGTGCCGCTGCTGGGCGAGGCCGCCTTCTGGCTGATCCTGGTCGGCTTCAACCTGACCTTCTTCCTGATGCACCTGACCGGGCTGCTGGGCATGCCGCGGCGCATCTATACCTATCCGGAGGAGATGGGCTGGACCTGGCTGAACCTGCTCTCCTCGGTCGGCAGCTTCATCATGGCCTTCGGCTTCGCGCTGTTCGTGATCGACGTGGCGCTGCAGGTCTTCCTCGGCCGCCGCAGCCGCCGCAACCCTTGGGGCGCGCACAGCCTGGAATGGGCGATGCCGGTGCCGGCGCCGGCCTACAACTTTGCCAGCCAGCCGCATCTGGCGGACGACACGCCGCATGACGGCCCCCTCGCCGCCGATCCTGGCCTGCCGCAGCGGCTGGCCCGCGGCGAGGGCTACCTGGCCGAGGCGCGCCACGGCTGGCGCGAGACCATGGCGGTCGACATGGGCAGCGGCGCGGTCGACCACGTCGTCCTGCTGCCGGGCAACACCCGGCTGCCGATCCTGACCGCGCTGGTCACCGGCAGCTTCTTCCTGGCGCTGCTGGCCGGCCTCTACTGGCTGGCGCTGCTGCCGGTGGTGGCGGTGGCGGCGCTGGCCTGGCGCTGGGCCTGGGTGCTGGGCGGGCGCGCCGCCATCGGCCCGGTCTCGATCCGCCCCGGCCAGACCGCGCCGACGCATCGCGAGGCCGCCGGCGCGCCGGGCTGGTGGGGCAGCGTCTTCCTGCTGGTCGCCGATGCCACGCTGCTGGGATCGCTGCTCTTCGGCTATGCCTTCCTCTGGGTGGTGGCGCCGAACTGGCCGCCGCCCGCGATGATCCAGGGCGGCTGGACGCCGGCGCTGGCGGCAGCACTGGCGGCGGCGGCGGCCGGCATGCTGCTGGCGCGCCTTGCGGCCACGGCGAGCCAGGAGGGGCGCCGGCCGGCAGCCCGGCGCGCCGCCGCGGCGGCGGCAGGCGCGCAGCTGCTGGCCGCCGCCGCGCTGGCCTGGCTGGGCGCCGCCGGGCTGCCGCCGCCCGACAGCCACGCCTATGCCGCGGCCTCCTGGGCACTGCTGGCCTATGCGGCGCTGCATGCCCTGCTCGCCGCGCTGCTGGCGGCCTTCGTCTGCGCCCGCCTGGGCTCCGGCCATATCCGTCCAGGCTGCGGGCTGGAGCCCGCGGTGGCGCGCCTGTTCAACGACTATGCGGCGGCGGCGGTGCTGATCGTGCTGGCCTGCGTGCTCGCCCCGGCGCTGCTGCCATGAGGCTGCTGGCCCGCGCCTCGGCCGGCCTGCTGGTCTGGGCCTTCGGCTTCTCGCTGCTCTACGGGCTGCATGGCCTGGGCTGCGCTATCGGTTGGCAGGACATCGGTGGCGCCGGTGTCTCGCTGTTCCGCCTGGTCCTGGTCGGGACCTGGCTGACCTTCTGCGCCGGCGGGCTGGCCGTGGTGCTGGTGGCGGCGCGCATGCCTGCAGGGCTGCCGCGGCGCCTGGGCCTGGCCTCGGCCCTGGCGGGCTGCGGCGTCACCCTTGTCACCGGATTGCCGACGGTCATTGCCTCGGAATGCCTCTAGGCCCGCCCAAGCGGGATCGGGAGGCGCGCCAGTCTGGGCGGCGCGGATCGGGGCGCATCAGCCGCGGCCCTGCCCGCCCTGCGGGGCCTGCGCCGTCGCTCGTTCGAACAGACCTGCGGCATCCCGCCCTCGTCGCAGAGTTCCGCGCCGGCGATGAAGCTCGCCCCGCCGTTCGGCGTGGCGGCGCGGCTTCGTGCTCTTCCGCACGCCGCGCGAACCCCAAGGCCTCGTGCTACAGGTGGCCTTCACGCAGCTGAAGGCGCGGCCAGGTCCGCAGGACGGCCCATTCAGGCCAGAAGCGACATTCCACGCCGGCACTGCCGGCGGCATAGACAGGGTCCTCAGCTCTCCGATTCTGCTGCCAGGCGCCCGAGGCGCCTGGCCTGCCGCGTCGCTCGTGCCCGTTCCAGCGAGGCCGCCCGGCGGCGTTCCTCCCGCAGCACCGTGATATCCGGCTGCCACCAGCCGCGCGTCAGCTCGGCCGGGGTGACTTCGGCTCGGGCGGGCCAGGCCCGCACCAGCTCGGCATGGCCCGGCCGGCGCCAGGTCGCCCAGATCGGCGTGGCGGATTCGGTGACGATGCCCGGGTAGAAGCGGGCCAGCGTCGCCGGATCGGCCAGCTCGCCGGTGACCGCCTCGAAGACCACGCAGCCCAGATGGGTCATCAGCACCCGATCGAGCGGCGGCAGCGCATCGGCTGCCACGGGATAGCGGTTGCGGCGACGCTCGGCTGCCTCGGCACGCCGGTCCGCCGCCTCGGCGGCGGTCCTGCGGCTCACCGCGCGCTGGCGCCGCGCCTCGGGCTCGGCCATACGGGCAGCGGCCTCGATCGCGGGCCAGCGCTTCTGCAGCGCCTCGAACGACCGGAATGGCACGCGCCAGACCTTCGATGTCCCGTCCCAACGGGCCCAGGGCACCTCCCGCAGCTCGGCGATGACTGTGCGGGAATAGGGCGTGCGGACCAGGAGGTCGTCGGCGACCTCCAGATAGGGACTGGCGATCGGCTCGAAGGTGAAGGCATCGCGGCCGCGTTGATCCGCATAGACCAGCACGCCGGACCATTCCCGGCCCATCCACCGCGTCAGGCGGCGTTCCGCCCGTGTGCCGGGAACGAACCAGGCGCCCAGATCGTCGCGCCAGCGGGCCTGGGGGAAGGCCTCGCGGAAGCGTTCCACCGTCATGCGGTCATAGGGGAAGCGGGCCGTCGCCCCGGGCGGGCCGTCCCCAGGGCTGTGCTGCGTCGCGCTGAACGCCGTCGCCGGCTCGGTCACGGGCCGCTCCCCATGGTCAGCGGAAGGCCCAGCGCAGGGTCTGCGCGATCCCCAGCGTTCCCGCCCGCACCAGCGGCCGGCCCAGCAGCGGATTGGGCAGCCCGTGCAGCCGCCGGGACCAGCCCGGCAGGAGGTCGATCGCCGCCTGGTTCGCCAGCACCTGCATGCCGGCCGTCACCCGATCGGCCTCGGCCGCCTTCAGCACCAGGCGGCGAACCTCCCGCGTGCGGGCGTCGGCGCGCAGCTGCGGCCGGTAGGCGCCGATCAGGTGCTGCGCCTCCGCCAGGCTGCAGGGCACGGGCGCCGCGCCCAGGGCGCGCGCCACCTGCGCCATCTCCGCGAAGTAGCGGTCCTGGTCGGCCAGCGACATGCCGGGCTCCGCATAGCGCCGCCAGGCGCTCAGGAAGCAGGTGGCCTCCGTCACATGCACCCAGGCGAGCAGCGCCGGGTCGCCGGCGGCATAGGGCGTGCCGTCGGGCAGGGTGCCGCGGACCCGCTCATGGATCTGGCGCACCCGCGCCATCACCGCCTCCGCCTCCTCACGCCCGCCATAGGTGGTCAGGGCGATGAAGCGCGCGGTGCGCCGCAGCCGGCCCTGCATGTCGGCGCGGAAGTTGGAATGGTCCCAGACGCCGGCCAGCACCGCCGGATGCAGCATCTGCAGCAGCAGCGAGGCGATGCCGCCCACCATCATCGAGGCCACGTCGCCATGGACACGCCAGGCCACCGCCCGGGGGCCGAACAGGCCGTCCGTCCGGCGCACCACCGGCGCCTCGCCCCGCCCGCGGTCGTTGAACAGGGCGACGACACGGGCGGTGATGGCGGACTTCAGGGCCTGCGCCGGGTCCGGCTGCAGGGCGCGCGGCAAGGGGTAAGCCATGACCTTCGATATGGTCGGGGTCCGGCCCTCGACAAGGCGAGGCCGCGCCGGGCCTGGATCGGGGAGCGTCCCGCCCGAGCTGCCCTGCAGCATCGTGCCATGCAGGACCGTCGTGCAGCGCCTCAGCCTGTGCGACACAGGCTTTGAGCGCGTCCGCGTCGCGGGCGAGGCCGGCCTTCAGCAACGCCTCCGACTGCCGCGACATCAAGACGGCCCGGAACCAACCGAGGAAACCCCGACACGTGACGCCTCTCGATCCTGCCCTGCTGCCCGCCGGCCTCCGCAGCCGCATCCTGAATGGCGTGAACGGCCTCGCCGTCCATCTGCTCGAGGCCGGACAGGCCGGGCAGCCGGCGGTGCTGCTGCTGCACGGCTTTCCGGAGCTGGCCTTCTCCTGGCGCAAGGTGATGCCCGCCCTCGCCGCGGCCGGCCACCACGTCATCGCGCCCGACCTGCGCGGCTATGGCCGCACGACGGGATGGAGCGCGGGCTATGACGAGCCGCTGGCGCCCTTCCAGATGCTCAACATGGTGCGCGACCAGCTGGCCCTGCTGCAGGCGCTCGGGCTGCCGCAGGTCGAGATGGTGGTGGGGCACGACTACGGCTCCTCGGTCGCGGCCTGGTCGGCGCTGATCCGCCCCGATGTCTTCCGGCGCCTGGCGATGATGAGCGCGCCCTTCGCCGGCCCGCCGCGCTTCGGCGTGCCGCCGGCAGGCAATCCGGATGCCGGCCTGGCCGGGCTGCAGCCGCCGCGCAAGCACTACCAGTGGTATTACGCCGAACGCCGCGCCGCCGCGGAGATGGACCGCCCGCCGCAGGGGCTGCACGCCTTCCTGCGCGCCTACTACCACCACAAGAGCGCCGACTGGCCGGGCAATCAGCCCTTCCCGCTGGCCGGCTGGACGCCGGAGGAACTGGCGAAGCTGCCCGACTACTACGTCATGCCCCTGGAGGCGACGATGCCGGAGGCGGTGGCGCCGCACCTGCCGCCCGCCGAGGCGCCCTGGCTCACCGATGCGGAACTGGCCGTCTATGCGGCGGAATATGCCCGCACCGGCTTCGCCGGCGGGCTGCAATCCTATCGCTGCAACACGGGCGGCGCGAATGCGGCGGATCTGGTGCTGTTCGGCGGCCGGCGGATCGAGGTGCCGGCCATCTTCATCGCCGGCAGCAGCGACTGGGGCATCCACCAGGCGCCCTTCGCCCTGACCCGGATGCAGGAGGCGGCCTGCGCCGATTTCCGCGGCCTGCAGCTGATCCCGGGCGCCGGCCACTGGGTGCAGCAGGAGCAGCCGGAGGCCGTGGCGCAGCGGCTGATCGCCCTGGCCGCCAGCGCGACCGGCCGGTGAGGCGATGGTCGGAGCGCCCCTTCGACGAAGGAGCGCCCCTGCCTTCCTCGCGCCGGGCGAAGACGCGGCACCCCTGACCTCCAGCCACCCGCCGCCCCATCAGGATCGAGGCGATAAGGCCGCCGACCGGCAAAGGCGAGGTTGAAACCTGAGGGCGGGCAGCGGCGCCCGGCGCGGCGCGGGCCGCCCTGCCCGGTCAGCCGCGATCGGCATCGATGATCGCCTGGGCGAAGGCCTGCGGCGCTTCCTGCGGCAGGTTGTGGCCGATGCCGCCGGTCAGCAGGCGGTGCGCATAGCGGCCGGTGAACTTCGCCGCATAGGCCGCAGGGTCCGGATGCGGCGCGCCATTGGCATCGCCTTCCAGCGTGATGCTGGGCACGCCGATGCGGGGGAAGGTCGCCAGCCGCGCCTCCAGCGCGTCGTGGCGCGGCTCGCCTTCGGCCAGGCCCAGGCGCCAGCGATAGTTGTGGATGGTGATGGCGACGTGGTCGGGATTTGCGAAAGACCGTGCGCTGCGCTGGAAGGTCGCCTCGTCGAAGGTCCAGCGCGGCGAGGCCTGGCGCCAGATCAGCCGCGCGAAGTCGTCGGTGTTGCGGGCATAGCCGGCGCGGCCGCGCTCGGTCGCGAAATAGAACTGGTACCACCAGGACAGCTCGGCCTGCGGCGGCAGCGGCGCCTGGTTGGCTGCCGGGCTGCCGATCAGATAGCCGCTGACCGAGACCAGCGCCGTCACCCGTTCCGGCCACAGCGCCGCGAGGATATTCGCCGTCCGCGCGCCCCAGTCGCAGCCGCCGACCACGGCGCGCTCGATGCGCAGCGCGTCCATCAGCGCCAGGATGTCGACCGCGATCGCCGCCTGCTGGCCGTTGCGTGGCGTGGCCGCGTCCAGAAAGCGGGTGCTGCCATGGCCGCGCAGGAAGGGCACGATGACGCGATAGCCCTGGGCGGCCAGCAGCGGCGCCACCTCGGCATAGGTGTGGATGTCATAGGGCCAGCCATGCAGCAGGATGACCACCGGCGCTTCCGGCGCGCCGAGCTCGGCATAGCCGGTGTCCAGCACGCCGGCGGCGACCTGCTTCAGCGGGCCGAAGCCAGCGGATGGCTGGGCCCGGGCCGTGGTCGCCAGAGCCGCGAGGCCGGCGGCGCCCAGAAGGTGGCGGCGAGAGAGGGAGGAAGCAGCGGACATCGGGATCATCCTTGTGAGCGAGAAGAAAATCGTCGGCATCAGCCGAAGGTGAAGGCGTAGGCCTCGGCGCCGGCATCGAGGAACCGGATCTCGAAAAGCCGCGGGCGCACCTCGGCTTTCTGGCGCAGCAGCTGGTAGAGGCGCTGGCCGTCGATGGTGCCGAAGCCCGCGGCATCGGTGTCCGCGCCGTGGTCGGCGCCGGGCGGCTGGCCATCGATGGTGACCCGGAAGCGGCGCGGCGCGGCGTCGCGGGCACCCATGACCAGGTGCAGGTCGCGCGCCTGGAAGCGCATCAGGATGCCGCCGCCGGCCGCGTCCAGCACGGCCTGCTCGCCGCCCACCGTCCAGCGGCCGTCCAGGCTCCAGCCGTTCAGCCCCGGCGCCACGCCGCGATAGGATTGCGGCGCGTCCTGGCGCAGCGGCTCGCGCCCGGCATAGGCCTGCGCCTGGCGGTAGCCGAGATAGCTTTCGGGCGAGCGCAGCCGGGCGAAGTCGGGCGCCGCCTGGGCGCCGGGCTGCCGCAAGGCGACCGGCGGCGCCGCGGCCGGGGCGCCCCCTGCCTCGGCCAGCAGGGCGCGGAGCGCGGCCTCGAGGCGGGCCTCGCCGCCCTCGCCGGCCTGCACGTGGCGCAGGCGGCCCTCGGCATCCACCAGATAGAACGCCGGCCAGGCGCTGTTGCCGAAGGCGCGCCACAGGGCGAAGCGGCTGTCGACGGCGACCGGATAGGCGATGTCGAGGTCGCGCAGGGCGCGGCGCACATTGCCGGCGTCGCGCTCGAAGGCGAATTCCGGCGTGTGCACGCCCAGCACCACCAGGCCCTGATCGGCATAGCGCTGCGCCCAGGCGCGCAGATGCGGCAGGCTGCGCAGGCAGTTGATGCAGGAATAGGTCCAGAAATTGACCAGCACGACCTTGCCGCGCAGCGCCTGCGGCGTCAGCGGCGGCGTGTTCAGCCAGGCCACCGCGCCGTCGAGCCCGGGCAGGGTGCCCAGCACCGGCAGGGCTGCAGGCTGCGGCGGCATGGCGGGGGCTTCTCCAGGCTGCAAGGCATCGACCAGCGCCTGCTCTAGCGGCGCCGCGCCGGCCAGCGGGGTGCGGGCCAGCAGCCGGGTGTCGAGGCCGAGGCCGATGGCGATGACGGCCAGCACCGCCAGCCCGCCCAGGCCGCGGCGCAGCAGCCCGCTGGCGGCCGGCAGGATGCCGGGCAGGGCGCGCAGCAGGCGCTGGCCCAGGGCGGTGGCCAGGCCCAGCACGGTCGCCGCCCCCGCCGCAGAGCCGGCCAGCAGCAGGGTGCTCTGGGCGCCGGGGCCCTGCAGCGCCGCGCCGGTCAGGATCAGGCCGAGCACCGGCCCGGCGCAGGGCGCCCAGACCAGCCCCGTCGCCAGCCCCAGCAGCAGGGCGGCCAGGCGCGGCGAGCGGATCATGGCCGCCCGCCCCCCCAGCCGGTCGCCCAGCCGGGCGAGCGGCGCCGCCAGACGGGTGGCAAGGCCCGGCCACAGCAGCGCCAGGCCGGACAGCGCCAGCAGCGCCAGCGCCACGGCGCGGCCGCCGCGATGCGCGTCGACGGCCCAGCCACCGGCCACGGCGCCGAGGCTGGCCACCAGCACGAAGCCCAGCGCCAGCCCGGCCAGCAGCGGCAGCGTCCCCTGGCGGAAGGGCCGGTCGGCGCGGGCCAAGATGAAGGGCAGCACGGGCAGGATGCAGGGGCTGAGGATGGTCAGCACCCCGGCGAGATAGGCGAGCAGGAAGAAGGTCACGATGCGCCTCCCGGTTGGATCGGGCGGACCCTGCGGCCGGCGGGCGGCAAAGTCCTTGTGGCGCGGCCGCTTAAATTCCGAATTTTTCCTAAGCGCCGCGACGCGGTAGCCTGCCGCCGCCATGCCGTCCGACACCCCTGCCGACCACCACCGCTTCGGACGCTATGCGCTGCTGCCCGCGCGCCGCGCCCTGCTGGTCGACGGGCGCGAGGCGCGGATCGGCGGCCGCGCCTTCGACCTGCTGCTGGCCCTGGTCGAGCACCGCGACCGCATCGTCACCAAGGACGAGCTGCTGCAGCGCGTCTGGCCCGGCCGCGTGGTCGAGGAAGGCAACCTGACCGTGCATGTCGCGGCGCTGCGCAAGCTGCTGGGCGGCGGCGTGATCGCCACCGCCTCCGGCCGTGGCTACCGCTTCGTCGCGCCGCTGGTGGATGCGGGGGCCGCCCCCTCCCCGGCCCCGGCGGCCGACCCGGACGCCACCCCGGGCCAGGGGCCCGCCAGCCTGCCGCGCCCGCTGACCCGGCTGATCGGGCGCGAGGCCGACCTGCAGGCGGTGCTGGCCCTGCTGGCGCCCAGCCGCTCCTCGGGCCGGCTGGTGACGCTGCTCGGCCCCGGCGGCATCGGCAAGACGCGGCTTGCGCTGGAGGTGGCAGACCAGGCCGCGGCCGGCCTCCCCGACGGCGTCTGGCTGGCGGAGCTCGGCCCGCTGGCCGATCCGGCCGCCCTGCCGCTCGCCGTCGCCCGGGCGCCGGGCCGCGACCTGCGCAACTTCGCCTCTCGCCCCGCCATCCCTCCTTGGCTCGCCCCGCG
>NZ_MLCO01000364.1 GCF_001982615.1 Teichococcus deserti | reverse complement strand
TGCCGGCGCCCTCCCCGCCAACCGTTTCGCCGACACCCGCCCCGGCCCGCGGCACCCGCCGGGCTGGTACGGCGTCCCGGGCGAGGGCGGCGAGCGCCGCGCCCTCAACCTGTCCGCCAGCCTGCCGCCGCCGCGCGCTTTGGCCGCGCCCCCGCCCGGCACGGCCACCCAATCCATCGGCGGGCTGCCCGCCGAGCGCGACCTGGGCCCCTGGCTGCTGGCGCTGGCCCTGCTGCTGCTGGCCGCCGACCTGCTGCTGTCGCTGGTGCAGCGCGGGCTGCTCGGCCGCCGGCTGATGGCCCGCGCCGGGCTGGCCATGGTCCTTGCCGTCCTGGCGCTGCCCTTGGCGTCTGGCGCGCAGGCCCAGGCGCCGGCCGCCCGTGGCCCGTCGGCGGAAATGCCGCTGGCCACCCGCATCGGCTATGTCGCGACCGGCGACGGCGCGGTGGACGAGGTGGTGCGCCAGGGCCTGGCCGGCCTGTCCGACTACGTGAACCGCCGCACCGCCGCGGCCCTCGGCGAGCCGCTGGCGCTGCGCCCCGGCCAGGACGACCTGTCCTTCGTGCCGCTGCTCTACTGGGCGGTGACCGGCGACAGCCCCGACCCCGACGCCCAGGCCCTGGCCGCGCTGAACGAATACATGCGCCAGGGCGGCATCATCCTGTTCGACACCCGCGACGAGGGCTCCGGCGAAGGCTATGCCCCCGGCGCCCGCGCGGCCCTGCAGCGCCTGACCCGCGGCCTGGCCATCCCGCCCTTGGTCCCCGTCTCCCCCGAGCACGTCCTCACCCGCAGTTTTTATCTGTTGCCCCCCGAGTTGCCTGGCCGCTTTGCCGGCGGCCAGGTCTGGGTCTCGCGCGAGGAAGACCGTGCCAATGACAGCGTCACCCCGGTGATCATCGGCGGCCATGACTGGGCCGGCGCCTGGGCGGTCGATGCCCGCGGCCAGAACCCCTACGCCACGACGCCCGGTGGGGCGCGGCAGCGGACCCTGGCCTATCGCTTCGGGGTGAACCTGGTGATGTACGCGCTGACCGGGAACTACAAAGGCGACCAGGTCCACGTGCCGGCGATCCTGGAAAGGCTAGGCAATTGAAGGGGAAGCCGGAGGCAGGCCAGGGGAATGAATTCCCCCGCGGCGCAGTGCGCCGCGCCCGTTCTTCTTTCTGTTCTGTTGGCCGTTTGACGGGCAGCGTTGCAACGGCGTCGACACCCGGGCATCCCGGCGGGACGCCATTTTACAAAGTCGTCGCTCGCTCACAGGTCGCGCCGCCGATTGGCCATTTCACGTCCCGTTTCCACGTGGACACGGCAGTCACCCCAGAAAAAAGAAGGGGGTCTGGGGGAATTCATTCCCCCAGCCTGCCCCTGACCTTCTCTGCCGAACTCTGCTCTTCGGAAAGGATCTGACCCGTGCGCCAGGCCATTTCCGGTCTCGATTTCGCGCCGATCCTGCCCTGGTGGCTGCTGGTTGCCCTGGCGGTCCTGGCGATCCTGGCCCTCGCCCCCGCGGTATGGCGTCGCGCGCGTGGCGTGGCGTGGCGCGGGCTGTCCTTTGCCGTCCTGCTGCTGGCGCTCGCCAATCCGCGGCTGGTCGAGGAGACACGGGAGACGCGGCCGGACATCGCCCTGCTGGTGCAGGACCGCAGCGACTCCGCCCGCATCGGCACCCGCGGCGCGCAGATGGATGCGGCGCGGGCGGCGCTGGAGGCGGCGGCGGCGCGGTTTCCGGATCTCGAACTGCGCAGCGTCGATCTGCCGGAGGGCGGGCGCCAGGGCACGCGGCTGTTCACCGCCATCGACCGGGCGCTGGCCGATATCCCGCGGGCGCGGCTGGCGGGGGTGATCGCGCTGACCGACGGGCAGGCGCATGACGTGCCGGGGCAGCTGGGGTTCCCGGCACCCCTGCATGTCGTGCTGCCGGGGCGGCCCGGGGAGGTCGATCGCCGCATTCGGGTGATCGAGGCGCCGGGCTACGGCATCGTCGGCCGCACGGTCGAGCTGCGCGTCGCGGTCGAGGATCTGGGCGCCGAGCAGCCGCAGGGCGGTGCGGTGCGGCTGACCTTGCGGCGCGACGGCGCGGCGCCGCGGGTGGAGTCTGTGCCGCTCGGGCGCGAGCACCGCATCACCCTGCCGATCGAGCGCGGCGGCCCCAGCGTCGTCGAGCTGACCGCCGAGGAGCGGCCGGGCGAGGTCTCGACGCTGAACAACCGCGCCGTCGTCACCATCAACGGCGTGCGCGACCGGCTGCGGGTGCTGCTGGTCTCGGGCGAGCCGCATTCGGGCGAGCGCACCTGGCGCCGCCTGCTGAAGGCCGACCCCAATGTCGACCTGGTGCATTTCACCATCCTGCGGCCGCCGGAAAAGGATGACCTGACGCCGCTGAACGAGCTGGCGCTGATCGCCTTCCCGGTGCGCGAGCTGTTCCAGGTCAAGCTGCGCGAATTCGACCTGATCGTCTTCGACCGCTTCTCCAACCGCGGCATCCTGCCGCCGATGTATCTGCGCAACATCGCCGACTATGTCCGGGGCGGGGGCGCGCTGCTGCTCTCGGTCGGGCCGGAATTCACCGGGGCGACCAGCCTGGCCGCGACGCCGCTGGGCAGCATCCTGCCGGCGCGGCCGCTGACCGGGCGCGGTGCCCTGGCCGAGGGCGCCTTCCGCCCGCGCGTCACCGATGCCGGCGGCCGGCATCCGGTGACCCAGGGGCTGACCGGCGCCAATCTCGGCGCGGCCGAGCCCGGCTGGGGCCATTGGTACCGCCATCTGCGCGCCGAGCCGACCAGCGGGCTGTCGGTGATGGACACGCCCGACGGCGACCCGCTGCTGCAGCTCGACCGGGTGGGGGAGGGGCGGGTCGCCCTGCTGCTCTCCGACCAGATCTGGCTGTGGTCGCGGGGTCATGACGGCGGCGGCCCGCAGGCCGAGCTGCTGCGCCGCGCCGCGCATTGGCTGATGCGCGAGCCGGAGCTCGAGGAGGAGGACCTGGTCGCGCGGATCGAAGGCGGCCTGCTGACCGTCACCCGCCGCAGCGTCGAGGCCGGGCCACCGCCGGAGATCACGGTGACCGCCCCCGACGGCACGGTGACGCGCGGCCGGCCGGCCGCCGCCGGCGGGACGGGTGGCCAGGCCACGGGGGGCCAGACGGTGCTGGAGATGGCCGCCGCCATGCCCGGCGTCTGGCAGGCCAGCGACGGGCGGCGCCAGGCCTTCGCCGCCGCGGCGGCGGCCAATCCGCTGGAGATCGCCGATCTGCGCGCCGAGGCCGCCCGCATCCAGCCGCTGGCCGAGGCCAATGGCGGCGGCAGCCACTGGCTCGGCCGCGGCGAGCGGCCGCAGGTGCCGGAGCTGCGCCGGGTCGCCGCCGGGCGCGACGCCTCGGGGTCGAGCTGGATCGGGCTGCGGCGCAACCAGGACCATCTGGTCACCGGTATCGCCGCGCTGCCGCTGCTGCCCCCCTGGCTGGCGCTGCCGCTGGTGCTGGGCCTGGCACTGGTCGCGTGGCGGCGCGAGGGTCGTTGAGACGCTGTCTCCAACTTCCAGCGCGCTGCCACGTTGTGACCATCTTCCTGCCGCTCTATCTGCGATCTGGAGGAGTGTCCGCCATGCGCCTGCGCACCGCCGTTCCGCTCACGATCACGCTGCCTCTGGGCCTGGCTCTGCTGGCCGGCTGCGCCGCGCCCGGACCGACGCTGGACCAGCGGCTTTCGGCCTTCATCAACCGCCCCGAGGGCGAGCTGGTGGCCGCCCTCGGCGTGCCGACCCGCACCTATGAGGCGGATGGCCGGCGCTTCCTGCAGTTCGAGAGCCAGTCCACCGCGATGGCCCCGCCCGAGCCCTATCCCTACTACCCCTATGGCTACTGGGGGATGCGGCGGCCCTGGATGAGCTCGCCGGGGTATATCGTGGTTCGCTGCGACATGACTTTCGCCACGCGCCAGGGTGTGGTGGAAAGCTTTTCCTTCCGCGGCGAAGGGTGTGGTTAACCACCTGCTTCGCCCTGCGCGGAAAATGGTCTAGAGAGGTCGCCATGCGCCGTCTCCCGTTGCTCGCCCGCCTGTCCCTTGCCTGCGCTGCCATCGCGGCCGCGGCTTCCGCCATGCCGGCCGCGGCCGCGATGGCAGCGCAGGCAAGGGACAGGCGGGCGAGCAAC
>NZ_MLCO01000363.1 GCF_001982615.1 Teichococcus deserti | reverse complement strand
GGTCGGCAGGCCGGAATCCGGTCCGGATCCTCGGCTTTTCCGCACCGGCGGCCAGGGGCGAAGCACGGCTTGGCGCCGCTCCATTGTTGACACGGGATGAAGGCCCCATTACCCCGCCCGCCGTTGCGGAAAAGCCGAGGATCCGGACCGGATTCCGGCCTGCCGACCGGGACCTGCACCTTTCTATAGAGTGGGCGGAGCCTTGCGCCGGGGGCCGGGCCCTCCCCGCAGGACGCGGGCATAAATTGGTTGCCGCTGCGGGCGCTTTATGGTTCAAGCCGCGCTCCCCTGCCGGGCGCGCGAGGCATCGCGCCCGGCTATGCCCGTTTGCGTGCCGCCGGCATGGTGCCGACGTCGCCTGGGCTGAGACAGCCACAGGGAGACCCCATGCCCTTGTATGAGACCGTGCTCATCGCACGCAACGACCTGACCCAGCAGCAGGTCGAGACCATCACCGACCAGATCGCGAGCATCGTCACCGAAGCCGGTGGCGAGGTGAAGAAGCGCGAGTACTGGGGCCTGCGCGGCCTGGCCTACCGGATCAAGAAGAACCGCAAGGGGCACTACATGCTCCTCGGTCTCGACTGCCCGGCCGCCGCCGAGCAGGAAGTCGCCCGTCAGCTCGGCCTGAACGAGGACGTGCTGCGTCACATGACGCTGCGCATCGAGACGATCGACGAGAACCCCTCCGCCATCCTCGCCAAGCGTGGCGACGACCGCGAGCGCGACCGTGGCTTCCGTGGCCCGCGCCCGGCTGCCGGCCGCTTCTCCTCGGGCCGCCGCGAGCGGAACGACGACCGTGAGGAATACCGCGCCCGTCCCCGCGACGAAGGCGACAACGCTGGCGGCGAGGAGTAATCGACCATGTCCGAGTCCACCGAGCTGAACATCGCCGCCCGCCGCCCGGCCGTCGGCGCCCGCCGGCCCTTCTACCGCCGCCGCAAGTCCTGCCCCTTCTCCGGCCCGAACGCGCCGAAGATCGACTACAAGGACGTGCGCCTGCTGAGCCGCTTCCTGAGCGAGCGCGGCAAGATCGTCCCCTCCCGGATCACCGCCGTGTCGGGGAAGAAGCAGCGCGAGCTGGCCAACGCCATCAAGCGCGCCCGCTTCCTGGCCCTGCTGCCCTACGTCATCAACGACTGAGGGCCGCGGACGGGATTGGACTGAAAGCAAGGATCTGGACGGAAGATGGCAGCGGGGCAGCCCCGGATCGGCCTGACCGACGACCCCCGCCTGTTGGCGGGGGCGGCGGGCGGGCTCGTCTCGGCGCTGGCCGCGCTGGCCGCCTTCCGCGGCGTGCCCGGCGGCATGGGCCTGTTCTGGCTGGCGCCGATGCCGCTGTTCCTGGCCGGCCTCGGCTTCGGCAAGGCTTCGCTGGCCATCGCGGTCGCGATCGCCAGCCTGGCGCTGCTGCTGACCACGCCGGGCGTCGTGCCGCTGCTGTTCTGGCTCGCCCTCTACGGCGCGCCGGCGCTGCTGCTGCTGGGCACCGGGCTCCAGGATGCATCGCCGCAGGCGGAACCGGGGACGGCGCGGCTGTCCCTCGGCCTGCCGCTGGCGCTGCTCGGCATCTGGCCGGCCCTCCTCCTCGTCCTGGCCAGCCTGCTGGCCAGCAACGAGGGCGGGCTGGAGGCGCTGCTGCGCGACGCCATCACCACCGGCCTCGCCCGCATGGGCGCCGAGGTGCCGGAAGCCGTGCTGCGCCAGATCGTCCGGCTGCAGGCCGCGGCCCTGGCGCTGTGGGTCGGGTTGACGCTGCTGGCCAATGCCGCGGGCGCGCAGGGCTTCCTGCATCGCCGCGGCCTGGCGCTGGCGGCCGATCCCGCCTGGCGCGCGGCGCGGCTGCCGGTCTGGTATCCGGCGCTGCCGGCGCTGGCGGGGGTGCTGTGGCTGGTGGCCGATCCGGCCGCCGAGCTGCTGCCGCTCTCGCTCTGCCTGGTGCTGGCGGTTCCGCTGGTGCTGCAGGGCCTGGCCGCGATGCATTCCCGGCTGGCGGGCTTCTCGGCCCGCCTGCCGCTGCTGATCCTGCTCTATGTCCTCATTCTCGTCTTCAGCCTGCCGGGTGCCCTGATCCTTGTGGCGCTCGGCCTCCTCGAACAGTACGGGCGCCGCAACCCGCCCGCCAACATGTGAGATCGGGGTTACACCGATGATCGAAGTCATCCTGATGCAGCGGGTCGACAAGCTCGGCCAGATGGGCGAGCTGGTGAAGGTCCGCCCGGGTTACGCTCGCAACTTCCTGCTTCCGCAGGGCAAGGCCATCCGCGCCAACCAGGAGAACCTGGCCCGCTTCGAGCGCGAGCGCGTTCAGCTCGAGGCCCAGAACCTGAAGCGCCGCGAGGAAGCCGAGCGCGTCGCCGAGCGGATGGACGGCCTGACCGTCGTCATCATCCGCCAGGCGGGCGAGTCGGGCGGCCTGTACGGCTCCGTCTCCAGCCGCGACATCGCCGACGTCTGCAAGGACGCCGGCCTGACGCTGGCCCGCAACCAGATCCTGCTGGACCAGCCGATCAAGACCCTGGGCGTGACCCCGGTGAAGGTCGCGCTGCATCCGGAAGTGATGCTGATGGTCTCCGTCAACGTCGCCCGCTCCCCGGAAGAAGCCGAGAAGCAGGCCCGTGGCGAGGACGTCCGCGCCGAGCAGCAGGCCGAGGAAGAGAGCCTGGAGGCCGAGCTGGCCGCCGAGCTGTCCGAGCTGGGCGCTGCGAGCGAGAACTGATCCCTTCTCCAGGGGGCCTCGCGCTCCCTGGGACGGTCGGAAGCGAATCAGGCGTCCCCCCTTGGGGGGACGCCTTTTTCATGCAGATCTGGCATGCGCGGCGCCGGTCACGCCTCCCATCCGCGTGAGTGGACAGGCTGATGACAGAGTCCGAAGCTGATCATCCGTGGAGATGATCAGGGGCTCGGACCATGCTGTTCGATCGCATCCTGTCCCGCATGATCCGGCGCGGGACCCTCACCGTCCGCTATCCCGACGGCAGCCGCCGGGTCTATCGCGGCGCCACCGACGGGCCCCTGGGCAATCCCAGCGCGGGGCTCGACATCCGCACCCCGCGCGCCGAGCGCCGCCTGGTCACCAATCCGGGCCTCGCCTTCGGCGAGGGCTACATGGATGGCGAGCTGCTGCCGCTGGACTGCGGCCTCTACGAGGTCACCGACCTGCTGGCGCTGAACCTGATGCAGTTCGGCCACCCCGGCGAGCATCTGATGGAGAAGCTGCGCTGGCTGCGCCGCCGCTTCGACCAGCTCAACCCGGCCGGGCGCTCGCGCCGCAACGTGGCGCACCACTACGACCTGAACGGCCGGCTCTACGCCCTCTTCCTCGACCGCGACCGGCAGTATTCCTGCGCCTATTTCCCGACCGGTCAGGAGACGCTGGAGGAGGCGCAGGAGGCCAAGAAGCGCCACATCGCCGCCAAGCTGCACCTCGACCGCCCCGGGCTGGAGGTGCTGGACATCGGCTGCGGCTGGGGCGGCATGGCGCTGCATCTGGCGCGCGAGCATGGCGCCCGCGTCACCGGCATCACCCTCTCCACCGAGCAGCTCGAGGCCGCCCGGGCGCGCGCCGCCGAGGCCGGCCTCTCGGGCCAGGTCCGCTTCGAGCTGATGGACTACCGCGACTGGTCACGGCCGGTGGACCGCATCGTCTCGGTCGGCATGTTCGAGCATGTCGGCATCGACCACTACCGCACCTTCTTCCGCAGGATCCACGCGGCGCTGAAGCCGCAGGGCGTCGCCCTGGTGCATGCCATCGGCCGCAGCGACGGCCCGGGCAGCACCAATCCCTGGCTGTCGAAATACATCTTCCCCGGCGGCTACTCGCCGGCGCTGTCGGAGGTGCTGCCGCATGTCGAGAAGGCCGGCCTCTGGACCACCGATATCGAGATCCTGCGCCTGCACTATGCCCAGACCATCGCCCATTGGCGCCGCCGCTTCGCTGCCAACCGCGACGCCATCCAGTCGCTCTATGACGAGCGCTTCTGCCGCATGTTCGAATTCTACCTGGTGGGGTCGGAGCTGGCATTCCGGCGCATGGGGCACATGAACTGGCAGATCCAGATGACCCGGGACGTGGCCGCCCTGCCGCTCACGCGGGACTATATCCACCAAGCCGAGGCCAGGGGGCCCTGCCCGCTGGACCCCCACCAGGAAGCTGAGGTTCTCGGATCTCCCACCTTGTGACTCACCCGGCCGCGACTGGTACATTTCAACCCCTCCCGCCCAGGGGACGGGCGGGCTAGATTGCGCCGCATGAACAGCGTCAACCCGCCCGGCGAAGGGCTGCTCACTCTCTCGCAGCGTCAGCCCCCCTTCAACCGCCAGGCGGAGCAGGCGCTGCTGGGCGCCCTGCTGTCCAACAACAAGGCCTATGAGCGCGTCTCCGAATTTCTCGCACCCGAGCATTTCGCCGACGCCGTCCATGGCCGCATCTTCGCCTCCATCCAGCGCCGCATCGAGGCCGGCCAGCTCGCCGACGCCATCACGCTGCGCGCCGAATTCGAGCATTCCGGCATCCTGGAAGAGGTCGGCGGCACCGGCTACCTGGCCGAGCTGCTCGGCGCCATGGTCGGCATCATCAATGCCGGCGAATATGGCCGCGTCATCCACGACGCCTGGCTGCGCCGCCAGCTGATCGACCTGGGCGAGACCGTGGTCAACCGCGCCTTCGGCGCCGAGGCCGAGCTCGCCGCCAAGGAGCAGCTCGAGGCCGCCGAGCAGGCCCTGTTCGAGCTGGCCAAGGATGGCGGCTCGGAAGGCGGCTTCGTCACCTTCAACCGGGCGCTGACCGACGCGGTGAACCTGGCGGAGAAGGCCTTCGCCCATGGCGGCGGCGTCTCCGGCCTGCCCTCCGGCCTGCGCGACCTCGACGGCAAGACCGGCGGGCTGCATCCGTCGGACCTGATCATCCTCGCCGGCCGCCCCGGCATGGGCAAGACGGCGCTGGCCACCAAGGTGGCCTTCGGCGCCGCCAAGTCGCTGCTGCGCAGCGCCGAGGACGAGCACGGGCCGGGCGCCGTGCCGCGCGGCGGCTGCGCCATCTTCTCGCTGGAAATGAGCGCCGACCAGCTCGCCACCCGCCTGCTCTCGGAGGAGGCCCGCGTCTCCGGCGACCGCATCCGCCGCGGCGAGATCCAGCAGCGCGACTTTGACAAGTTCGTCGAGGTCAGCCGCGACCTGGCCCGCCTGCCGCTGTTCATCGACGACACGCCCGCCATCACCATCTCGGCCATGCGCACCCGCTGCCGCCGGCTGATGCGCACCAAGGGCCTCAGCCTGATCGTCGTCGACTACCTGCAGCTGATGCGCCCCGCCGCCGGCTCCCGCCCGGAGAACCGCGTGCAGGAGATCAGCCAGATCACCCAGGGGCTGAAGGCCCTGGCCAAGGAGCTGGCGGTGCCGGTCATCGCGCTGTCGCAGCTGTCGCGCCAGGTCGAGAACCGCGAGGACAAGCGGCCGCAGCTGTCGGACCTGCGCGAATCCGGCTCGATCGAGCAGGATGCCGACATGGTCATGTTCGTCTACCGCGACGACTACTACCTGAAGATGCAGGAGCCGAAGAACACCAACTTCGACAGCGCCGACAAGTACGAGACCGCGCTGGCGAGCTGGAAGGACCGGATGGAAAAGGCCTACAACCGCGCCGACCTGATCGTCGCCAAGCAGCGCCACGGCCCCACCGGCACCATCCCGCTGTTCTTCGAGGCCGAGTTCACCCGCTTCGGCGACCTCGACACCACCCATGGGGACATGCATGGCGGCGGCAGTGATTACTGACCTTCTGCCCCCCCGCGCCGCGGCCGGGGCCGCCGAGGCGGAGCTGCTGGTCGACCTCGGCGCCATCGTGGCCAACTGGCGCGACCTCTCGGCCCGCCACGCCAGCGGCCCGGTCGCCGGCGTGGTCAAGGCCGACGCCTATGGCCTGGGCGCCGGCCCGGTCGCGCGCGCGCTCGCCGAGGCCGGCTGCCGGCACTTCTTCGTGGCGCAATTCTCCGAAGGCCTCGCCCTGCGCGCGGCGCTCGGCGCCGGGCCGATGATCGCCGTCCTCGGCGGCTTCCCGCCGGGCGCCGATGGCGGCGCTGGCCTGACCCCGGTGCTGAACGGCCCGACCGATATCGCCGCCGCCCGCGCCGCCGGCCTGACCGGCGCCATCCTGCATGTCGACACCGGCATGGAGCGCCTCGGCCTGAACGCGGCCGAGCTGGCCGCCGCCGGCGACCTGTCGGCGCTCGGCCTGCGCTACGTCATGACCCACCTGGCCTGCGCCGACGAGGCCGGCCACCCGCTGACCGCGCTGCAGGCCACCCGCTTCGCGGCCGCCCGCGCGGCGCTGCCCGGCCTGCCCGCCAGCTTCGCCAATTCCGCGGGCCTGTTCCTCGGGGAAGAATTCGCCTCCGACCTGGCGCGGCCGGGCTGCGCGCTCTACGGCATCAACCCGACCCCGGGCCGGCCCAACCCGATGCGCCAGGTGATGCGCCTGCTGGTGCCGATCCTGCAGATCCGCGACATCGCCCCCGGCACCACGGTCGGCTACGGCGCCGCCTGGACCGCCGCGCGCCCCAGCCGCATCGCCACCATCGCCGCCGGCTATGCCGATGGCTATCTCCGCGCGCTGTCCGGCCGCGGCACCGCCTTCGTCGAGGGCCAGGCCGCACCGCTGGTCGGCCGCGTCTCGATGGACCTGATCACCCTCGACGTCACCGACGCCCCCGCGGCGCAGGTCGGCGGCATGGCCGAGCTGATCGGCCCGGCCCAGACCCCCGACCATCTGGCGGCGCTGGCCGGCACCATCGGCTATGAGATCCTGACCTCGCTGGGCGCCCGCTACCGGCGTCGCCATTCCCCCGCATGACGCTGCAGGCCCGCTGACTTGACCCTGATCCTGAATGTCCTGGCCGCCATCGGCCGCGGCGTGCTGGGCGCCTGCCGCTCGGTCGGCGCCATCGCGCTCTTCGCGCTGGACGGCGTCTCGCACCTGCTGCGGCCGCCCTTCTATCCGCGCCTCTTCGGCCGCGCCTTCCTGGAGATCGGCTTCTTCTCCCTGCCGGTGGTGTCGCTGACCGCGATCTTCACCGGCATGGTGCTGGCCCTCCAATCCTATTCCGGCTTCTCCCGGTTTGGCGCCGAGAGCGCAGTGGCGAACGTGGTGGTCCTCTCCATCACCCGCGAGCTCGGCCCGGTGCTGGCCGGGCTGATGGTGGCGGGGCGCATCGGCGCCGCCTTCGCCGCCGAGATCGGCACCATGCGCGTCACCGACCAGATCGACGCGCTGACCACGCTGTCGACCAACCCGATGAAATACCTCGTCGCCCCGCGGCTGCTGGCCGGCACGCTGGCCATGCCGCTGCTGGTGGTGGTCGCCGACATCCTGGGCGTCATGGGCGGCTGGCTGGTCGGCACCACCAAGCTGGGCTTCGGCTCCACCACCTACCTGGCCTCGACGCTGAACTTCATGCAGGCCGAGGACGTCATCTCCGGCCTGGTGAAGGCCGCCGTCTTCGGCTTCGTCATCACCCTGATGGGCTGCTACCACGGCTACAACAGCCGCGGCGGCGCGCAGGGCGTCGGCGGCGCCACCACCGCGGCGGTGGTGTCTTCCTCCATCCTGATCCTGGCGCTCGACTACGTGCTGACCGAGATGTTCTTCGGCTGATGACCGACACCCCGAAAATCCGCCTGCGCGGCCTGACCAAGCGCTTCGGCGCCAAGACCGTGCTCGATGGCGTCGACCTCGACATCGCCGCCGGCCATGGCATGGTCATCCTCGGCGGCTCCGGCTCCGGCAAGTCGGTGACCATCAAATGCATCCTGGGGCTGATCACCCCCGATGCCGGCACGATCGAGATCGACGGCCGCGACATCCTGTCCATGCCCCGCCGCGAGCGCGAAGAGCTCAACGATCGCATCGGCATGCTGTTCCAGAACGGCGCCCTCTTCGACAGCCTGCCCGTCTGGGAGAATGTCTGCTTCAAGCTGCTGGCCCAGAAGCGCATCACCCGCGCCCGCGCCCGCGACAAGGCCGCCGAGGTCCTGGCCCAGGTGGGCCTGGCCGCCAGCGTCGGCGACCTGTCCCCCTCGGAGCTGTCGGGCGGCATGCAGAAGCGCGTCGGCCTGGCCCGCGCCATCGCCGCCGAGCCCGAGATCATCTTCTTCGATGAGCCCACCACCGGCCTCGACCCCATCATGGGCGCCGTGATCGATGGCCTGATCGTCGATTGCGTGAAGACGCTGGGTGCGACGGCGGTCTCGATCACCCACGACATGGCCAGCGCCCGCCGCATCGGCGACACGGCGGCCATGCTGCACAAGGGCCGCATGGTCTGGACCGGCTCCGCCGCCGAGCTGGGCCAGACGGGGAATGCCATGGTGGACCAGTTCGCGCGCGGTGAGCGCGAGGGCCCTATTGGCATGGAGCTGAGGAAGTAAGGTTTTGGGCAGGCTGGGGGAATGAATTCCCCCAGACCCCCATCTTTTTTCTGGGGTGACTGCCGTGTCCACGTGGAGACAGTACGTGAAACGGCCCAGCGGCAGCGCGACCTGAAAGGGCGCGCTGTTTTTGTATGATGGCGTCCCGCCGTGATGCCCGGGTGCTGCTGCCGGTGAGGCGCAGATCTCTGAACGGCCGGTGATCAGAAAAAAGATGGGGTCCAGGGGAATTCATTCCCCTGGCCTGCCTCTGTCTTCGCTTGCTTCCCTGCTCTGACGAGCCTATTCGATACACTATAACATAACTTCTCTCGAGAGTGCTCGCCCATGCTCCGCCGTTCTCTCTTCCTCGCCCCTCTCCTCCTCGCGGCGACCCGAGCGCGGGCGGCGGCGCCGTTGCGGGTGGTGGCGTCCTTCTCGATCCTGGCGGATCTGGTGCGGCAGGTGGGCGGCGAGCGCGTCACGGTGCGGGCGCTGGTCGGGCCCGATGCCGATGCGCACAGCTTCTCGCCGCGGCCCTCCGACGTCGCCGCGCTGCGGGAGGCGCAGCTCGTCGTGCGCAACGGGCTGGGCTTCGAGCCCTGGCTGGACCGGCTGCTGGCCGCGGCCGGCGGCAAGGTGACAACGGTGGTCGCCAGCACGGGCATCACGCCACGGCGGATGGAGGGCGGGCACGATCATGGCCACGGCCACAGCCACGGCAAGCCGGGCGAGACGGTGGCCGACCCGCATGCCTGGCAGGACCTGACGAACGGCCAGGCCTATGTCCGCACCATCGCGGCCGGGCTGACGGCGGCCGATCCGGAGGGGGCGTCGCTCTATGCCGCCAATGCCGAGGCGCTGGTCGGCCGGCTGGCGGCGCTGGATGGCTGGGTGCGGCAGCAGGTGGCCAGCGTGCCGCAGGCGCGGCGCAAGGTGGTGACCAGCCACGACGCCTTCGGCTATTTCGCCGCCGCCTATGGGGTGGAGTTCCGCGCGCCGCAGGGCGTCAGCACCGAGGGCGAGCCGAGCGCCCGCGCCGTTGCCGCCCTGGCGCGGCAGCTGAAGGCGGAGGGCATCACCGCCGTCTTCATCGAGAACATGACCAACCCGGCGCTGCTCGACCGGCTGGCGGCCGAGGCGAATGTTCGGGTGCGCGGCCGGCTGTTCTCGGATGCGCTGTCGGCCGAGGGCGGCCCGGCGCCTACTTACGAGGCGATGGTCCGGCACAATGTCGGGCTGCTGGTGCCGGCGATGAAGGGCGAAGGCGGCTGACGCCACTTCCTCCCGTACCCACTTTGTTCTAGACCGGGCGGATGGCCAAACCCACCGCCCGCTTCGTCTGCCAGAATTGTGGCGCCGTCTCCTCGAAGTGGCAGGGCCGCTGCGAGACCTGCGGCGAATGGAACACCATCGCCGAGGAGCAGCTGGAGATCCGCGCGCCGGGTCCGGCGGGGAAGTCCTCGGGCGGGCGCAAGATCGACTTCGTCGGCCTGAAGGGCCGCGCCGCCCCGCCGCCGCGCACCGTCAGCGGCATGGCGGAGCTCGACCGGGTGCTGGGCGGCGGCTTTGTCCCCGGCAGCGTGGTGCTGGTGGGCGGCGACCCCGGCATCGGCAAGTCGACCATCCTGCTGCAGGCGGCGGCGCGCATCGCCAATGCCGGGAAGCGCGTCCTCTATATCTCGGGCGAGGAGGCGATCGACCAGGTGCGGCTGCGCGCGCTGCGGCTGGGGCTGACCGACAGCCCGCTGGGCCTCGCCGCCGCCACCAGCCTCCGCGACATCGCGGCCAGCCTGGAGGAGGAGAAGGAGGCGACGCTCGTCATCATCGACTCCATCCAGACCGTCTGGCTGGACAGCCTGGACGCCGCCCCCGGCACGGTCAGCCAGGTGCGCGCCTGCGCCGCCGAGCTGACCCGGCTGGCCAAGACGCGCGGCTTCGCGGTGGTCCTCGTGGGCCATGTCACCAAGGAAGGGACGCTGGCCGGCCCGCGCGTGCTGGAGCACATGGTCGACGCCACGCTCTATTTCGAAGGCGATCGCGGCCACCAGTTCCGCATCCTGCGCGCGGTGAAGAACCGCTTCGGCGCCACCGACGAGATCGGCGTCTTCGAGATGACCGATCGCGGGCTGATGGAGGTGGCCAACCCCTCCGCCCTGTTCCTGGCCGAGCGCCGCGGCAATATTTCTGGGAGTGCCGTCTTCGCCGGGATGGAGGGGACGCGGCCGGTCCTGGTGGAGGTGCAGGTGCTGCTCTCCCCCTCGCCGTCCGGCGGCTCGCCGCGGCGGCAGGTGGTGGGCTGGGATTCCGGACGGCTGGCCATGCTGATGGCGGTGCTGGAATCGCGCTGCCGGGTCAGCCTCGGCCAGAACGACGTCTATCTGAACATCGCCGGCGGGCTGCGGGTGAACGAGCCGGCGGCGGATCTTGCCGTCGCTGCCGCCCTGGTCTCGGCCGCCACCGACCGGCCGACCGACCCGGAGATGGTCTTCCTCGGCGAGATCGGCCTGTCCGGCGAGATCCGCCAGGTCGCCCAGACCGACACGCGGCTGCGCGAGGCGGCCAAGCTGGGCTTTTCCGCCGCCACCCTGCCGCGCCGCGTCTCGCGGCCGGGGCGGACGGCCTCGGCGCATGACGGGCTGAAGCTGACCGAGATCGGCCATCTGGCCGACCTGGTCGCGCCGATGGCCGCCGCCGCCGCGGCCAAGCCCAGGTCGCCCAAGTCCGATGAGGGGGGTGGCACAAAGGACACGCCGCGCCGCAAGGCGCCGGAGCCTGCGGGCGAGGCGTGACAGCGCCCCCCCGCTTGGCTATAGGCTGGCGCCGATGACCTGGGTGGACGGCATTGTCCTCGCGGTGCTCGCCCTCTCGGCGCTCATCGCCTTCTTCCGCGGCCTGGTGCGCGAGGTGCTGGGCGTCGGCGCCTGGATCGGCGCCGTGCTGTTCGCCATCACCGTGCTGCCGGGGCTGTCGCCGCTGCTGGCCGAGCATATCCAGCCCGCCTGGCTGGCCGAGCTCGTCGCCGCCGCCGCCGCCTTCGTCGTGGCGCTGATCGTGCTGAAGCTGCTGATCGGCTGGTTTGCCGGCAAGGTGCGGGCTTCGGTCCTCGGGGGTCTGGATCGCGCGCTCGGCATGGTCTTCGGACTGGTTCGGGGTGCTTTCCTGGTTGTCCTCACCTATATCGTGGGCGGACTGTTCCTGCCCGCCGTCGACCGTTGGCCCGAGCCGGTGCGCGAGGCACGAAGCCTGCCGGTGACGGCCGGGGCGGCAGCGATGCTTGTCTCCCGGCTGCCACCGGAGTATCGCCCCCGACTTCCAGACCTGCCGCAGAGCAGCATGCCCAGCATGGACGAGCTGCTGCGACCCCCGGCCCGAGGCCGGTAACGAGGACGCCGATGCACCCCCTGCCCCATGACCCCTCCCGGGACGATGACGACGGCTTCCATGAGGAATGCGGCGTCTTCGGCGTCTGGAATGCGACCGATGCGGCGGCGCTGACGGCGCTCGGCCTGCATGCCCTGCAGCATCGCGGCCAGGAGGCGGCTGGCGTCGTCACCCTCTCCGAGCCGGGCAAGTTCCACGCGCATCGCGGCCTCGGCCTGGTCGGCGACATCTTCGGCGACGCCAAGGTCATGGCCGGGCTGAAGGGCCGCTGCGCCGTCGGCCACAACCGCTATGCCACCACCGGCGAGACGGCGCTGCGCAACGTCCAGCCGCTGTTTGCCGATTTCGAGTTCGGTGGCCTGGCCGTCGCCCATAACGGCAACCTGACCAATGCCGTGACGCTGAAGCGCGCGCTCGTCCGCCGCGGCTGCATCTTCCAGGCCACCTCCGATTCGGAGGTCTTCATCCACCTGATCGCCATCAGCCTTTACGCCAGCGTGGTGGACCGGCTGATCGACGCGCTAAAGCAGGTGCAGGGCGCCTACTCGCTCGTCGGGCTGCATGACGGCGCCATGATCGGCGCGCGCGACCCGATGGGCGTCCGCCCGCTGGTGCTGGGCCGCATCGGCGGCGAGGGCGGCGCCTATGTGCTGGCCAGCGAGACCTGCGCCCTCGACATCGTCAGCGCCGACTTCGTGCGCGACATCGAGCCGGGCGAGATCGTCGTCATCGACAACAACGGCCTGCGCAGCATCAAGCCCTTCGGCCGCACGCAGAACCGCTTCTGCATCTTCGAATACATCTACTTCGCCCGCCCCGACTCCGTGGTCGAGGGCACGCCGGTCTACACGACCCGCAAGCGCATCGGCGAGGAGCTGGCGCGCGAAAGCCATGTCGAGGCCGATGTCGTCGTCCCCGTGCCCGATTCCGGCGTGCCGGCGGCGATGGGCTATGCGACCGAGGCGCGGATTCCCTTCGAGCTGGGCATCATCCGCAACCACTATGTCGGCCGCACCTTCATCGAGCCGACCGACCAGATCCGCCACCTGGGCGTCAAGCTGAAGCACAGCGCCAACCGGCCGATGATCGAGGGCAAGCGGGTGATCCTGGTGGACGATTCCATCGTCCGCGGCACCACCTCGAAGAAGATCGTCGAGATGGTGCGCCAGGCCGGCGCCAAGGAGGTGCATATGCGCATCTCCTCGCCGCCGACGACGCATTCCTGCTTCTACGGCATCGACACGCCGGAGCGCAGCAAGCTGCTGGCCGCCAACCATGACGTCGAGGAGATGGCGCGCATCATCGGCGCCGACAGCCTCGCCTTCATCTCGCTGCCCGGCCTGTACCGCGCGCTGGGCCGCGACGGCCGCGACGCCGCCAATCCCGGCTATTGCGACGCCTGCTTCACCGGCGACTATGCCATCCCGCTGACCGACCTGGTCGACCATCCGGAGCGCATGCCGGCCCTGCTGGCCGCCAACGGCCAATGAGCCAGTCTGCCACCGCGGAGGCCGGCATGCTCGCCGGCCGCCCGTTGGACGGACAGGTCGCGCTGGTCACCGGCGCCAGCCGCGGCATTGGCGCGGCGACGGCCCAGGCGCTGGCGCGGCTCGGCGCGCATTGCGTGCTGATCGCCCGCACCCAGGGCGGGCTGGAGGAGACCGACGACGCCATCCGTGCCGCCGGCGGCCAGTCCACCCTGCTGCCCTTCAACCTGGTCAAGGACGCCGACAAGATCGACATGGTCGGCCCCTCCCTGGTGGAGCGCTTCGGCCGCCTCGACATCCTGGTGCACAATGCCGGCGCGCTGGGCGCGCTGACCCCGGTCGCGCATATCACCCCGCGCGACTGGACCGACGTGATCGGCACCAACCTGACCGCCGCCTGGCGGCTGATCCGCACCTGCGACCCGCCGCTGCGCGCGGCGCCTGCCGGCCGCGCCGTCTTCGTCACCACCGGCCGGGTGCAGCAGCCGAAGGCCTTCTGGGGGGCCTATGGCACCTCCAAGGCGGCGATGGAGCACCTGGTCCAGACCTGGGCGCAGGAGGTGGAGCATACCGCGCTGCGCGTGAACCTGTTCGACCCGGGCGTGGTGGCGACCAAGCTGCGCGGCCAGGCCATGCCGGGCGAGGACCAGTCCGCCATCGCCCAGCCGGCCGATGTCGCGCCGGTGCTGGCCGCCCTCTGCCTGCCCGCCGAGGCGCGCCACGGCGCGACCGTCCGCTTCCAGGATTGACCCGAGCCTGGGGGGCGTTCTCAGCCCCCCAGCGCTTTCTTCATCAGCAGCACGCTCTGCCCGCCCTGCGGCACCTGCTCCACCGCCTCCCAGCCGAGCTGGCGATACAGCGCCCCCTCGCCCCCGGTGTAGAGCCACAGCGTCCC
>NZ_MLCO01000362.1 GCF_001982615.1 Teichococcus deserti | reverse complement strand
CTCCTGGCTTACGTTCTCCGGCAGCGTCGAAGTAGTATAGGAGACAGCGGTGACCCGGCTCTCGATGCGGTCGATCAGCGCCAGCTTCCAGGCGCGGCGCTCGACCTGCCAGGTGCCCAGCGCCAGCAGGGCGAGGATGCCGGCCAGGGCGAGGGCCAGCAGAAGCGCCAGCCGAACCGGCGAGGAAGGCCGCGGGCCCGCCGCCGCCGGCTCGGTCATCGTCATGCGCTAGGGCATGTTCCGCATGTCATGCGGCGCCATGGGCATCATGTTGGTGTCCAGGTGGTACATGACCCAGAGCGAGCCGGAGATGGTGATCACCACGATGATCAGCGTGAAGATCAGGGCCAGCATGATCCAGCCCCCCTCCGACTTCCCGTTCATGTGCAGGAAGTAGATCATGTGGACGACGATCTGCACCACGGCGAAGGCCATGACCAGCGCCGCGGTGACCCGCGGGCTGGAGAAGACCTCGCCCATCACCAGCCAGAAGGGAATGGCGGTGAGGATGACCGAGAGCAGGAAGCCGGTCACATAGCCCTTGAAGGAGCCATGCGCCGCGCCGTCGTCGTGGTGGTCATGGCCGTCATGGCCATGATCATGGTGGCCGGCATGGCCGTGCGGCTGCGCGCTCACTGCAGCACCCCCATCAGATAGACATAGGAGAAGACGCCGATCCAGACGACGTCCAGGAAGTGCCAGAACAGGCTGAGGCAGTTCAGGCGCCGGCGGTTGGAGGCGGTCAGCCCGCCGCGGCCGACCTGGACCATCAGCGTCACCAGCCAGATCAGGCCGAAGGTGACGTGCAGGCCATGGGTGCCGACCAGGGTGAAGAAGGCCGAGAGGAAGGCGCTGCGCTGCGGCGTGGCGCCGACATGGATCAGGTGGTGGAACTCGTAGAGCTCCAGCCCGATGAAGGCGGCGCCGAACAGCCCGGTGATGCCCAGCCAGAACAGCGTCGCC
>NZ_MLCO01000361.1 GCF_001982615.1 Teichococcus deserti | reverse complement strand
TGCCGAGGCCCTGGCCGGCCAGCTGGCCGGCCAGGGCCTCGGCATCCTCCTCCTCCTGCGGGTCCTCGGGCAGCAGCAGGCGGGATTTCAGCCATGCCAGCCAGGCGGCCATGACCAGCCAGTCGGCGGCGAGCTCGAGACGGACGCGCTGCGCCCCCTCGATCACCGCCAGATACTGGTCGACCAGCGCCAGGATGGAGATGCGGGCGATATCCACCTTCTGCGACCGCGCCAGCTCCAGCAGCAGGTCGAGCGGGCCTTCATAGACTTCCAGGCGGACGTGGAGCCGGTCAGGATCGGCGCTCGCGGTCATGTCCCGTGCCCGGCCAGCCACAGGATGGCGCGGAAGCCCGGGCCGGTCACCAGGCCGATCAGCCCGCCCATGATGTCGAGGCTGGGCGAGATGCGCGGCAGCACGAAGATCGCCAGCATGACGATGACCAGGCCGGCGCGCTCCAGCCGGGCCAGGGCCATGGCGGCGCGCCAGGGCAGCAGCCCGACCATGATGCGGCCGCCATCCAGCGGCGGGATCGGCAGCAGGTTGAACAGGCCGAGCAGCAGGTTGGCCATGATGGAGAGCAGGATGAAGCGGACGCCGAGATCCATCGCGTCCGGCGGCAGCACCCCCGACAGCTCCTGCAGCGGATGCGCCAGCATCGCCGCGCACCAGGCCAGGAAGACGTTCATCGCCGGCCCGGCGGCGGCCACCAGCACCATGCCGTAGCGCGGGTTGCGCAGCCGGCGGACATCCACCGGCACCGGCTTGGCCCAGCCGAACATGGCCTCGACCCGGCCGATGGTCAGCAGCTGCACCGCCAGCAGGATGCCGGGCAGGATCAGCGTGCCGACCTTGTCGACATGGCGGATCGGGTTGAGGCTGAGCCGGCCCTGCTGCTGCGCGGTGTCGTCGCCGAGCGCCAGCGCCGCATAGCCATGCGCCGCCTCGTGCAGGGTGATGGCCAGCACCGTCGCCAGGATGGCGACAAGCAGCTCCGGCAGCCAGTCGATCACGCGACGTCCTTCAGCAGCGCATCCCGGGCCGCGGCCAGGCCGGCGCGATCGGGGCTGGGAAGCCGGCGCGCCGCCACGGCCGCGCGCGACCGGGCCAGGCGCCGCTGCGCGTCCTCGGTCAGGACCGGGCATCCGGCCAAAGCGGCCTGGCTGTCGGCCAGCACCCCGGTGCAGTTCAGCGCCACGTCGCAGCCGGCGTCGAGCACCGCCGCGGTCAGCGAGGCCGGCGTGCCGGTCAGCGCCTTCATCGCCAGGTCGTCGGAGAGCAGCAGCCCGTCGAAGCCGATCTCGCCGCGGATGATCGTCCGGATGATCTTTGGCGACAGCGTCGCCGGCCGGTCGTCCAGGGCATCGAACAGGATATGCGCGGTCATGCCCCAGGCGCCGCTGTCGGCGAGGGCCCGGAACGGCGCGAAGTCAGCCTGGAGGTCTTCACGCGAAGCATCGACCCGCGGCAGCTCCAGATGGCTGTCCGCCATGGCGCGGCCATGGCCGGGGATGTGCTTGATCACCGGGATGGTGCCGGCCGCCTGCAGCCCGGCGACCCAGGCGGCGCCGAGCCGCGCGACCTCGGCCGGATCGGCGCCGAAGCCGCGGTCGCCAACGACGCTGTGGCGCCCCGGCAGGCGCAGGTCCAGCACCGGCGCGCAGACCACGTCCAGCCCGACGCCGCGGCATTCCAGCCCGAGCAGTGTGGCATTGGCGCCGGCCGCCGCCTCTGGCAGCCCCTCGAAGCGGCCGGCGGCGGGGAACGGCGGGAAATGCGGCGGACGCAGCCGGGCGACGCGGCCGCCTTCCTGGTCGACCAGGACCGGCGCGTCTTCGCCGAGCGCCTCGCGGATCGCCGCGGTCAGCCGCGACAGCTGCGCCGGATCCTGCACGTTGCGCGCGAAGAGAATGACGCCCAGCGGGCGGCATTCCCGCAGCAGCGCGGCTTCCCCGGCCAGCAGCACGGGGCCGGACAGGCCGATGATGGCGGCGCGCGGCGGGGCCATGACGCGTCCGGCGGCCTCAGCCGCCGAGCACGGCGCAGGCGCCGCCGCGGCTCTTCACCGTCTCGCAGAAGGAGCTGGCGGCGTCAGCCTCGAAGCCGCCGAGGCGCAGCCGCCACATGGTGGGCTTTCCCTCGCGCTCGAAGCGGGTGATCTGCGGGCTGCGGCCGCCGATCAGCTCCGGCACGCGCTTCGACAGGCGATCCCATTCCGAACGGGCGCCGGCTTCCGAATCCAGCGCGCCGAGCTGCACGGTGACCGTGCCGGCGCGGCTCGGCACCGGGGCGGGCGTTGCGGGCGCCACGGGCGGCGCGACGCGGGCGGCCGGGGCCGCCGGCGCAGCCGGGGGAGCGGTCGGCGCCTGGGGCGTCGCAAGCTGCGCGCCCGGCGGCGGTGGGGCCTGCGGGCGGGCAGGCTGCGCGGCGGGCGCGCAG
>NZ_MLCO01000360.1 GCF_001982615.1 Teichococcus deserti | reverse complement strand
CGCCCGGCCTGGCGCCAGGCCAGCAGCGGCACGCCCAGGGCCGCGAAGGACAGCGAGCCGGCCAGCGCGACGATGCCGACCTGGGCGGAAAGCGTCCCCGCCGGGCCGAGCAGCGCGCCGAACAGCGCGTCGATCTTCTCGGCCAGCAGCGCGCCGATGGCGCCGCCGGGACCTGCGATGGTCGGCGTGCCGGCGGGCAGCGGCGCCAGGTCGAAGGCGGCGGCCAGCAGCGGCAGGGCGAGGAAGACCGCGGCCGCCCGCCAGGGGAAGGGGGCGAGGCCCTTGTGGGTGGCCAGCCGCCAGGCCCAGCCCAGCGCGACGCCCACCGGCAGATAGGCGGCCCAGCCGAAGGCCTGCAGCATCAGGTCGGCGACCAGCGCGCCGGCGCGGCCGCCCAGATTGGTGGCGGCCGCGGTGGTCGCGGTGGAGAAGGACGGATCGCCCGGATTGTAGCTGACCAGGGCGACCATCAGCCCGAGGCCGGCCAGGCCGAGCGCCAGCCCGGCCAGTTCCGCCCCGCGCCGGGCGAGCGCCGCCTTCAGCGCCGGGGAAGCGAAGCGCCGCGCCCCGTCGGCGAGCCGCCCGCCGGGCGAGGTGGCGGTGGAGGAGGATCGGTCTGCGAGAGCGCGCGGCATGGGCCTCAGTCGTCAGTTGCTGAGCGGATGCGTGAAGCTAGCATGGCAAAGGCTTGGCATAGAAGGAAACCTCTCGCGAGAGGTGATCTGTTTTCCGCCGCTGCAACCGGTTGCGCCATCCTGGCCAGGCTTCAGCTCCCCGCCAGCGCCAGAAGCGGCAGCCTGGCCGGGGCGGATGGCGATTCTGCTGGATCTGCCAGGAGTCGGGCGCCGCAGGCGGCGAGATAAGTGGCGACCGCCTCGGCCTCCTGCGGCGGGCGGGTCGGGTCCGAAGCGTCGCCAGGCGGCACGAAGATCAGCGTGGCGTGCCGGGCGCGGGTGAGCAAAACCCGGTAGGTGTTGCGGATATGTCGCTGTGCTTCGGGCTGGCCGACCCACTGCCAGCGCGTCCCCGACAGCTTCCGCGCCCGCCAGCCGTTGCTGCTCCGGATGAAATCGCCACCCCAGGCCAGCCCGACCAGGTCGAGCTCCAGCCCCTGGCAGGCATATTCGGTGGCACAGACCTCCAGCGCGTCGGAGCCACGGATATCCGGCCAGCGGCAGAGGAACCAGTTGACCACCTCGGCGTCGGCGCCGTGCAGCTGCGCGCCCAGCCCTTCGGCGCGCAGCCGCTTCGCCTTGGCCGAGCAGACCAGCCCCGCCCGCCGCAGGCCGCGCGCCCAGTCACGCAGGGCCCGGCGCAGCACCCCAAGGTCGCGGGTCAGATAGAAGGGCAGCTCGCCGGCGGCGGCGATGCCGGCGGCCTGCTGCGGCCGGTCGTTCAGCACGGCATCGACCCAGTCGGCGGCACGGTCGTGATGCACCGAACGCACCGGCACGGTCAGCGCCAGATCGGGGTCGAGCTGCAGCCAGTCGGCCTCGCCCGGTGCCAGGCGCTGGGCCGGCTCGGCCGCCGCATCCAGCACGGCGGGCGCGGCCGTCGCACGCCAGAGGCCGCGGCTGGCCGCGATCACCCGGCCCCATTCGGCCAGCCCCGCCTCGCCGGTGTTGATCTCCTGCCCCTGGCCGATCAGCGCCACGATCACCGACCAGCCGGCGCGGCGGCCCATGATCTCCAGGAGATGCGCCGGCTCGGACTCGGTCAGCACCGAGCGCCGGCGCTGGGTGTCGCGCTGCGCCTGGGCGGCATCCCAGGCGCGCTGCGCCTCGTCGAAGACCACCACCGCCTCGGCCGGGACTTCTTCCGGGTGGCGCTGGTGATGCTCCAGGAAGCGGTGGACATTCTGCAGCAGGCTGCGCGCCTCCCGCCGCGGCTGGCGGCGGCCACGGCCCTGGCGCTGCACGGCATCGCGCTCCAGCGCGCCGCGCAGCACGGCGACCAGCGGGGCATTGCCGGTGAGGAAGGCCGCCCCCTCCTCCGCCGCCTGGCCGAAGACCAGGTTCAGCCCGCACAGCGTCTTGCCGGCGCCGGGCACGCCGGTGACGAAGACCACCCGCCGCTCCCCGGCCTGCCGCGCCCCGGCGATGGCGCGGCGGATGGCCGTGGTGGTGGCGCGCAGATTGGCGATATCGGCCCGCGCTGTGGCGATCTCCTCGACCCCATGGCGGTCGAACAGCCGCTGCGCCGCCTCGATGATGCCGGGCACCGGGCGATAGGGCGCGCGGGCCCAGCCCGCCCCGTCCAGCGGCGTCACCGGCCGCGGCAGGGCGGCCTCGATCTCCGCCAGCAGCCCGGCCAGGCGGGAGGCATCGCAGGCCAGCGGCGGCACCACGCCGTGCCAGATCAGCGGCAGGCTTTGCGGCCGCGACGGCGCTTGCTCGGCCAGCAGGATCGGCACCACCGGATGCGCCCGGCTGCCAGAATGGAAGTCGAACAAGTCGAGGGCATCATCCTCCACCTGCGCCAGATCGGCGGGCGTGACGGTCGTGGCGCGGTGCTTGAACTCCACCGCCAGGATGGCGTGCCCGGTCAGCAGCACGGCGTCGATCCGCTTCTCCAGCCGCAGCAGGTCGAATTCCAGCAGCACGGTCCAGGATGCGGCGCCGGGCCGCTGGCGGAGTGCCCCCTGCAGCAGGCTGGCCAAGGCCTCCCAGGAAGCGATCTGGTCCGGCGTCACCTCGCGCCGCTGCCCGGCCTGGCGCGCCGCCAGCCGTGCCGCCCAATCGCTTGGCGGGTCCGTCAGGAATGCGCTGCCCGAAGCCTCGACCCAGCCGCTCAAACCACCCGCTTCCCTCTGCCCGGCCAGGTCGCCAGCCCGATGCTCGCCAGCATCAGCAGAAACCCTATCCCGTGCATCGTGGAGAAAGTCTCGCCCAGCACCAGCACCGCCATCCCCGCCGCGGCGGCCGGCAGCAGGGCCGAGAAGATGCCGGCGATCCCCGCCGGCGCCCGCCGCAGCCCGGCATACCAGAGCAGCAGGCACAGCACCGAGGCCGTCAGGCTGTGGAAGACCAGCAGCGCCGAAACCCCCGGATCGGCCAGGGCCGCGGCCGCGCCCAGCACCGGCAGGCAGAAGGGCAGCAGCATCAGCGTGGAAAAACCCTGCATCCAGAAGCTGGCCGTCACCAGCGGCACCCGCCCGGCCAGGCGCTTGGCCAGCAGCACGTAGCCCGCCTCGCCGCAGACCGCGACGAAGACCAGCGCATTGCCCCAGAGGCTTCCGCCGCCGCCCCCGCCGCCGGCCAGCCGCGCCAGGGTGATCGCCGCCATCCCGCCGCCCGCCAGCGCCACCGCCAGCCATTGCCGGGGTGCCATCCGCTCCCGCAGCCACAGCGCCGAGCCGATGGCGATCACCGCCGGCAAGGTCGCCAGCACCAGCCCGGCCTCCAGCGCCGTGGTGTGGCGCAGGCCGCTCAGCAGGGCGGCGTTGTAGAGCAGGGTTCCCACCGCCGCCTGCGCGGCCAGGTTCGCCAGGGACACGCCGGACAGGCGGAGCCGGCCCTCCCGGCGAAGGGCCAGCGGCCAGAGCACCGCGCAGGCCAGGAGGCAGCGCAGGCCCAGGATCAGCGCGATCGGCAAGGCCTCGGTCAGCAGCTTGGAAATCGCCACATTTGCGCCGACCAGGGCCATCGACAGGCCCAGCTGCAGATAGGCGACCAGCATCAGTCCGTGTCGGCGGCCCTGAACGGCGAGGCCTCGGCCAGGGACGCCATCTCCTCGAGCATCGCCGGGCGCTCGGCCTCAAGGAATTCGGCGACGGCGCGGCGCAGCCCGCCATGGCAGATCCAATGCGCGGAGTAAGTCGGCACCGGCAGGTAGCCACGCTGGATCTTGTGCTGGCCCTGGGCGCCGGCCTCGACCCGCTTCAGGCCGCGCGCGATGGCGAAGTCGATCGCCTGGTAGTAGCAGAGCTCGAAATGCAGGAAGGGCGCCTCCACCGAGGCCCCCCAGTTGCGGCCATACAGCGCGTCGCGGCCCATCAGGTTCAGGGCGCCGGCCACCGGCTCGCCGTCGCGCTCGGCGACCATCAGCACGACGCGCTCGCCCAGCCGCTCGGCCAGCAGCGGCCAGAAGCGCTCGGTGAGGTAGGCGCTGCCCCACTTGCGGTCGACGGTGTCCATGTAGAAGCGGTGGAAAGCCTTCCAGTGCCGCGGCGTGATCGCGGCGCCCTGCAGCACCCGGAAGTCCAGCCCGGCGGATTGGGCGTCCCGCCGCTCCCGCTTCAGCTGTTTGCGCTTGCGGCTCGACAGCGCGGCCAGGAAGTCGTCGAAGGAGGAATAGTTTTCGTTCAGCCAGTGAAACTGGGTGCCCAGCCGCTGCAGCCAGCCGGCCGCGCCCAGCGCCGCCCATTCCGCCTCCGAGCAGAAGGTGACATGCGCCGAGGAGAAGTTGAGCTGCTCGGTCGCCTGCGCCAGCGCCTGGCCCAGCGCCGCCGGCGGCAGGCCGGAGTCCGGCCGGATCAGCAGCCGCGGCCCCGGCACCGGGCTGAACGGCACCGCCACCTGCAGCTTCGGGTAGTAGTCGCCGCCGGCCCGCTCGAAGGCATGCGCCCAGGCATGGTCGAAGACGTATTCGCCATAGGAATGGCTCTTGGCATAGGCGGGAGCCACCGCCAGCAGCCGCCCGTCGCCATCGCGCAGCGCCAGGTGCTGCGGCAGCCAGCCGCTGCGCGGGCTGGCCGAGCCGCTTTCCTCCAGCGCCGAGAGGAAGGCATGGCTGACGAAGGGGTTGTCCTCCCCGGCGCAGGCATCCCAGTCGACCGCCGCGATCTCGGCGATCTTCGGATGCAGCCGCAGGGTCAGTTCGGGGGCGCTGTCCGGCATGGTCCCCAGCATGTGCGCTGCCTTCGCCGCGGCGCAACCTTGCTTGCCGAAAGGTTAGGTTCAGAAGGGCCGGCAGGCCTCCCCCGTCGCCGCCGCCAGCCGCGCCATCCGCCGCGCCGCCACCGCCGCGCCCGCGGCGCCGCCGGCGAGTTTCGCGGCATGGCCTTCGACCATCTGCTCCAGCCCGGCCTCCACCGCCATCTCGGTGCCGACCGCCAGCCCGGTCGAGAAGGCCAGCCGCCGCAGCAGCCGCGCCAGCACCAGCGCGCCGGGGCGCAGCCCATGCAGCTCGGCCACCTGGCGCATCAGCCGCAGACCGATCAGCGCCATGGCCGCGGCATCCAGGGCGGGCGCCGGCATCACCGCGGTGGCGACGAAGACCTGCCGCGCCGCCTGCCCGCCCAGCGCCGCGACGTGCGCCGCCAGCACCGGCTGCAGCAGCCCGGCCGCCAGGCCGCGCGCCTCGCCCAGCGTCGTCGCGGCGCGGATCTGGTCGATGGCGGGGGCGGCCTCGGGCAGCCGCTCGGCCAGCGATTCGGCCCAGCGCAGCAGGGCGCGCGGGGGCGGCGCGGCGTCCGGGGTCTCTTTCAAAGTCTCGGCCAGCCGGTCGAGGGATTTCAGCTTCCGCAGCGCCCGCCATTCTCGCCAGGCGCCAGCGCCGAGCAGCCCGACCACCCCCGCCCCCAGCGCGCTGCCGGCCCAGCCCAGCAGGGCGGAGCGTGCGAAAAGCTCGTCCAGCGTGACGCCCAGCCACAGCCCGCCGCCACCCAGCACCAGCAGGAAGAAGGCGCCGCCCGCCAGGCCGAGGCTGCGCAGCCAGCCCGCCCCCGGCAGCGCCGGCGGCGGCGCCAGGCTGACCGGCCCCTCATGCCGCACCAGCCCGCCCTGCACCGGCGTCGCCTCCCAGCCCGGATCCCAGGCCGGCGCCGGTTCGGGCGCATCGGCCCAACCGGGACCTGCATCGGGACCTGCTTCGCGGACAGGGGCTTTCTTCGGCGGCAGGGTCACAGCGCGTCCTCCAGCAGCCAGGCCAGCAGCGTGTCCATTCCCAGATGCGGCAACCCGTCGCGCCCCTCCGGGTCCAGCAGCGGCGGGCGGAATTCCGGCAAAGCGAAATAGGGCCGGCGCCAGAAGGGGTCGCCGGCCGGCGGGATCGATTCGGGGATCGGCCCAGGGCGGAAGGGCCGGCGCCGGGTGTCGCCGGCCGGCACGCCGAAGACCACGGGCGGGCTGACGGTGGCCGCGCCATCCTCGGTGCTGCGCAGGGCGGCGAGCGCGAAGTGGCGCGCCTTCGGCCCGGTCTCGCCCAGCATGGCCTGGAACATCGAGAGAAACGCCGGGCGCTGGACGGGCGGGATATGGTCCAGCTTGGAGGCGGCGAAGGCCACCCGCTTCAGCATCGGCAGCCGCAGCCAGGGCGAGCGGCTGCGCTGGTCATAGGCGCGGGCGATCTGCGCCACCGCCTGGCGGGCATCGGCGAAGGCCCCCTCCCCGGCGCAGAGCGCGCCCAGCGCGTCGACCAGCACCACCTGGCGGTCGAAGCGGGCGAACCAGGGGTCGAAATAGCTGCGGCGCATGTCTTCCCGGTAGGCGTCGAAGCGGCGGGCCAGCAGGTCCCGCAAGCTCCCGGGCGCGGCCGGGCCCTGGCCGGGGATGGGGAAGAACCACATCATCGGGCTGTCGCCCTTCGGCCCCGGCACCAGGAAGCGCCCCGGCTGCAGCCAGCGCAGCCCGGCCTGGTCGCGCGCCGCCACCAGCAGGTCGCGGTATAACAAGAAGCCACGGCGGGCGACCGCATCCTCGTCGGGCGCATCCGGCGGCAGGCTGGCCAGAAACGAAAAGAAATCGGTGGCCAGCGCGGCGCGCGGCGGCTGCTTCAGCTGCGCCAGGGTCGCGGCGGACCACTGGGAAAAATCCTGGTCGAGCAGCGGCAGGTCCAGCAGCCATTCGCCGGGATAGTCGAGCAGCTCCAGCCGCAGCCGGCGCGGCGGCAGCAGGCCGCCAAGGCGCCCGCGCCGCTCCACCACCAGGGTCAGCGCGGCGCTGGCCAGGTCCGCGGTGCGCGGCGGCCAATGCGGCGTGGCGCCGGCCAGGTCGCGCAGCTTCTCCGCCGCGTCGAACCAGTCCAGCGCCTGGGTGCCCGAGGGCTCCAGCCGCACCGCGAGGATGCGCTGGCCGTTGGCCGCCAGCTGCCGGGTCAGCGCCGGCAGGCTGTCGCGGCCGCGGCCGAGGGCCAGCAGGTTGCTGATCAGCGAGGTGATGAAGACCGTCTTGCCCGAGCGGCTGAGCCCGGTGATGGCGACGCGAAGGCTGGTCTCGTTGAGCAGGCGCTCGGCCTCGTCGCCGAGCCGCGCCATGCCGTGCAGCAAGCGGTCCACTGTGCGTCCTTCTGCGTCAGGCACCTTAGGTAGGGTGCGCCGCCGCCGGGGCCAATCCCGCAGGTCATCCAGGCGGATGACTTCGGCCCGACGCCAATCGTCCGCGCGCCGAAGTCCAAGCTTGCTCAACCCACACGTTCATAAGACGAATAACCAATCGCCCATGGCCTTGTAATGTAACCAAACTATGCATGAAGCCAGGGTCATGCTTCGTTAACCCCCGCGCCCGACACCCTTTCGCTGGCGGGAACGCAGACACATGGCCATCCAATCCGAACTGCTCTGGACCAAGGACAGTTCCGCCTCCACCGCCGGCAGCGCCGAGGTGGTCGCCTACGACGCCGCCCGCGCCCTGGTCCTGGTGCTGGGTCCCGATGGCGTCGAGGCGCTGGACGCGCTGACCGGCGAGATCCGCTTCGACCTGCCCAAGGCGGATGTCGGCACGCTCGGCACCGGCAACAGCGTCGCCGTCCACGGCAACGTGATGGCCGTCGCCTTCGACGGCGCCGAGCCGGGCAGCAACGGCACCGTCGCCTTCTACACCATCGCCGAGGACGGCAGCGACGCCACCCTGCTGCGCCAGGTCGAGGTCGGCGCGGTGCCCGACATGGTGACCTTCACCCCCGACGGCGAGCGCCTGCTGGTGGCGATCGAGGGCGAGCCCAACGACAATTACGGCGTCGACGCCTCGGGCGACCCGGTGGGCGGCGTCGCCGTCATCGATGTCGCGACCGGCGACATGACCTTCCTGGGCTTCGAAGGCTTCGACACCGACGAACTGATCGCCGCCGGCGTGCGCATCAAGGGCGTGGACGGCGTCACCGCCGCGACCGACCTGGAGCCGGAATACATCGCCGTCTCCAAGGACGGCACCAAGGCCTATGTCACGCTGCAGGAGAACAACGCGATCGCGGTGCTCGACCTGGGCACGATGGAATACACCGGCGTCTATGCGCTGGGCACCAAGGACCATTCGCTGCCGGGCAACGGCCTCGACACCTCGGACCGTGACGGCGGCGCCAATATCGGCCCGGCGCCGGTGCAGGGCCTCTACATGCCCGACGGCATCGCCACCTTCGACATGGACGGCAAGACCTACCTGGTCACCGCCAACGAGGGCGACGCCTCCGAATGGGGCGACTACAACGATGTCGGCCGGCTGAAGGACGCTGATCTGGACGAGGCGACCTTCGGCGGCGCCGAGGGCGTCGCGGCCCTGAAGGCCGACGCCGCGATGGGCCGGTTGAACATTTCGCTGGTCGACGGCGACACCGACGGCGACGGCGACATCGACGTCATCCACACGCTGGGCGGCCGCAGCTTCTCGATCTGGGAAGTCACCGACGACGGCCTGGTGCAGACCTTCGACTCGGGCGACATGATGGAGCAGATGCTGCTCCAGCACGCCCCGGAGCTGCTGGATGACGGCCGCTCCGACGACAAGGGCCCCGAGCCCGAGAGCGTGACGCTGGGCACGATCGACGGCCAGCTCTACGCCTTCCTGGCCCTCGAGCGCTCCGACGCGGTCATGGCCTTCGCCATCACCGGCCCGGATGCCGCCGAATATGCCGGCCTGATCCCGGTCGGCGACGCGCCGGAAGCCATCCTCTTCGTCGACGCCGCCGACGCCCCCGAGGGCATCGACGGCCCGATGCTGATCTCGCCGGCTGAAGGCTCGGGCACCACGACGCTGCACGAGCTGAGCGTCGCGCCGGCCGCCGACGGCACCTTCACGCTGCAGATCCTGCACGCCTCCGACTTCGAGGCGGGCCTGGCCGCCGTCGACCGCGCCAGCCAGTTCGCGGCGATCGTCGACAAGCTGGAGGACAGCTTCGCCAACAGCATCACGCTGTCCTCGGGCGACAACTACATCCCGAGCCCGTTCAACGCCGCCGGCACCGATCCGAGCGTCAAGGACGAGCTGGTCGACCTCTACGCCTGGCTGCTGGGCGTCCCCGCCGAGGACCTGGCCGGGCTGGCGCTGAACCCGTCCACCATCGACATCGCCATCATGAACGCCATCGGCGTCGAGGCGAGCGTCTTCGGCAACCATGAGTGGGACTTCGGCTCCAACGCCGTCGCCGCCGCCATCGACTTCACCAAGGGCAGCGGCACCACCTCCGCCGCGGTGACCTCGATCGGCGCGATGTTCCCCTACCTTGCCGCCAACCTGGACTTCTCCGGCGACCCGGCGATGGCCGCGCTCTTCACCGAGCTGCTGCGCGACGCCGCCAGCTACGCCACCACCGCCGATGACCTGGCGACGCCGGAGGCGCTGAACGCCGAGGCCGCCGACGCCCAGGTCTCGCCCTGGACCATCATCGAGGAAGGCGGCGAGCAGATCGGCGTGCTGGGCGTCACCACCCAGCTGCTGGCCTCGATCTCGTCGCCCGGCCGCGTCACCGTGAAGGACCCGGCCGGCGACGGCGGCGTCAACAACACCGACGAGCTGGCCGAGATCCTGCAGGTCTATGTCGACCAGATGGCCGAGCAGGGCCTGAACAAGATCATCCTGCTGAGCCACCTGCAGCAGTACCAGCTGGAGCTCGACCTGGCCGGCAAGCTGTCCGGCGTCGACGTCATCATCGCCGGCGGCAGCCACGCGACCTTCGCCAACGAGGGCGACGCGCTGCAGCCGGGCGACACCGCCGCCGAGACCTATCCGGTGATGGTGACCGGTGCCGACGGCAAGACCGTCGCCATCGTCAACACCAACAACGAATACGGCTATGTCGGCCGCCTGGTGCTGACCTTCGACGCCGAGGGCAACATCATCCCCGACAGCATCGACCCGACCGTGTCGGGCCCGGTGGTGGTCAACGAAGAGACCGTGGAAGAACTCTGGGGCGACGAGGACGCCTATGCCGAGGGCACCAAGGGCGGCGCCGTCAAGGACCTGACCGACGCCGTCGGCGCGGTGATCGGCGCCAAGGACGGCAACGTCATGGGCTTCACCGACGTCTATCTGGAAGGCCGCCGCGGCGAGGTCCGCACCGAGGAGACCAACCTCGGCAACCTGACCGCCGACGCCAACCTCTTCGTCGCCCGCCAGGTCGACGCCGCGGTCACCGTCTCGATCAAGAACGGCGGCGGCATCCGCGCCGAGATCGGCGCCATCGGCGCCGGGGCGGACGCGGGCGAGCTGCCTCCGCAGGCCAATCCGGACGCCGACAAGCCGGAGGGCGGCGTCAGCCAGCTCGACATCGAGAACTCGCTGCGCTTCAACAACGCCCTCTCGATCGTCACCGTCTCGGCCGAAGAGCTGGTCCGCATCTTCGAGCATGCGGTGGCCGGCGTCGCGCCGGGCGCCACCCCGGGCAGCTTCGGCCAGGTCGGCGGCGTCTCCTTCAGCTACGACGCCACCGCCACGGCGCAGCGCCTGAACGCCGATGGCAGCGTGGTCGTCGCCGGCGAGCGGCTGCAGAACCTGGTCATCCTGGGCGATGACGGCCAGGTGCTGGACACCATCCTGGTCGACGGCCAGCTGGTCGGCGACGCCAACCGCGACATCCGCATGGTGACGCTGAGCTACCTGGCCGACGGCGGCGACGGCTATCCGATCGGCGCCTATGCCTCGGACCGCATCGACCTGCTGGACAACGCGGCGCTGTCCGACGGCGAGGCCACCTTCGCCGCCAAGGGCAGCGAGCAGGACGCGCTGGCCGAGTACCTGAAGGCGCAGCACGGCACCGCCGAGACCGCCTATGACGAGGCCGACGGCGGCCAGGCCACCGACGAGCGCATCCAGAACGTGGGCGTCCGCGAGGACACCGTGCTCGGCGCCCAGCAGCTGGGCGACGACGCCGACAACACCCTGGTCGGCACCGCCGGCCGCGACTTCCTGCAGGGCGGCGCCGGCGACGACATGCTGGACGGCCAGGGCGGCAGCGACCGCCTGGATGGCGGCGCGGGCATCGACACCGCGATCCTCACCGGCAATGTGGCCGACTACACCCTGGCCCGCGCCGGCAACGGCCTGGTGCTCAGCAACGCCGACAGCCAGACCACGCTGATCAGCATCGAGCGCCTGACCTTCGCCGACGGCGCCATCGCCCTCGACGACGCCGACCCGCTGTTCGACAGCCTGTCCTACTACCTGGCCAATCCGGACGTCTTCGCCGCCGGCGTCGACGCGCTGGAGCACTACCAGACGGCCGGCGCCGCCGAGGGCCGCGCGGCCAACGCGGTCTTCGACGCGGAGTTCTACCTGGCGGTCAACCAGGACGTCGCCGCCTCGGGCATGGGCGCGCTGGAGCACTACCGCCTCTACGGCGGCGCCGAGGGCCGTGACGTGTCGCTCGACTTCGACACCGCCGGCTACCTGGCGCTGAACCCGGACGTCGCCGAGGCCGGCATCGACGCCCTGCACCACTACCTCGACCACGGCATGGCCGAGGGCCGGCAGACGGCGCGCGCTGTCGGCCAGGTCATCGAGAGCGGCTTCGACGCCCAGTTCTACCTGGCGACCAATGCCGATATCGCCGCCTCCGGCATCGACGCCTTCACCCACTGGATGGCCTTCGGCGCCGCCGAGCAGCGCGACCCGAACGCCTTCTTCGACACCTCCTACTATGTCGAGAACAACGCCGACGTGGCGGGCTCGGGCATCAACGCCCTGGTCCACTACCAGACCTACGGCTTCAAGGAAGGCCGCGACCCCTCCGCGCTGTTCGACACCTCGGCCTATCTGGCGGCCAACGAGGACATCGCCGAGGCCGGCATCGACCCGCTGGCGCATTACCTGACCACCGGCCTCTACGAGGGGCGCCTGCCCGTCGCGGTGACCGAGGAGCTGCTGATCGCCTGATGCGCGAAGGGGGCGCGGCATCCGCCGCGCCCCCTGATCAGGCCGTCCGAATCGAAAGGGGCGCTGGCCAAGACGGCCAGCGCCCCTTTTCCTTGTCCTCAGAACCGCTTCAGGAAGAAAAAGCGGGTGTGGCCCGTCGGATTGTCCGGCACCGCGCCGAACTCGACATAGCCCTGCTTCCTGTAGAAGTCGGGCGCCTGGAAGCTGTAGCTGTCCAGCCAGACGCCGTTGCAGCCGCGCGCGCGGGCCTCGTCCTCGGCCGCCGCCAGCAGCCGGGCGCCGAGGCCGCCGCCGCGCAGCTCCTCCGGCAGGTTGAACAGCTCGATGAACAGCCAGCCCTTGTCGGTCCGCCCGGTCAGCCCGCCGACGACGATGCCCGAATCCGGGTCGCGCACCACGACATGCAGCGGCCGGGTGCCCGGCGCGCCGACCTTGGAGCGGTTGTAGGCCAGCAGCCCCTCGAGGATGGCGCCGCGGATCGCGGGATCGGCGTCATCCGAGACTTCGAAGTCGCTCAAGGCGCGATCTCGAACATCCCCTCGACCTCGACGGCGGCGTCCATCGGCAGCGAGGGCACGCCGATGGTGCTGCGGGCATGGCGGCCGGCATCGCCGAAGACCGCGACGGCCAGGTCGGAGGCGCCGTTCATCACCAACGCATGCTGGGTGAAGTCCGGGCCCGCCGCGATGAAGCCGCCCAGGCGGATGACGCGCTTGACCCGGTCGAGGTCGCCCACCGCCGCCTGCAGCTGCGCCAGGACATTGATCAGGCAGAGCTCGGCGGCCTGCTTGCCCATGTCGATGCTCTCGGCGGTGACCTTGCCGGCGAAGGCGACCTTGCCGTCGCGCATCGGCACCTGGCCGGAGACCACCACCAGCCGGCCATCGAGGCCGAGGGTGAAGGGGACGTAGTTGGCAACCGGCGCGGCGGGGGTCGGCAAGGTGATGCCGAGCCCGGCCAAGCGCTGGGCGACGTTTCCGGCCATGGATTTTCCTTCCTTCAGGCGATCAGGGGCACCCGCTCAGCCGACGAGGCGAAAACTCCGGCGGCGGGCGGCGGGGGAGGGCTGGGCCGGCAGGTCCAGCGGCAGCATCGGCCCGCGGT
>NZ_MLCO01000359.1 GCF_001982615.1 Teichococcus deserti | reverse complement strand
CTCCCCCCGCTTGCACCGCAGCATCCCCCCCCGCATGCTGCGGCCGAGGTCCGGGCGCTGGGCCCGAGCGAGGATATCTCTGGATGCGGTTTCGCGTGGGGGTGGTGCTGGCCCTCCTCCTGGCACCATGGCAGGCCGCCCCGGCCTGGGCGCAGCGCGCCGCTTCCCCGCCGGCGGCGTCCGGGGGCCAGCAGGGCGGCCAGCAGCGCCCCGTCCAGGACCGCGAGGCGCTGATCGTCAACGAGCTGGGCCTCGGCCTGCGCGAGCTCTACATCGCCCCCGCCGGCAGCGTGGAGCCCGGGCCCGACCGGCTGGGCCAGGACACCCTGCCGACCGGCGCCTCGCTGCGCGTGGGCCTCGGCCGGCAGCGGCTCTGCCTGTTCGACGTGCGCGCGGTGCTGGCCGATGGCAGCGCCGAGGAGAAGCGCGGCGTCGACCTCTGCCGCAGCAGCCGCGTCACCTTCGGCGATCCGACCGCGCCGCTGCGCGAGGCGCAGGTGGTCAACGACACCGACCTGACCATGCGCGAATTCTACGCCATGCCCTCCGCCGCCCAGGGCCGCGGCGCCGCCGCGCGCGGGCCGGACCGGCTGGGCGCCGACATGGTCGGGCCGGAGGCGACCTTCACGCTGCGCCTCGGCCGCGCCCGCGAATGCCTCTACGACATGACCGCGGTCTACGAGGACGACACGCTGGAAGAGAAACGCCGCGTCGACCTGTGCCGCCGCAGCCGCGTGGTCTTCGGCGACAGCAATATCCCCTGGCGCGAGGTCGAGGTCGTCAACGGCACCCAGCGCACGCTGCGCAGCCTCTATGCCGCGCCGCTGCCGGCCCCCGGCGCGCCGGCGCCGACGCCGCCCGCGACCGCCGAGGAGCGCGAGGAACGCTGGGGCCCCGACCGCCTGGGCCAGATCACCGTCGGCGCCGGCGAGACCTTCCGCCTGCGCCTGCGCCGGCAGAGCTGCCAGGCCGATCTGCGCGTCGTCTACAATGACGAGCAGGCCGAGGAGAAATCCGCCGTGGACATCTGCGGCGGCGCCAAGGTGGTGTTCGACGGCGGCGGCATCGAGCGCCAGCCGGAACGCGCCTTCACCCTGGTCAACCGCCATGGCGCGCCGGTGCAGGAACTCTACGCCTCCAGCGTCGACGACACCGACTGGGGCGACGACCGGCTGCCCGGCGGCCCGCTGGAGCGCGGCGGCCGCTTCGAGGTGACGCTCCGCGCCGGCTGCGAGGTCGACCTGCGCGTCGTCTTCGGCAATGGCGGCGCCGAGGAGCGGCGCGGCGTGAACATCTGCGACAACGGGCTGATCGTGGTCCGCCCGGGCTGGACGCTGGCCGAGCGGCTGGACCAGGGGGCCGGGGCCATCGAGCAGGGCCCGCCGCGCGAGGGCAGCGTCCGCTTCCGCAATGCCGGCCCGGCGCCGCTGGTCGAGCTCTATGTCGATGCCGCGGGCAGCCCGCGCGGCGCCGACCGGCTGGGTGCGACCGTGCTCGGCCGCGGCGAGACGCTGGACTTCCAGCCGCCCGAAGGGGTCGGCTGCACCGGCCATCTGCGCGCCGTCTTCCGCAACGGGCTGGAAATCGACCGGCCGGATTTCGCCCTGTGCAGCGGCACCGAGGTCTCCCTTCCATGACTCCTTTCCGGTTGAAGGGCGGCTCGATGGCCGTCCTTCGCGTCGCGCTGGTTGCCGGCCTCGGCTGCGTCTCGCCCGCCCTGGCCCAGCCGGCCGCGCCCGCGGCCCCTGCTTCTGCGGCGACGGCCCAGCCGGCCCTGCTGCCGGTGCCACCCGCCCTGCGCGGCGCCTGGTTCGACGGCGAATGCACCGCCCCGCGCGCCATGCTGCAGGTCACCGCCCGTGCCGTGGTGCGGCTGCCCTCCGACGCGCCGGCCCGGCTGATCCGCTTCGGCGAGACGCGCCGCCAGCAAGCCGGGGCGCAGACCGACTGGCATGTCGGCATCGGCCGCGGCGCCGAGGCGCCCCGCATCCTGCTGCGCGGCGACGGCACCGCGCTGCAGACCGCCGAGCCCGACGCCAAGCTGCGCGACGACCGCCTGCCCGGCGACACCCCGCTGCAATCCTGGCACCGCTGCCCGAGCCCGCCGCCCGCCTTCGCCGCGCTGCATGGCGAGGGGCTGGCCTTCCTCGGCTCGCTCGAGGTGCTGGAGGCGGCCTGCGGCGGCGCTTCCGCCAGCCCCGCCGGCTGCGTCGCTGCCATCGTCCAGGAAGGCGACGTCTCCGGCGACAAGCTGCTGTCGGTGGCCGAGATCGCCCGCATGGTGCGCGGCATGACCTGGGTGCTGGCGGCCGCCGAGGATGCTGCGCCGGAAGGCGTCATGGCGGCCGGCGGCGGCGGGCTGCTGGCCGGCGTCGCCATCGCCCGCTTCGCCATGGAAAGCCTGGACTATGACGGCGACGGCAAGCTCTCCGCCGCCGAGCTCGGCCAGGACCGCGCCGTCTTCGCCCGGGCGCTGGGCAGCGAGGGCGGCCGGCCGCTGCGCCTCGAAGGCGTGCAGGAAGGCGTGACGCTGCTGCGGACGCTGCTCGACAGCACCATCCTCGGCCAGTAGCCGCGGCTCAGTCCTTGGCGGGGTCCTTGCGGGCGCCGTCGAGCAGCGCGTTGCGCCGCGCCTCGGCCTCGGCGTCGCGGGCGCGCTCGGCCTTGCTGCGGCCGAATTTCTCGCGGTTGGCGGCGGCCTGACGCCCGGCCTCGGCCCGGGCGGCCGCTTTCCGACGCTGGTTGAGGTTGACGATCTCTGCCATGCACGGAGGATAGTGCGGCACGCCGCGTCGGGGAATGGCCCGGACGCCCCAGGAGACTCGCATGCAGATCGAACTGGCCGCCGCCGATGGCCACCGGCTCTCCGCCTGGCGCCTGGGCCCGGACACGGCGCGGCGGGGCCTGGTGGTGGTGCAGGAGATCTTCGGCGTGAACCGCCACATGCGCCGGGTCTGCGAGCGATTCGCCCAGCAGGGCTACGCCGTCCTCGCGCCCGCGCTGTTCGACCGCGCCCAGCCGGGGGTCGAGCTCGGCTACGCGCCGGAAGACGTGAAGCAGGGCATCGCGCTGCGCGGCCAGATCGACGCCGCCGCGACCCTGCTCGACATCGAGGCCGCCGCCGCCGCCCTGCGCGCCAGCCTGGGCAAGGAGGCGAAGCTCGGCATCATCGGCTATTGCTGGGGCGGCACCGTCGCCTGGCACGGCGCGACCCGCTCCGAGGTCTTCGACGCCGCGGTCGGCTACTACGGCGGCGGCATCGCCGCGGCGAAGGACGAGACCCCGCATTGCCCGGTGCAGCTCCATTTCGGCGAGGCCGACCACGGCATCCCGCTGGACGACGTCGCCGCCATCCGCGCCGCCCAGCCGGGGATCGAGGTCTTCACCTATCCCGGCGCCCAGCACGGCTTCTCCTGCGAGGAGCGCGGCTCCTACAGCCCGACCGATTCGGCGCTGGCCGAGCAGCGCTCGCTCGGCTTCCTGGCGCGCCACCTCGCCGGATGATCACCTATATCGTCACGGTGGTGGTGATCCTGGCGGCGCTGGCGGCGCTGCCGCTGTGGCACGCCCAGGGCTTCGACGCGCCGCCGGTCGCCATGTGGGGGCTGCTGGCGGTCGCGGCGGTGGTGATGATGTTCAAAGGGCGGAAGGATTGAGGGGCCGGCCGGGGGAATGACTCCCCCTGGCGTTTCACTGGCCCTGCTGCAGGACGCTGCTCCGGAAATCCTCGATGTGTCGCCGCATCGCCGCTTCGGCGCCATCGCCGTCGCGGCGCGCCACCGCCTCGGCGATGGCGGCGTGCTGGGCGACGACCGACTGGCGGTGGCCGCTTTGCCCCGCGGCGATGAACCAGAAGCGGATCGCCCGGTCGCGCAGGTTGCGCAGGATATCCGCCAGCACGGCGTTGCGGGCGGCGCCGGCGATCAGGCCGTGGAATTCCTGCTCGAGGAGCATCAGCTGCTCGGTCTCCTCCACCGCGGTGGCGCTGCCGGCGCGCAGGATGTTGTCCTCCAGCGCGGCGATCTCGGCCGGGGTCGCGCGGGCGGCGGCCAGGCGGGCGGCGTGCCCCTCGTTGATCAGCCGGGCCTCGATGATGTCCAGCAGCTCGGCCGGGTCGATGCGGCGCACCTCCACGCGCTTGCGCGGGTGGACGATCACCAGCCCTTCCTGGCGCAGCCGGTCGAAGGCCTGCCGGACGGGGGTGCGGCCGAAGCCCAGGAGCTCGGCGACCTGGGCCTCGACCAGGCTGCTGCCGGGCGGGAAGCGGCAGGTGACGATGCGGCCGCGGATGGCGCGATAGGCCTGCTCCTGCAGCGACAGGACGGGCATCAGCGCTTCGGGCGGAACACGCCCTGGGCCAGGCGGGCCAGCGCGGCGCGCAGCTCGGGGTCGGCGACATCGGCGATCTTGGCGTCGATCGGGGCGGGCAGGGCGACGGGCTGCGGCTTCGGCGCGCGGCGGATGGGGGGCGGCATCTTGGCCTGGACGATGCGCAGCCGCTGCACCAGCGCCTGGCCC
>NZ_MLCO01000036.1 GCF_001982615.1 Teichococcus deserti | reverse complement strand
GACTCGGGGCGGCCACCGGCGGCTGCCGTCACAATCCACGCTCCCGCTTGATGCGGTCCCAGGCGGCGTTGATCTCGGCGACGCGGGTCGAGGCGCGGCGCATCAGCGCCTCGGGCACGCCGCGGGCGGCCAGGCTGTCGGGATGGTGCTCGCGCATCAGCTTGCGCCAGGCCAGCCGCACCTCCTCATCGGTCGAGCCCGGGGCGACGCCGAGCACGGCATAGGCATCCGGCGTGGCCGGCTGCGGCGGCGGGGCGCCGCGGCCGCTGCTGGCGCGCTCGGCGCTGGCCTCGTCCAGGCGGAAGGCCTGGCGGGTCTTGGCCAGGAAGATCGCCTCGCCGCGGGTCATCGGCCCGTCGGCGCGGGCGATGTGGTGGAGGGCGGAGAGCACCTCCTCCAGCATTGGCTTGTTGTCGTTGAAGGCCTCGCCCATGCGGGCGGCGAAGGGCTCGTAGCCGGCGGAATCCTCGCGCGCCTTGTCGAACAGCAGCCCGACCTCGCGCTGGTTCTCGACCGGGATGCGGAAGGCGCGCTTGAAGGCGTCGATCTCCTCGCGCTTCACCGGCCCGTCGCACTTGGCCAGCTTGGCGGAGAGCACGATGACGCCGATCGAGAACAGCTGGTCCTTGTTGGTGATGCGCGCCAGCGCCTCGGGCCGGGCGTCGATCTCCGGCGTCTGGGTGCTGCCCTCGTCGGCGGCATGGCCGAGCGCGGCCCCCACCACGGCACCGAAGGGCCCGCCCATGGCGAAGCCGGTCATGCCGCCCAGAATCTTGCCCCAGATGCTCAAAGGCGCTCCGTCTTCCCGGCCCCGCGCCATGGCGGAAGGCACGATGTCCAGCATGGCAGATGGCGAGAGGCTTGTCCCGCACCCGCGGCGCGGGGCCGCAAGGCGCGTGGCCGGAAGCCTGCCGGGCGATTGATAGGCGGCGGACCCGGACGATACAATGACCATCATGATCGCCGCATGACCACGTCCCTGGCGCCTGTCCTCGACACCCCCGGCGGTGGTCGACGGCACCCCGTGCCGGCAGCGTCACCTGCCCGGGCATGTGCTGGTTTTCCTTTCCTGGCGGGCCCCCTGGCGGGTGCTGTCTGGCGGTGGTCTTCGAGGATGCGCGCGGCACAGTGCCGAAGCCCGATCCGCGGCGCGGCCGGCTCCGCGCCCCGCCGCTGCCGGCGGGTCGGCTTCTTCGGTGAATTCGGGCAGGTCGTCTTCCACGGATCCGGCAGGGCCGGCTGCGGCCGCTGGCGCGCCAGCCTGGCGGCGGCTCCTGACGGCCATGCGGCGCGCGGTTGCGCGGCGGGTCATCTCGCGGTGATAAGCCGCGCTCAGGATGGGATCGCAGGGCCCCATCATTGACGCTGGATCGACAAATCGCCCATGTCGATCGGATACGCTTTCGGAAAGGTCAGGGGATGATGGCGGGCGGGCAGTTCTGGGTCGGTCGCGGCGGCAGCGCCGCCGACATCGTCGCGCGTGATCCTGCCGGCCGGTTGTCGACTTCCCTGCTGCCGTCTCCGAACTCCGGCGGCCACCGCGATGCGGCGATGGCCGGCTTCCGCGCCCGCCTGCGCCTGCGCCTGTGCCTGGGGATGGACAGGGCAATGCCGCCCGGCGCCATCGCAGACCGCGACGGCCGCATCGCTCCGATGGGCGGCGGACATCCGGAGAATCGCGCAGCTTGAGCCCGCAGCCCGCCGCCCCGACGACGCCGACCGAAAGCCGCCGGCCCTCGCGCCTGCTGCGGGCGGCCGTCGTCGTCCTGCTGCTGCTGCCGGTGCTGCTGCTGGCGGGCCTCTGGTACGGCCCGCGCCTCACCGACTGGAACGAGCATCGCGACCGGCTGGCGATCCTGGCCGCCGGGCGGCTGGGCCAGCGCGTGACCCTGGCGGGGCCGGTGCAGCTGACCCTGCTGCCGCAGCCGATGCTGGAGGCAGGCGGCGTCACCATCGGCGGCCCGGACGACGACATCTCTGTCCGTGCCCGCGCGCTGCGGCTGCGGCTCGACCTGCCGGCGCTGCTGGGCCTGCGGCTGGAGCCGCGCGAGGTGGCGCTGGTCGGCGCCGAGGTGCGGCTGCCCTGGCCGCCGGTGCCGGCCGGCGGCCAGCCCTTCCGCCCGCCGCCCTGGCTGACCGGGCTGCAGGGCCGGCTGACCGATTCGCGCATCGTCATCGGCCAGGTGGTGCTGGAGCGGGTCGATGCCGACCTGGCCGCCGTCACCGCCAGCGAGGCGCTGCGCATCCAGGGCCGCTTCCGCTGGCGCGCGACCGACGTCAATTTCGACACCACCCTCGGCCGCGCCGGCTGGGACGGCATCGCGCCGCTGGCGCTGACGCTCTCGGCGGCGCGCGCCTCCGCCTCGGCCAGCGGCGTGCTGCTGCCGGAAGGCGGCTTCGAAGGCACGGTGCAGGGCGGCGGCAGCGACCTGGCCGCGCTGCTGCCGGCCCCCTCTGGCAGCTTCCGGCTGCGCGGGCGCCTGTCCGTCACCGCCGACCTGCTGACCGCCGACGAGCTGACCCTGGACCTGGCCGGCAGCCCGGCGCGCGGGGCGGCGACGCTCCGGCTGGTGCCGGCGCCGCGGCTCGACCTGGCGCTGGTCACCGGCAAGCTGGAGCTCGACCCCTGGGTCGCGGCGCTGCGCGGCGCCGGGGCGCTGCCGCTGCCCTTCGGCCTGGACCTCTCGGCCGAGGCCGCCGGCTTCCGCGGCATGACCCTGCGCCGGCTGCGCGGCGCCGCCTTCCTGGAAGGCGACCGGCTGACGCTCACCGATATCGGCGCCGTGCTGCCGGGCGAGACCGAGATCGAGCTGTCCGGCACCACCACCACGATCCGGCCCGCCGCGCCTGCCAATGGGGCGCCGGCCGCCGGCCAGGCCCCGGCGAGCCCCGCGCCGGCGGCGGTGCCCGGCGGCAGGCTGGAGGCGGCGCTGCGCTTCCGCGGCAGCACGCTGCGCGCCACGCTGCAGGCGCTGGGCCTGCCGATGGAAGGCATCGAGCCGACCCGGCTGCGCGAGGGCGAAGGCCGGCTGCGGCTGACGCTGGACGACAACCAGCTGGCGGTGCCGGAATTCACCGGCGTCATCGATGGCGGCCGGGTCTCCGGCGCCGGCGTGCTGCGCTTCGGCGCGCGCCCGGCGCTGGGCCTCGGGCTGAACGTGGAGAAGCTGCCGCTGGATGGCTGGATGCCGCCGGGGACGCTGGCGCAGCTCGGCTGGGCCGGGCTGGCGCAGCGGCTGGCCGGGATGGACGCCAATCTGCGCCTCTCGGCCGAGAAGGCCAGCTGGCAGGGGCTGGCGATCCAGGGCCTCTCCGCCGATGCCGCGCTGGAGAATGGCCGGCTGACCGCGCGCCGCCTGTCGGGCCGCATCGCCGAGACCGAGTTGGCGCTGTCCGGCGTCGCCCAGCTGGGCGCCACGCCCCGGCTGACCGACCTGGCGCTGGAGCTCTCGGCACCCAGCGCCGCGCCGCTTCTTTCTCTGTTGCCGGGGGGCTGGCCGGGCAATCTGCCGATCGTCAATGCCGGCATCTCGCTGCGGCTGTCCGGCAGCGGGCCGGCCAATGCGGTGGCGCTGCGCGGAGGCTTCGACCTGGGCGACCTGAAGGCGGAGCTGGCTGGCAGCCTCGACCTGGGCCTGCCGCGCTATGCCGGCACGCTGACGCTCCGCCATCCCGGTGCGCCACGGCTGCTGACCGAGGCCAGCGGCCTGACCCCGCCGCCCTGGCTGGGCGAGGGGTCGCTGTCGTTGATCAGCACCCTGGCGCTGACGCCGCAGGAGCTGTCGGCGGAGAATTTCGAGCTGGTGGCGGCCGGGCTGCGCCTTGGCGGCCAGTTGTCGCTGACCCGGCTGACCGGCCTGCCGCGGCTGACCGGGCGCCTCGCCGCCGAGCGGCTGCCGCTGCCGCTGCTCGACCTCGCCTCGCGCGAGCCGATGCATCTCGAGTCGCTGGGCATGCTGGAGGCCGAGCTGGCGCTGGCCGCCCAGCATCTGGAGCCCGCCGGCCTGCCCGAGCTGACCCAGGCGGCCGCGACGCTGCGGCTGCGCAACCGTGTGCTGGAGATCGAGGGGCTGGAGGCGCAGCTGGCCGGCGGCCGCGTCCAGGCCTCGCTGCGGCTGGACGGCGCCGCCAGCCCGCCGGCCCTGGCGCTGGAGGGCAAGCTGTCCGGCGTCGCGGTCAGCGCGCCGCTGGCCGGGCTGCCGCTGGACCTGACCGCCGGGCGGCTGGAGGGCGAGGCGGGCTTGCGCGGCAGCGGCCACAGCCCCGCGGCGCTGCGGGCGACGCTGGAGGGGCAGGCGCGGCTGGCGCTGCGCGACGGCGTGCTGGCCGGTGTCGACCTGCGCGGCGCCTATGCCGCCGCCGAGCGCGACATCTCGCCGGCCGCCGAGGCGGCGCTGCGCGCGGCGCTGCTGGGCGGCGCCACCGGCTTCGAGGCAGCCAATCTGGTGCTGCGGCTGCAGGCCGGGCGCGCGGTGCTGGAAGAGGGGCGGATGGCGATGGCCGAGACCCCCGGCGCCACGCTGAGCGGCGAGCTGGACCTGGCGCGCGGCGGGCTCGACCTGCGGCTGTCGCTGGCCGAGCCCGATCCGCAAGCGCCGTCGATCGGGCTGCGGCTCAGCGGGCCGCTGCGCGATCCGCGCCGGGTGGTGGAACTGGCCGACTGGCTGCGCTGGCGCGCCGATCGTTAACCGGATACCGCCATCTGAAACGTATCACCATCTGAAACGTATCAGATGAGATCGAATCGCCAGGTAACGCCTTCACGAACGACGCGTGCCGGGACCCCGGTGATCACACAATTTCCCGGATAATGACCTGAGACGACGGCGCTTGCACCGACGATGGTGCCGTCGCCTATTCGAGTTCCCTTCAAAACAGTCGCGCGCTGCCCGATCCAGACCCACTCCCCGACCGTCACGTCGCGCGCGTGGTTGATGCGCTCACCTGTCTCAATGTCCACGATCGAGTGCATGTCACTGACCGTGACATCGACGCCCCCGGCCAGAAGGCATCCTTTACCGAGAGCGATACAAGCCTTTTCGTGCACCAATAGCCTTGGTGATCCATTGAAGGAACAATGGTGATCAACTTCAACACAACCACCACGTGCAACGAAGATGAAAAGTCCTCCCAAGTTGCAGTGTGATCCAATTCTCACGCTGCAGCCGTCGCCTGCCTCGATATAGAGTGATGACGAAATGCAGTTCGGTCCAATGGATATATTGCTTCTTGAACCTCTGAAAACAATTTTTCCATTTAACGTATTTTCGCTTGATTCATCGACGTCGACGACATTGCCGCCCTGTCCATCAACCACGGTGAGCATGTGTCATGCACCTTCAAGGCAGACCTGCTCGCCATGATGGGCAATGGTCTTTCGTATCGAATCGTAAATTATATAATAGCCTAACTCAAGCTTGGCAGCGGCGCAGCGCCTCGACCCGCAGGGCACTGGCCAGCGGCAGGTCGGGCTCGGCCCGGCCGGCATCAATGCGCTGCACCAGCGCCGACAGCGTCAGCCCGTCGGCCTGGGCCAGCCGCTCCAGCGCGGTCCAGAAGGGCGCCTCCAGCGCAACGCTGGTGCGGTGCCCCGCCAGGGTGAAGGAGCGCTTCAGCAGGTGTCGTCCCGTCATCCAACCCCCCTTGGTTGGCCCTTTCGATCGGCCATTGTCATGCCCGGCCGGATCCTTTTGCCCGAACATCATGGCGCAGCTTTGGTAACGACAAGGCTTCACGGTGGCGCGGGCAATGGTGCCTGGGGCTGCCGAAGCCCGTCGAGCGGACATGAAAAAGGCCGGGGAAGCGGGTTCCCCGACCTTTGCGACCCTGAACCCTGGCGGGTGAGGCGTCCGCTTACCAGCCGTAGCCGTAGTAACGGCGCGGCGGCGGCGGCGGGGCGTAGTAGGCGACCGGCGGCGGCGCGTAATAGGCGACCGGCGGCGGCGGAGCGTAGTAGGTGACGGGCGGCGGCGGCGGCGGGTAATAAGCGACCGGCGGTGGCGGCGCGTAATAGGCGGGCGGCTGCGAGGCGATGGCGCCGCCGACCAGGGCGCCGACTGCCAGGCCACCGATGATGCCGGCGGCGACGGCACCGCCGCCACCACCACCGCGGCGGTGCCAGTCGCCGGCCTCGGCAGCGGGAGCAACGGCGAGGCTGAGCGTGGCAACGGCGGCGCCGGCCAGGATCAGAGTGCGGATCGAATTCTTCATGTCGCCCTCCGGGCTTGATGGCCGGATTATAGCACCGATCATCGCCAGATTATGGCGGAGGCGAGGTCGGATCGTGGCCGTATTCTTTGGCCGTCGGAGGCCGGCGGGCGGGGCAGTCCTGCGAAATTACTGAAATAAAACAAAGAAAATCGGCGCGGGATACCGTCCCGCGCCGGAGTCGCCAAGGCTCAGGCGCGGGCGCCGTAGGTGGCGAGTTCGATCAGATTTCCGTCAGGGTCGCGGCAATAGACCGAGGTGATCGGGCCCAGCGCGCCGGCCTTGGCCACCGGGCCCTGCTCGATGGTGACGCCGCATTCATGCAGATGGGCGACCACGTCCTGGGCGGTGACGGCCACGACGAAGCACAGGTCCTGGCCGCCCGGCGCCGCGGCGGGGCCGGTGAACCAGTCCTCCTGCGTCGCCGTGACGGGACGCAGGTTGATCTTCTGGCCGCCGAACTTCAGCGCGGTGCGGCGGCTCTCGCCGAAGGTGTCGCGGTCCATGCCGAGGACGCGCTGGAACCAGGAGGCGGTGATCTCCACGTCCCGGCAGGTGATCACCAGATGGTCCAGCCGGTCTACCGCGAAGCGCATCAATCCTGTCTCCCGGAAGTTTCGGCCCCGGCGCCGATGCGCGCGGTGACCTCGATCTCGATCCGCATGGCGTCGGTCTGCAGCCCGGCATGCATCAGCGTCGATGCCGGGCGGGCATGGCCCAGCCAGCGGCGGGTGACCGGCCAGCAGGGCTCCCAGTCCTCGCGCCGCGGCACGATGTAGGTGACGCGCACCACGTCGTCCATCGAGGCGCCGGCCTGCGCCAGCGCCGCCTGGATGTTGCGGAAGGCCTGGTCGCATTGCGCGGCGACGTCGTCGGCGATGGCCATGGTGGCATAGTCATAGCCGGTGGTGCCGGCGACATAGACCGTGTCGCCGACCAGCACCGCGCGGGAATAGCCGATCTCCGCCTCGAAGCGGCTGCCGGACGAGATCAGGCGCTTCTGCACCGGCGCTTACTCCAGACCGTCATAGAAGTCGTTGCCCTTGTCGTCGACGACGATGAAGGCCGGGAAATCCTCGACGCGGATCTTCCAGACCGCCTCCATGCCGAGCTCGGGATATTCCAGCACCTCGACCTGCTTGATGCAGTCCTGCGCCAGCCGCGCCGCCGGGCCGCCGACCGAGCCGAGGTAGAAGCCGCCGAACTGCTTGCAGGCATTGGTGACCGCCTTGGAGCGGTTGCCCTTGGCCAGCATGACCAGCGACCCGCCGGCCGCCTGGAAGCCAGCGACATAGCTGTCCATGCGCCCGGCCGTGGTCGGGCCGAAGGAGCCGGTGGGCAGGCCGGCCGGCGTCTTGGCGGGGCCGGCGTAATAGACCGGGTGGTCCTTCAGGTATTGCGGCAGGCCCTCGCCGCGGTCGATGCGCTCCTGCAGCTTGGCATGGGCGATGTCGCGGGCGACGACGATGGTCCCCGACAGCGAGACGCGGGTCTTCACCGGATGCTTGGCGAGCTCGGCGCGGATGGCATCCATCGGCTGGTTGAGGTCGAGCTTGACCACCTCGCCGCCCAGGATCTCGTCGGTGGTCTCGGGCAGGAAGCGGGCCGGGTCATGCTCCAGCGCCTCGAGGAAGACGCCTTCCGGCGTGATCTTCGCCTTGACCTGGCGGTCCGCCGAGCAGGAGACGCCGATGCCGATCGGCAAGGACGCGCCGTGGCGCGGCAGCCGGATCACCCGGACATCGTGACAGAAGTACTTGCCGCCGAACTGGGCGCCGATGCCGAGCTGCTGGGTCAGCTTGTGGACCTCCTGCTCCAGCTCGCGGTCGCGCAGGCCATGGCCGGACTTGTCGCCGGTGGCGGGCAGCTCGTCGAGGTAGCGGGTGGAGGCCAGCTTGACGGTCTTCAGCGTGGTCTCGGCCGAGGTGCCGCCGATGACGATGGCCAGGTGGTAGGGCGGGCAGGCCGAGGTGCCCAGCGTCTTGATCTTTTCCTCGAGGAACTTCAGCAGTTTGTCCTTGTTCAGGACGGCCCGGGTCTGCTGAAAGAGAAAAGTCTTGTTGGCCGATCCGCCGCCCTTGAGGACGAACATCATGTGGAACTCGTCGGCCTTGTACTCGCCGGGCGAGGCATAGATGTCGAACTGCACCGGCAGGTTGTTGCCGGTGTTCACCTCGTCATACATCGAGAGCGGCGCCATCTGGGAGTAGCGCAGGTTGGTCTCGGTATAGGTGCGGTGGACGCCGTAGGAGAGCGCCTCCTCCTCGTCGCCCTCGACCCAGACGCGCTGGCCCTTCTTGCCGAAGACGATGGCGGTGCCGGTGTCCTGGCACATCGGCAGCACGCCGCCGGCGGCGATCGAGGCGTTCTTCAGCAGGTCGAGCGCCACGAAGCGGTCATTGGCGCTGGCCTCGGGGTCCTTGAGGATTTTTGCCAGCTGCTCGAGGTGGCCGGGGCGCAGGAAGTGGGACACTTCCCGGCAGGCGGTGAAGGCCAGCTCCTCCAGGGCCTTCGGCGAGACCTTGAGGACCTTCTTGCCCTCGACCTCGATCACCCTGACGCCATCGATGTCCAGCTTACGATAGGCGGTCTTGTCGGCGCCCAGCGGCAGCATCGGGCTGTAGCGGAAGCTCTCCGGGCGCTGCGACACCGGCATGCCGGCATCGGCTTCGGCCTCGGGGCCGGCGGGAGAGATGCCGGCGGGGGAGATGGATGTCGGGAGATCGGCAGGGGACATGGTGACGCTCCGGGCAGGGCAGCGGGAACCGCGACTCTTGTTTTTCAGTCGTCACGCCGACGGCTGCAGGGGAGCAGGGGCCGGCGATGCTGCCGGCAGTGGTAGCGCAGAGATCAGGGCAAACCAACCGGCTGGCTGCGCCATGCCGGGTTGCGCCAGAGTGACACCCTCGGGACGGTTTTCCCGGTGCCGCCGGCGCAACGGTGTCGAGGCCCCATCGGGGCCTCGACAACTGACAAAATTAATCGCGGGCGGGGCGGCGGCGGAACGCGTCCAGGCTGACCACCTGGGCCGGGCCCTCGGGCTCGGCGCGTTCGGCCTCCGCCTCGGCGGGGACGGGTAGCGGGGTGGGGGCCGAGTCGGATTCGTTCACGGCTTCCAGCGGCTCGGCCTCGGCCGAGGGGAAGCGGAGACCCACGCGGACATAGGGGTCCCAGAAGGCGGTGATGGCCGAGATCGGGATCACCAGCGTCGCCGGCACGCCGCCGAAGGACAGGCCGGCGGTGATGAAGTCCTTCTCGCGGTTGACCTTCAGGTCCCAGAACTGGTGCTGCAGGACGATGGTCATCTCTTCCGGGTAGCGCACCTTGAGGTGGCTCGGGATGGCGACGCCAGGGCGGTCGGTGCGGAAGGTGACGTAGAAATGGTGCTCGCCGGGCAGGCCGTGCTCGCCGGCATGCTCGAGGGCGCGGAGGGCGACCTCGCGCATCGCCTCCTCGGTCCAGCGGTCGTAGGGGAGCAGGCTCTCGACCTGTTTGGTGTCTTCGGTCATCAGTTTACCCCGGCCGGACGCCGCAGGGCGGGCGTCCCGATTGGCGGGCGTTTACCGCTTCCCGCACAGCACCGCAGAGCATTACCGGATGCGGCCCCCGGACGGAAAGTGGCCAGCCGATAAAATATGGCACCGTTTGCGCGCCATGCGTGTAGCAAAAAGGAGAAGTGGGGGGATTCTGTTGCCCGGTTCCCCCCGGACCGCGCTTACCTATTGTTAGGCAGCGAGCGCCACGGTCTCGCGACCGTTATCGTTGGCACTTGTGATATAGCCCGATGACGGCGGTACAATGCCGGGCAAAAGACATGGCTTTACCACGCGCGTCGAGCCTGTTTCGTCCCCGCAAGCGCCGCCCCACGATCCAGGGCCGGTAGTTGCTGGTGGAGACGCCGGGCACTGCCCCCGGGTCCGCAACGCTTATTCCACATGCCGTTTATCACCATAGTCATCCGAGGATGACGCTCCCGATATAGGCCGCTGCCGCGCGGAAATCCAGGGGCGGCCGCGTCTGCTTCAAAGGCTGCGGCCGATGGCGTCACCGCTTGCGCGGCAGAAGAGGGTTCTGCCACAGGACACGGTGGCGGAGGGCGGGGGTGCGGCATCCTGCCATGCCTCCGCTATGCGGCCCTGCCGCTTCGGAGACGGTGGCGCCGTGTATCGTCACAAGCTACAAGCCGCCCGCGCCGCCGGCCCGCTCCGGCGGCCCGATTTCTGACTCCCGGGGATTCGCATGGCGCTCACGACGGCACAGCTTCAGGAACTTGCAGAGGCGCAGTCGGCCCGCGCCGAGACCCGCCGCCCGACCGTGCCGGCGCTGGAAAAGATGCTGTTCGAGGCGCTGCCGGTGCTCGACCACGGCTTCGTCCGGGTGATCGACTATATGGGCGACGACGCGGCCGTGGTGCAGGCCGCCCGCGTCTCCTATGGCCGCGGCACCCGCGCCGCCAATGAGGATCGCGGGCTGATCCGCTACCTGATGCGGCACTGGCACTCGACCCCCTTCGAGATGTGCGAGGTCAAGTTCCACGTCAAACTGCCGATCTTCGTGGCGCGGCAGTGGATCCGGCACCGCACGGCCAACGTCAACGAATACTCCGCCCGCTATTCGATCATGGACCGGGAGTTCTACATCCCGGCGCCGGAGCAGCTGGCGGCGCAGTCCTCCAGCAACCGCCAGGGCCGCGGCGACATCCTGCAGGGCGCCGAGGCGGAGGAGGTCATGGCGCTGCTGCGGCGCGACGCCAGCCAGACCTATGACCACTATGCCCAGATGCTGAACGAGGGCGAGGACGGGCAGCCGGCCGATCCCTCCCGCCAGGGCCTGGCGCGCGAGCTGGCGCGGATGAACCTGACGCTGAACACCTACACCCAGTGGTACTGGAAGACCGACCTGCACAACCTGCTGCATTTCCTGCGGCTGCGGGCGGATCCGCATGCGCAGTACGAGATCCGCGTCTATGCCGAGGCGATGATGCAGGTGCTGGAAGCCTGGGTGCCGACGGTGGCCGAGGCCTTCCGCGACTATCGCCTGGGGGCGGCCACCCTGTCGTCGCAGATGCTGGCGGTGACCCGGCGGCTGCTGGCCGGCGAGGCGGTGGAGCAGGCCGGCAGCGGGCTGTCCAAGCGCGAATGGCGCGAGCTGATGGAGATGCTCGGCCGCCCGGTCTGATCGCCGCTTTCTGAGCACTTCGCCGATGGCCGCGCCGCCTGCCTCGCGCCCGAAGCCGCCCGCCGCCCGGCCTGCCGCCGGGCGGGGAGGGGCGGGGCGTTCCGGCGGCAGGCCGGCACGGCGCAGCCTGCGGCAAATCTTGCGCGAATTCCC
>NZ_MLCO01000358.1 GCF_001982615.1 Teichococcus deserti | reverse complement strand
CCTGGGCTCGACGCTGGACGACGCGGTCGGCGAGGCCTTCGACAAATCCGCCAAGCTGATGGGCCTGCCCTGGCCCGGCGGCCCGGCGCTGGAGAAGCTGGCCCAGGCCGGCGATCCCAGGCGCTTCCCCCTGCCCCGCCCGATGCTCGGCCGCCCCGGCTGCGACTTCTCGTTCAGTGGGCTGAAGACGGCCGTCGCCCACTCGATCCCGAAGCTGCAGACCGAGCAGGACCGCGCCGACCTGGCCGCCGCTTTCCAACATGTGGTGGCCGCCGTGCTGGCCGACCGCGCCCGCAACGCGCTGTCCATGCTGCCCGGCGCCACCGCCATGGTGGTGGCCGGTGGCGTCGCCGCCAACCAGGGCGTCCGCGCCGCCCTGTCCGGGGTCGCGGAGAAGGCCGGCCTGCCGCTGATCGCGCCGCCGATCCGGCTCTGCACCGACAATGCCGTCATGATCGCCTGGGCCGGCATCGAGCGGCTGCGCGCCGGCCTGACCGAGCCGCTGGACCATGCCCCCCGGCCGCGCTGGCCCCTTGCCGAGCTGTCTGGTCCGGACATCGCCGCATGAACTACCGCCACGCCTTCCATGCCGGCAATTTCGCCGACTGCATGAAGCACGCGCTGGTCGTCGCGCTGATCCGCCGGCTGGCGGCGAAGGACAGCCCTTTCCGCGTGCTCGACAGCCATGCCGGCATCGGCGCCTATGACCTGACCGGCAGCGAGGCCGAGCGCACCGGCGAATGGAAGCGCGGCGTCGGCCGGCTGCTGGACATTTCCGAAGGTCCCCTGGCCGATTGGATCGCCCTGCTGAAGCGCGCCGGCTTCCCGCCGCGCTACCCCGGCAGCCCCAGCCTGGTGCGCATGCTGCTGCGCCCGCGCGACCGCCTCGTCCTCTGCGAGCTGCATGAGGAAGACCATGCGACCTTGCGCACCCTGTTCCGCGGCGACCCGCAGACCGCGGTGCACAAGCGCGACGCCTGGGAAGCGCTGACCGCCCTCACCCCGTTTGCGGAAAAGCGCGGCCTGGTCCTGGTCGACCCGCCCTTCGAGGTCGAGGGCGAGTTCGACCGCATGGCCGAGGCCCTGGCCGCCGTCGCCCACCGCTTCCGCGCCGGCGTCCAGGCGCATTGGTATCCGATCAAGCACCGCACGCCCGTCCGCGCCTTCCACACCGCGCTGGCCGAGAGCGGCGTGCGCGACATCCTGGCGCTCGAGCTCTGGCTGCGCGAGCCGACCGACCCGCAGCGGCTGAACGGCTGCGGCCTGGTGGTGGTCAACCCGCCCTGGAAGTTCGAGGAAGAGGCCGAGGCCATCCTGCGCGCCCTGCTGGACAAGCTCGGCGACGGCGAGCCCGGCCAGGGCTATGCCGTCACCCGCATCGCCGAGGAATAGCAGCCCCATGGACCGTATCGCGGTGATCGGCGCCGGCGCCTGGGGCACGGCGCTGGCCATCCAGGCCGCCCGCGCCGGCGGCCCCGTCAGCCTCTGGGCCCGCGACCCCGCCCGCGCCGCCGAGATGGCCCGCAGCCGGGACAATGCCGCCCACCTGCCCGGCGTGCCCCTGCCCGACGGCCTGGCCATCACCGCCGACCCGGCCGAGGCACTGGCCGGCGCCACGCTCGCCTTGCTGGTGGTCCCCGCCCAGCACCTGGCCGCCACCTTGGCGCCCTTCCCGCCGCTGCCGCCCAGCCTGGTCGCCGCCAAGGGCGTCACGACCGAGGGGCTGCTCTTCCCGCTGGAAAGCCTGGCGCGCATCCGCCCCGAGGTGACGGCCGGCATCCTCTCCGGCCCCAACTTCGCCGCCGAGGTCGCCGCCGGCCTGCCCGCCGCCGCCGTGGTGGCCAGCCGCGACGAGGCCCTGCGCGAGGCCGCCATCGCGCGCCTCGCCACCCCGGGCTTCCGCCTCTATGGCCAGGACGACCCGGTGGGCGCCCAGGTCGGCGGCGCCGCCAAGAACGTCATCGCCATCGCCGCCGGCGCGGTGATGGGCGCGGGCCTGGGCGAGAATGCCCGCGCTGGCCTGGTCACCCGCGGATTGTCGGAAATCGCCCGCCTGGCCGAGGCGCTGGGCGGCCGCGCCGACACGGTGGCCGGCCTGTCCGGCCTGGGCGACCTGCTGCTGACCTGCACCGGCCCCGGCAGCCGGAACTTTTCCCTGGGCTTCGCTTTGGGACAGGGGCAGACCCTGGCCGATATCCTGGCCGCACGGAACAGCGTGACGGAGGGCGTCGCCACCGCCCCCGCTTTGCTGGCCCGCGCCCAGGCGGCCGGCGTCGACATGCCGATCACCGCGGCGGTCTGCGAGCTGCTGGCGGGGCGGCACGACGTGCCGAGCGCGGTGCGGGAGCTGCTGGGGCGGCCGCGCAGAAGCGCAGAGTAAGAGAAGAATCTGGGGGCATTGAATGCCCCCAGACCCCCACATTCATGTTGCGTCCCGCCTGTGGCCTCCTGGCGCCAACTGAAAGCGGGGTCCGGGGTGATACGATCACCCCGGAATCTTCTCTGTTCTGTCTTCTCTTCAGTCGCTGCGAAGAGCTGCCCCTGCCGCCAACGGCGCCAAGGGCGCCGCCGCCGCGGCGAAGGCTGCCAGCAGCAGCAGAAAGGGCTTCCAGTTCACCCCGCTGGCGGCCGCCTCGATCGCCGCCGCGCCGAAGATCATCGCCGGGATGGCGAGGGGCAGCACCAGCAAGGGCAGCAGAACCCCTCCCCGCCGGGCGCCCAACGTCAGGGCGGCGCCGGCGGTGCCCAAAAGCGACAGGATGAAGGTCGCCAGCGCCAGGGCCAGCATCGCCACCCCCCAGGCCGGCTCCGGCAGGTTCAGCATGGCGGCCGCCACCGGCGTCGCCAGAAGAAGGGGCGCGCCGGTGGTCAGCCAATGCGCCACCGCCTTCACCGCGGCGATCTGGGTGCCGGAAAGGCCCGACAGCAGCAGCTGGTCGAGCGAGCCGTCCTCGGCCTCGGCGCCGAAGAGACGGTCGAGGGGAAGGAGCGCGGCCAGCAGGGCGGCGGCCAGCAGCGCGCCGGGGGCGAGTCGCGCCAGGGTCTCGGGCGACGGGCCGACGCCGAAGGGGAAGAGGGCCGTGACAAGAAGGAAGAACAGGCATGCGGCCAGGGTATCGGCCGGGTGGCGGGCGGCCAGCAGCAGCTCGCGCCGCAGCAGGGCGATCATGCCGGACGCCCCAGCCGCAGCTCGCGCGCGCCCGGCAACGGCAGCGGCACATGGGTCGCCGCCAGCACCATGCCGCCGCGGGCGCGATGCGCTGCCAGCAACTCGCCGAAGCGGGCGATGGAGGCGACGTCCAGCCCGACCGAAGGCTCGTCCAGCAGCCAGAGCGGCGCCGGGGCGAGCGCCAGCCGGGCCAGCGCCAGGCGGCGCTTCTGGCCGGCGGAGAGGAGGCGCGCCGGCAGCCCGGCGAGCGGCAGAAGGTCGACGGCATCAAGGGCTTGGGCGATGTCGCCGCCCCATTGCCGGGCCCAGAAGCGCAGGTTTTCCTCGACGCTCAGGCTGGGCTTCAGCGCGTCGGCATGGGCCAGGTAGCGCAGCCGGCCGGCATGCACCGCAGGATCGGTCAAGATCGGCTGGCCGTCCCATGTCAGGGAGCCTTCGGCCAGGGGGATCAGCCCGGCGAGCAGGCGGAGCAGCGTCGACTTGCCGGCGCCATTGGCACCAATCAGGAGAATTGCCTCGCCCGGCGAGACGGTGAAACTCAGCTCGACGAAGACGATTTGCTCTCCTCGCAGGACGGCTATGTCTTTGGCTTCCAGCACGGGCACCCTGTCCTCTCCCCTCCGATAGACCGGGGGGCCGCCCTATGTATAAACGGCAGAGTTCGCAGCAAAAAGTGAGGGACCCCGGACCATGCGTATGATCGGGCAGGACAGCCTCAAGGCGCGCCAGGCGCTGACAGTGGACGGAAAGACTTATCACTATTTCAGCCTCCCCGAGGCGGCGAAGAGCATCGGCGATCTCAGCCGGCTGCCCTACAGCCTCAAGGTGCTGCTGGAGAACGTGCTCCGCTTCGAGGACGGCCGCGCCTATTCGGTGAAGGACGCCGAGGCGATCGCCGAATGGGTCAAGGAAGGCCGCAGCAGCAAGGAGGTGCCGTTCCGCCCGGCGCGCATCCTGATGCAGGACTTCACCGGCGTCCCCGGCGTGGTCGACCTGGCGGCGATGCGGGACGGCATCGTCAAGCTGGGCGGCGACCCGCGCAAGGTGAACCCGCTGGTGCCCGTGGACCTGGTCATCGACCACTCGGTCATGGTCGATGTCTCGGCCACGCCCTCCGCCCTGCAGAAGAACGTCGAGATCGAGTTCGAGCGCAACGGCGAGCGCTATGAATTCCTGCGCTGGGGCCAGGAGGCCTTCAACAACTTCCGCGTCGTGCCGCCCGGCACCGGCATCTGCCACCAGGTGAACCTGGAATACCTGGCGCAGGTGGCCTGGACCGCCACCGATGCCGGCGAGACCTTCGTCTACCCCGACAGTTGCTACGGCACCGACAGCCACACCACCATGGTGAACGGCCTCGGCGTGCTGGGCTGGGGCGTCGGCGGCATCGAGGCGGAGGCGGCGATGCTCGGCCAGCCGATCGCCATGCTGATCCCCGACGTCATCGGCTTCAAGCTGCACGGCAAGCTGCGCGAGGGCGTCACCGCCACCGACCTGGTGCTGACGGTCACCCAGATGCTGCGCAAGAAGGGCGTCGTCGGCAAGTTCGTCGAGTTCTTCGGGCCTGGCCTCGCCGAGATGGCGCTGGCCGACCGCGCCACCATCGGCAACATGGCGCCCGAATACGGCGCCACCTGCGGCTTCTTCCCGGTCGACGAGGTGACACTCGACTACCTGCGCCTGTCGGGGCGCGACGAGCACCGCATCAACCTGGCGCGCGACTATCTCAAGGCCCAGGGCATGTTCCGCGAGGCCGACAGCCCCGACCCGGTCTTCACCGACACCCTCGAGCTCGACATGTCGACGGTCGAGCCCTCGATGGCCGGGCCGAAGCGGCCGCAGGACCGCGTCGCACTGTCCAATGCCGCCACCTCCTTCGCCAAGGACCTGGCGGCCGGCACCATGGGCGTGCCGGGCGACCAGGCCGACCTGCGCGTGCCGGTGGCCGGCGCCAATTACGACCTGGGCCATGGCGACGTGGTGATCGCGGCGATCACCTCCTGCACCAACACCTCCAACCCCTATGTGCTGGTGGCCGCCGGACTGGTGGCGAAGAAGGCCAACGAGAAGGGGCTGACCACCAAGCCCTGGGTGAAGACCTCGCTGGCCCCGGGCTCGCAGGTGGTCACCGAGTACCTGGCCAAGTCCGGCCTGACGCCGCATCTGGACGCGCTGGGCTTCCAGACGGTCGGCTATGGCTGCACCACCTGCATCGGCAATTCCGGCCCGCTGCCGGACGCCATTGTCGACGCCATCGAGAACAACAAGCTGGTCGGCGCCTCGGTGCTGTCGGGCAACCGCAACTTCGAGGGCCGCGTCCACGCCAATGTCCGCGCCAACTACCTGGCCTCGCCGCCGCTGGTGGTGGCCTATGCCCTGGCCGGCACCATCACCAAGGACCTGACGAAGGAGCCGATCGGCAACGGGAAGGATGGCCAGCCGGTCTACCTGAAGGACATCTGGCCGAGCACCAAGGAGGTGCAGGACACCGTCCACGCCGTGGTCACCCGCGAGATGTTCCAGGAGCGCTATTCCGACGTCTTCAAGGGCCCGGCGCAGTGGCAGGCGATCCGCGTCGATGCGAGCTCGGAGACCTACAAATGGAACTCCGGCTCCACCTATGTGCAGAACCCGCCCTATTTCGAGGGCATGGAGCCGACCCCGGCGCCGATCGCCTCTTTCTCCGGCGCGCGGATCCTGGCCAAGCTCGGTGACTCGATCACCACCGACCACATCTCGCCCGCCGGCAACATTCGCGCGAAGTCGCCCGCCGGCGAATTCCTGATGGAGCACCAGGTGCGCCCGGCCGACTTCAACGGCTATGGCTCGCGCCGCGGCAACCACGAGGTCATGATGCGGGGCACCTTCGCCAATATCCGCATCAAGAACGAGATGGTGCCCGGCATCGAGGGCGGCGTCTCCAAGCACTATCCCTCGGGCGAGGTGGCGCCGATCTACGACGTCGCCATGAAGTACAAGGCGGAAGGCGTGCCGCTGGTGATCTTCGGCGGCAAGGAATACGGCACCGGCTCGTCGCGCGACTGGGCGGCCAAGGGCACCTTCCTGCTGGGCGTCAAGGCGGTGATCTGCGAGAGCTTCGAGCGCATCCACCGTTCCAACCTGGTCGGCATGGGCGTGCTGCCGCTGGTCTTCAAGGAAGGCGAGAACCGCGAGACGCTGGGCCTGACCGGCGAGGAGACCATCGCCATCGAAGGCCTGGAGAACCTGGCGCCGCGCATGCTGCTGGACATGGTGATCACCCGCCCCGACGGGACCGAGACCCGCACCCAGGTGCTGTGCCGCGTCGATACCGCCGACGAGGTCGAATACTACAAGAACGGCGGCATCCTGCACTACGTGCTGCGCAACATGGCCAAGGCGGCCTGACCCGCCCCGGCGGAGGGAGGCCGGACTGAACGATGAAGGGGACGCCCGGCCATGCCGCGGCGTCCCTTTTTGTTGGGGGACCGTCAGGGAATCCCGGCGCAGGATGGCGCGGGGAGGGTCAGTTCTCCGGGCGCTGCAGGCGCAGCCTGCCGAAGAGCGGCGCGGCCCAGGGCAGCGACAGCAGGCCACGCACGGTGTTGCGGGCGGTGAGGGGGCGGCCGAAGGTCCAGCTCATGAAGGATGCTCTCTTGGATCAGGGGGGCCCCTCCTTCTTGGCGGGCAGGTGCATCCTGGCCCGCGTCGATTAACGACCCCTGAAAACGGCACGAGAAATTTTGATCGCTGTGCCGCAGCGCCTCGGCGCGCAACTTGCGCCCCCGGCGGGCATTGCCCCACCGACTGTCAGGCCCGAGCCCGAACCCTCCCCGCCATGCGCGCCACCCTGCTGCTCAACCCCCGCGCCGGCACGCTGCTGGACCAGCCCGAGCTGCCGGCCCGGCTGGAAGCCGCGCTGCGCGATGCCGGCTTCTTCCTCGACGTCATCGGCGCGGAAGCCGGCGACACCCTGCCCCAGCGCCTGGACGCGGCGCTGGCGACGAAGAATCCCGTGCTGATCGTCGGCGGCGGCGACGGCACGCTGCGCAGCGCCGCGGCCCGGCTGGTGGGCCGCGACATCGCCCTCGGCCTGCTGCCGCTCGGCACCATGAACCTGCTGGCCCGCGACCTCGGCCTGCCGCTCGACCCGGTGGAGGCCGCCCATGCGCTGGGCCAGGCCGGGATCCGCGCCATCGACCTGGCCGAGGTGAATGGCGAGATCTTCCTCTGCCAGTCCGTCGTCGGCCTGCCCAACCGGCTCGGCCTGCACCGGGAGCGGATCCGCGGCGACGGGCGCCTGGCGGCGCGCTGGCGGATGGCGGTGGCCGCGCTGCGCGCCTTCTGGCGCCACCCGCCGCTGCGCCTGGCCTGGCAGCTGGAGGACGGCCCGCCGCGCCGCGCCTGGACCCGGGCGCTGTCGGTGGTCAGCAACGAATATGCCGACGCCCCCGGCCGCATGTTCCACCGCCCGCGCCTGGATGGCGGCCGGCTCAGCCTGCATGTCGCGCAGGATTTCGGCGTCTGGTGGGTGCTGCGCCTGCTGCTGGCCATGGCCGCCGGGCGCTGGCGCCACCGCCGCGGCCTGATCACCGAGACCGCCCCGGCCCTTTCCATCCTCAGCCGCCGCCGCCATCTGCGCGTGATGAACGACGGCGAGGCCCTGCTGCTCGAGACCCCGCTGCGCTACCGCATCCACCCCGGCGCGCTGCGCGTGCTGGCCCCGGCCGAGGTCGCCGCCCCGGCCCGCGCCGCGCCCGCCCTGGAGGAGCCGCTGGCATGACCCTGCCCCGCCGCATCGACCATATTTCCGACCTGCATTTCGGCCGGGTGGACCAGACGGTCTGCGACGCCCTGATCGAGACGCTCAACAACGACCCGGCCGACCTGATCGTCATCAGCGGCGACCTGACCATGCGCGCCCGCTCGCGCGAGTACAAAGCCGCCTGCCGCTTCATGGGCCAGCTGAAGCCGCCGCAGATCGTCGTCCCCGGCAACCACGACATCACCAACTACTGGCCGTGGGAGCGCTTCCTCGACCCCTTCGGCCGCTGGCACCGCTTCGTCGGCGGCGAGACCGAGCCGGTCTGGCGCGACGACCAGCTGGCCGTCATCGGCCTGAACACCGTGGTCCGCGGCGGCCTGCACCTGTCCTGGGAAGAGGGCCGGGCGAAGCGCAGCCGGATGAAGCGCCTCCTCCGCCGCCTGGACGAGCTGCCCCCCGGCCTGTTCCGCATCGTCGTCGCCCACCACCCCTTCCTGGCC
>NZ_MLCO01000357.1 GCF_001982615.1 Teichococcus deserti | reverse complement strand
CGGCGCCGGCGCCGTGGCGCAGGATCATGGCGGTGACGCCCAGCGCCACCGCCCAGCCCATCATCATCAGGGCGGCGAAGAACAGCACCACCACCGGCCCCAGCGCGAACAGCCCGAAGCCATAGAGCAGCCAGGCCAGCAGCACCGCCGGCAGCACGCCCACCAGCATGCGCAGCGTGCTCATGGCGATCAGCCCGGCCACCAGCTCGCGCGGGCGCAGCGGGCTGACGAAGAGATGGCCCAGGTTGCGGCTCCAGACCTCCTCCAGGAAGGAGAGCGCGAAGCCCATCTGGCTGCGCAGCGCCACCTCCCAGAGCAGCACGCCGCCCAGCAGGATGCCGGCGGCGACGCTGGCGGTGTTCTGCTGCACCCCGGCCAGATAGGCGGTCACGAAGCCCCAGACCAGCATCTGCAGCACCGGCCAATAGGCCAGCTCCAGCAGCCGCGGCCAGGAGCGGCGGTAGAGGGCGAGGTGGCGGTAGACCAGGCCCCAGACCCGTCGCGCGGCGCCGCTCATGCGGTGGCCCTCCGGTCACGGGCAATGTCGAGAAAGACATCCTCCAGGCTGGCGCGGCCGAAGCGGGCGACAAGCTCGGCCGGGCGGCCCTCGGCCACCAGGCGGCCCTGCTTCAGCATCAGCACATGGTCGCAGAGCCGCTCGACCTCGGCCATGTTGTGGCTGGCCAGCAGGATCGAGCAGCCGGAGGCAGCGCGGTAGCGCTCCAGCCAGCTGCGCACCCAGTCGCCGGTGTCGGGGTCCAGGCTGGCGGTGGGCTCGTCCAGCAGCAGCAGCTCCGGCCGGTTGATCAGCGATTTCGCCAGCGCCACCCGGGTCTTCTGGCCGGCCGACAGCTGCCCGGCCGGACGGTTCAGGATGTCTGTCAGCTGCAGCTCTTCCGCCAGCTCGGCGATGCGGGCCTCGGCGCCGCGGACATTGTAGAGATGGGCATAGACCCGCAGGTTCTCCGCCACGCTCAGCTTCGCCGGCAGGGCGACATAGGGGGAGGAGAAGTTCATGCGGGCCAGCGCAGCGAAGCGGTCGCGCGCCATGTCGTGGCCCAGCACGGTGATGCGCCCTGCGCTCGGCACCAGCAGGCCCAGCAGCATGGCGATGCTGGTGCTCTTGCCGGCCCCGTTGCCGCCCAGCAGTCCCCAGGTGCTGCCGCGCGGCTGGGCGAAGCTCAGCTCGTCGACGGCCAGCGTCGCGTCGTAGCGCTTGGTCAGGCCCTCGGCCCGGATCACGGCGTCATTCATTCCCGCCGAGAATAGAGCGGCGGGCCGGGAGTTTCCCAGGGGCGGGGCGCGGCAGCCATGCGGGCGGGCGACTTGGCCCGGCGCCGGGCCGCGTGGCATAGGGGATCCCCCTATATTGCGTCGCACCACGCCGGGAGCCTGCCATGCCCCTCTCCCCGCCTGCCGCGCGCCGGCCGCTGCACCGGCGCGTCATCGACATGCGCGGCTATGCCCGCGAGGACGGGCTGTTCGACATCGAGGGGCATCTGGTCGACACCAAGGACCAGGGCTTTTCCACGATCGACCGCGTCGTCGCGCCGGACGAGCCGCTGCACGGCATGCGCATCCGCCTGACCATCGACGACGAGATGCTGATCCATGAATGCGAGGCGGTGACCGAGCAGAGCCCCTACCGCATGTGCCCCGACGCCGCGCCCAACTTCGCCCGGCTGGCCGGCCTGCGCATTGGCGGCGGCTTCAACCGGGCGGTGGCCGAACGGGTCGGCGGCACGCTGGGCTGCACCCATCTGCGCGAGATGCTGGCGCAGCTGGCGACGGTGGCCTTCCAGACCACCTACGAGTCGCGGCGGGCGAAGCGCGGCGACTGGCGGCCGGGCGACAAGCGGCCGGCGCTGATCGGTACCTGCCTGGCCTATGCCGAGGACAGCCGCATCACCGCCACCAACTGGCCGGGCTTCGCGCCCGAGCCGGCCGGGCCTGCCAAGCCGTAAGGCGCCGGCGCCCCGCCGCGTCGCCCCGGCTTTGGCCGGGTGCCGCAACCCGCCTGGCAAGGCGAAGGCGGCAGCCCGAAACATCAATCCGCTGAAAAGAAGTCGCGGAGCCAGCGACGGAACGGGGAGAGGGGCGGGCCTTCCTCCTCGGCCATGACCTCGGCCGAGGGCGGGCCCAGCCGCTTGTGG
>NZ_MLCO01000356.1 GCF_001982615.1 Teichococcus deserti | reverse complement strand
ATCTTGACGCGTAAGATGGTCGGAAGCGTCAGAGGTGTATAAGTGACAGGCGAAACGGTTGGCGGGGATGGCGCCGGCATAGCCGGGGGCGGGGCCGAGGCGGCCGAAGCCGTCCAGCGTCTCGATCGGGGCCAGCGGCGCCTCGCCTTCCGCGCCGGCGACGCCGGAGGACAGCGCGATCACCCGCTGCAGCATGGCGATGTAGAGGCCGGACAGCGGCAGGTTCGACCATTCGGCATTGGCGGTGACGTGGAACAGCACGACGCGCCCGGCGCCGCGGGTGGCGGCGGTGACCAGGGGCGTGCCGTCGGCCAGCCGCGCCCAGGTGCGGTCGGACAGCTGCGGCCCGGGCTCGGCCAGGACCTGGGTGGCGACGGTGACCTCGGCGGGGACGGCGAGGCCGGCGAAGGGCGAGCTGTCGGCGAAGGGCGCCAGCGGCTGCGGCTTCTCCCAGGACAGGGCGCCACCCAGCTGGCGCTCGCCGGCGCGCAGCCGCACCGGCAGCAGCGGATCGGGATTCTCGGCCAGGCGCGGGCCGGCGAAGCGGATCAGCGTGCCGCCTTCCTCGACCCAGCGGGTCAGGGCGGCACGCTCCTCGCCTTCGGCCAGCGGGCGGTCGGCCAGGACCAGCACGGCCAGCTGGCGCGACAGCAGCTGGCTGACGCTGCCCTGGCGCAGCTCGGCATAGGGGGCCAGGGCGCGGTCCAGATAGTAGAGCGGGCCCAGCAGCGGGGTGGTCGCGCCCTGCTCGGCGGGGCCGAGCAGGCCGACCGGGCGGCGGCGGAACCGCTCGTCCAGCAGGACGGCGGCGCCGGGGCTTTCCTCGCCCTCGATCTCGATCCGGGTGATCTGGTTGCGGATCTCGATCGGCAGGTCCAGCGCGGCCTCGCCGGCCTCGGCGCCGGCGGCGACCGGAAGCTCGGCCCGGGCCAGCGCGCGGCCGTCGCCGGTGCGGGCCAGCACGGCAACCGTCGCCGGCAGCGTGGCCGGGGTCTGGCGCAGCGCCAGGTGCAGCCGGTCGGGCTCGGCGCGGGGCGGCAGCAGCAGGCGGGCGGGGCGGCCCTGCGCCTGGGCCAGGGTCAGCGGCCCGCCTTGCGCCAGGGCCGTCGTCAGGGGCGTGAAGGCGTCGCCCTGGGCCTGATGCTCGGTATTGTCCGCCACGTAGAAGGTGGAAAAAGAATCGCCGTTGATCAGGCGCCAGTCGGTCAGGCCGGCCAGCGCCGCGGCGCGGTCGGGCGCCCAGGACTTCGGGCGCAGCGCGGCCAGGCGGGCGCGCAGTTCCTCGGC
>NZ_MLCO01000355.1 GCF_001982615.1 Teichococcus deserti | reverse complement strand
CGCGTTGCGGGCGCGGTCGGCCAGCACGGCGGCCACCACATGTTGGAAAGCGGCGGCCAGGTCGGCGCGGTCCTGCTCGGTCTGCAGCTTCGGGATCGAGTGGGCGACGGCCGTCTTCAGCCCACTGAACGAGAAGTCGCAGCCGGGGCGGCCGAGCATCGGGCGGGGCAGGGGGAAGCGCCTGGGATCGCCGGCCTGGGCCAGCTTCTCCAGCGCCGGGCCGCCGGGCCAGGGCAGGCCCATCAGCTTGGCGGATTTGTCGAAGGCCTCGCCGACCGCGTCGTCCAGCGTCGAGCCCAGGCGGCGGTAGCGGCCCAGCCCCTCGACGGCGACGCATTGGCAATGCCCGCCGGACAGCAGCAGCAGCAGATAGGGAAATTCGACGCCGCCCTCGACCAGGCCCGTTTCTTGAAGAAGGGGCAGGCGCGCGGTCAGCGCATGGCCCTCCAGGTGGTTCACCGCGACGAAGGGCAGGCCATGCGCGATGGCCATGCCCTTGCCGAAGCTGGAGCCGACGATCAGCCCGCCGATCAGCCCCGGGCCGGCGGTGGCGGCGATCCCGCCCAGCTGGTCAGGCGAGACCCCGGCGCGGGCCATCACCTCGGTGGCGAGGGCGGGCAGATGCGCCAGATGCGCGCGCGCCGCGATCTCCGGCACCACGCCGCCGAAGGGGGTGTGCTCGGCCAGCTGGCTGCGCACGGCTTCCGCCAGGATGCGGCCGTCGGGTGCCAGCAGCGCCGCCGCGGTCTCGTCGCAGCTCGCCTCCAAGCCCAGCACTGGTCCCTCGATAGCCGCCGATCGCATCCGTTCTTGCCTTCCCCATGCCGGGCGGTGGTTCTATGACGCCCGCATGTCCTTTGCCCACCCCGTCCTGCCGCTTGCCCCGGCAGGCGCCTTCGCCCTGTCCTGCGCCATGGCCCCGGCAGATCTGCGCGGCGGGACAGCGCATGCCACCTCGGGCCATGCCCCGGCAAGGCCCGCCATCGCCGCCACGGGGCCGGTGAAGCCGCATGCGCGCCGGCCGCTGCCGCTGCGCGTCGGCACCCGCGGCTCGCCGCTGGCGCTGTGGCAGACCCGCACCTTCCTCGAGCTGGTGCTGCATTTCTGCCCCGTCCTGCGCAATGCCAAGGCCTTCGAGGAGCATGTGATCGCGACCTCGGGCGACCGCATCCAGGACCGGCGCCTGGCCGATATCGGCGGCAAGGGGCTCTTCGCCAAGGAGATCCATGAGGCGCTGCTGGACGGCCGCATCGATTTCGCGGTCCACAGCCTGAAGGACCTGGAGACCGAGCTGCCGCCCGGCATCGTGCTGGCCTGTACGCTGAAGCGGGAGGATGCGCGCGACGCGCTCGTCCTCGGCCCCGACGCGCCGCGGAGCGAGCCCGGCGACCCCTTCGGCGCCATCCCCGCCGGCGCGCTGATCGGCACCGCGAGCCTGCGCCGCCAGGCCCAGCTGCTGCATGCCCGCCCCGACCTGAAGGTCGGCATGATCCGCGGCAATGTCGGCTCGCGCCTGGCCAAGCTCGCCGCCGGCGACTGCCAGGGCACGCTGCTGGCGCTCGCCGGCCTCAAGCGCCTCGGGCTGGAGGAGCATGCCAGCGTGGTGCTGGACGCCGACGCCATGGTGCCGGCCGCCGGCCAGGGCATCGTCGGCGTCACCGTGCGCGAGGCCGACACCGAGCTGCACGAGCTGCTGTCGGGCATCGAGGACCGCTCGGCCCGCGCCGTCTCCCGCGCCGAGCGGGCGATGCTGGCCGCCCTCGACGGCTCCTGCCGCACGCCGATCGGCGGCCATGCCCGCATCCTGCCCACCGGCGAGCTGCACCTGACCGGGCTGATCGCCCGCCCCGACGGCAGCTTCCTGCTGAAGCGCAGCCTGCATGGCGCGACCGCCGATGCCGAGCGCCTGGGCCGCGAGCTGGGCGACAGCCTGCGCGCCGACAGCCCTGCCGACATCTTCTCCGGCTAGCCCGCGGGCGGACGCGGATCGGATGCGGGAAAAGCCCGGCATCCTGGTGACCCGGCCGGAGCCGGGCCATGCCGAGACCGCGGCCGCGGTCGCGGCGCTGGGCTGGCAGCCGCTGCCGGCCCCGGCGCTGGTGCTGTCCTCCATCCTGCCCGAGGGCTGGCGCGCGCCGCCCTGCCAGGCGCTGCTGCTGCCCAGCCGCGCCAGCGCGCGGGCGCTCGCCGGCCGCCTCGATCCGGCCTTGCCGGTGCTGGCGGTCGGCCGCGGCACCGCGGCCGAAGCGCGCGCCTGCGGTTTTCTGTCGGTGATCGAGGCCGAGGGCGACGCCGTCTCGCTCGCGGCGCTGGCCGCCGAGCGGCTGGACCCTGGGCGCGGCGCCCTGCTGCTGGCCGCCGGCCGCGGCTACAGCCTGCCGCTGGCGGCGGCGCTGCGCGCCCGCGGCTTCGCCGTCGCCCGCCGCGCCGTCTATGCGGCGACGCCCGCGGCCACCCTGCCGCCGCAGACAATTCTCGCGCTCCAGGCCGGAATCGTCCGCGCTGCCCTGTTTCTCTCGCCCCGCTCGGCCCAAGTGACGCAGGCCTTGCTGCGTCGCGCAGCCCTGGGCGAAACCGTGCGCGGCATGGTCGCGTTCGCGCTGTCGTCCCGGATCGCCGGGCGGCTGGCGGACATGCCATGGCAAGAGATCCGTGCTACCCGGGAGCCCGATCCCGCGGCGCTGCTGGCCCTGCTTGGCCCAGCCCCGCACCAGGCTTCCGGCCAGCCCGGCCCATTGACCGGAGAAGAGGGGCAGACGAGACGATGAGCGACACGCCGAAAGACAGCCCCCAGGGTGACCAGCCGCGCGAGACCGGGCGCGACGCCAACCGCGACCGCACCCCGCCTGGCCGCAGGAATCCCACCGTGCCGCCGCGCGCCCTGAGCGCCGGCCTGGGGGCGACCCCGCCGGCCGAGCCGCCGAAGCCGGCCACGCCCACCCCTGGCCCTGCCGCCGTCACGCCGTCCGCCGCGGCCGCGTCGGCCCCGGCGGACGGCGTGACGGCGGCAGGGCCAGGGG
>NZ_MLCO01000354.1 GCF_001982615.1 Teichococcus deserti | reverse complement strand
AGGTGACCTCCTCGAAGGGCAGCGTCTCCACCGGCGCGCCGGTGATGATGAAGCCGTCGAAGCGCTCGCGCCGGACGCTCTCCCAGTCGCTGTAGAACGAGAAGATATGGTCGCTCGGGGTGTTGCGGGCGACGTGGTTGGTCATCCGCACCAGGGTCAGCTCGATCTGCAGCGGGGTCGCGCCCAGGAGGCGCGCGATCTGCGTCTCGGTGCGCACCTTGTTCGGCATCAGGTTCAGCAGGCCGATCTTCAGCGGGCGGATATCCTGCCGCACCGCATCCGTCTCGCGCATCAGCATGACCCCTTCGGCGGCGAGCGTCGCGGCGGCGGGCAGGTCGTCGGGGATCTTGATCGGCATGGCGCGGGGCCTCGGCTGGTGGGGGAGCCGGACGGACGCGCTGTGGCAGGGACCCGAATACTTGCCGGTTCGGCCACATCCCCCCTGGAAGACCAGGAGGCGCCACCTTGCCCGGGCGGGCAGGTTGGCGTCGGGCGTCGGCCCAACTCTTGATGTCGCCCCCTTTCTAGGCAGCCGGGCGCGGCTTGGCAATGCCGCGCCCGGGATCGGCCGGTTCAGTGCCCTTGGGTCAGCTCCAGCGCCTGCCGCTCGAACAGCCGGCGGTAGAGCCCGGCCGGGCGGTCGAGCAGGCTGGCATGGCTGCCTTCCTCCACCACCCGGCCGCGGTCGAAGACCAGGATGCGGTCCATGGCGCGCACCGTCGCCAGGCGATGCGCGATGACCACGGCGGTGCGGCCCTGGAGCAGCCGGGCCATGGCCTGCTGGATCGCCGCCTCGCTCTCCGAATCCAGCGCCGAGGTGGCCTCGTCCAGGATCAGGATGGGCGCATCGGCCAGGAAGGCGCGGGCCAGCGCCACCCGCTGCCGCTCGCCGCCCGACAGCTTGACGCCGCGCTCCCCCACCAGGGTCGCGTAGCCGCGCGGCAGCCGCTCGATGAAGTCCTCGGCATTGGCCAGCCGGGCGGCGCGCGCGATGTCCGCCATCGAAGCCCCCGGCCGTGCGTAGGAAATATTCTCCGCCAGCGAGCGGTGCAGCAGCACCGGCTCCTGCTGCACGATGGCGATGCGCGACCGCAGCGAGGCCTGGGTGACGCCGCGCACATCCTGCCCGTCGATCAGCACCGCGCCGCCCGTGACGTCATGCAGCCGCTGGATCAGCTTCACCAGCGTCGTCTTGCCCGAGCCGGAGGGGCCCACCAGGCCGACGCTCTCGCCGGCGCGGATGGTCAGGTCGAGGTCGCGATACAGCGGCTCGGCATGGCCGCCATAGCGGAAGGTCACCTTGCGGAACTCGATCGTCCCGGCGGCGACCTGCGCCGGCACCGCATCGGCCGCATCGGCAATCCCCTGCGGCGTGTGGAACAGCTGGACGAACTCTTCCATCTCGTTGATGCCGCGCTGCAGATTGCTGATGTGGTAGCCGACATCGCGCAGATAGCCCTGCACCATGAAGAACATGGTCAGCACCGTCGCCACGTCGCCGGCCCCTGCCTCGCCGCGCCACCACAACAGCAGGGCGATGCCGATGACGGCGATGCGCAGCGCCAGCAGGGTGGCGATCTGCAGCGCCTCGGAGGCGGTGCCGCGCTGCCAGCCGCGCCGCGTGCGCCGCCGCCACTTGTCGAGCAGCCAGCCCAGCCGGTCATCCTCCCGCGCCTCGGCCGCGAAGGCCTTGACCACGGTGTTGGCGCCGATGGCGTCCGCCATGGCGCCGCCCAGCCGGCTGTCCCAGCCATTCGACAGCCGCAGCGCCGGCGCCACCCAGCGGAGCGACAGGAACAGCGTCATGGCGACGTAGAGCGTGCCGCCGACCGCCACCAGCAGCCCCATGGCCGGCCAGCGCCAGCCCAGCGTCACCGTGGCGCCGACCAGCACCAGGGCCGAGGGCAGCAGGGCGATCAGGATGGTGTCGTTCAGCAGGTCGATCGCCCAGATGCCGCGGCTGATCCGCCGCACGGTGGCGCCGGCGAAGCCGCTGGCATGCCAGTCGGCCGAGAAGCGCTGCACCCGGGCAAAGGCGCCGGCGCCGCTGTGCTGCATGCTGCGGAGCGTCAGGGCGATGACGCCCAGGATGCCGGCGACGCGCCCGGCCAGCAGCGCCAGGCCCAGCAGCGCCAGCAGGCCGAGCGCCGCCAGCGCCTGGTCCAGCGCCGCCTCGCGGTCGCTTCCGTCCAGGGGGCCGGCCGAGGCGATGGCCTCGACCAGCCGCCCGGCATAGATCGGCACCAGCACGTCGGTCAGCGTGGCCAGCCCCATGCCGCCCAGGATGGCGGCCAGCAGCCAGGGATGCCGCGCCCATTGGCGCAGCAGGAAGGGGATCACCCGGCGGAAAGGCTCCGCCGGCTTCGGGTCGGGGGTCACGGATGCGTCCCGCCCGGCGGATCCGGGCGGCCTCTAATGGGGGCCGCAAGCCGGGCAGCGACGCTTCCTGCGAAGGTCAACCCCACGGCGCAGCGATGCGGAAGGAAGGCGAGGGAGGTCTCGGGGCGGCGGCGGCCGCCGGCGACCTAGCGGTCCTGCGCGGGGCCCGCGGTCGGGGGGATTCCCCCGCTCCGTGGGCGGCCGATGGCGAGGATCATCGGCGGCAGGGGCGGCTCGCGATGAAGCATGATGTCCATGGAACCCTCCCTGCAGCGCTGGATTGCGCGGCCGTAACCTAGACGCGGCGCCGGCGCGGCGGCAAGCGTCACCTCGGTGATGGCGTGGACACGAGCGCGCGACGGACCCTCAGCCACCTGGCCCGGTTGCCGCGACGCCTTCGCCGGATTATTGAGAATGCGTCGCATATTCAAAGTTTGCGCGCCCTGGTCTGCCCGGGCGCGCGCACCACATGCCACGGGAGCAGGGCGCCGGGCGCGCCCATCCAGGACGGAGGATCGCATGCAGAAGCTGCCCATCGGGACCAACGCCACCGGAAGCCGCGCCGAGAGCGACTCCATGGGCCAGATCGAGGTTCCCGCCGCGCATTACTGGGGCGCCCAGACCCAGCGCAGCCTGCTGCATTTCTCGATCGGCACCGCGGCCGACCGCATGCCCGCCGGCATTCCCCACGCCTTCGGCTATGTGAAGAAGGCGGCCGCCCTGGTGAATGCCCGCGCCGGCCGGCTGGACCAGGCCAAGGCCGAGGCCATCGCCGCCGCCGCCGACGAGGTGATCAGCGGCGCCCTCGACGACGAGTTCCCGCTGTTCGTCTGGCAGACCGGCTCCGGCACCCAGACCAACATGAACGCCAACGAGGTCATCGCCAACCGCGCCTCGCAGCTGCTGGGCGGCAAGATCGGCGCCGGCCGGCTGGTGCACCCGAACGACGACGTCAACATGGCGCAGTCGTCGAACGACACCTTCCCGACGGCGATGCATGTCGCCGCCGTGCTCGAGCTGCGGCATCGCACCATCCCGAGCCTGGAGGCGCTGACCGCCGCCATTGAGGACAAGGCGCGGCTCTGGGCCGATGTCGTCAAGATCGGCCGCACCCACCTGCAGGACGCGGTGCCGCTGACCGTCGGCCAGGAATGGTCGGGCTGGGCGCGGCAGATGCGCGACGCACTGGCGAACCTGGAGCGCAGCATCGACGGGCTGCTGGAGCTCGCCGCCGGCGGCACCGCGGTCGGCACCGGGCTGAACGCGCCGGCCGGCTTCGCCGAGGCCATCGCCGAAGAGATCGCGACGCTGGCGGGCCAGCCCTTCCGCACCGCGCCGAACAAGTTCGCGGCCCTCGGCGGGCTGGACGCCATGGTGGCCGGCATGGCTGGGCTGCGCGGCGTCGCCGTGGCGCTGCTGAAGATCGCCAACGACATCCGCTGGCTGGCTTCCGGCCCGCGCTGCGGCTTGGGCGAGCTGACCTTGCCGGAGAACGAGCCCGGCTCCTCGATCATGCCGGGCAAGGTCAATCCGACCCAGTGCGAGGCCATGGTCATGGTCTGCACCCAGGTGCTGGGCGAGGATGCGGCGGTGGCCTTCGCCGGCTCCCAGGGCCAGCTGAACCTGAACGTGATGCGCCCGGTGATCATCATGAACTTCCTGCGCTCGGCGCGGATCTTGGGCGATGCGGCCGGCACCTTCCGCCGCTACACCATCGAGGGGACCGAGCTGAACCGCGCCCGCATCGCCGAGCTGCTGGACCGCTCGCTGATGCTGGTGACCGCGCTGGCGCCGGTGATCGGCTACGACAAGGCGGCGAAGATCGCGCACAAGGCGCATGTCGAGGGCTCGACCCTGCGCGAGGCGGCGCTGGCCAGCGGCTGGATCGATGGCCCGGCCTTCGACGAGGCGGTGCGGCCGGAGCTGATGGTCGGCCCGATGCCCGCCATCTAAGGCGAGTTCGGGCGGGCTGCGAACGGCCCGCCCGGGTTCCTGTCAATCAGACTCAGGCGGGATGACGTTGGTCGACAAGCCGTCGAGCAAGACATCCCGCATGGTCTCGGCGCCCTTCACCCGGATGTCGAGCAGGGATTCCGGCGCGTGGAAGGCGCTGTGCGGCGTGACGATCAGCCGGCCGCGCAGCCATTCCTCCCGCGCCCGATAGGCCTGCAGCAGCGGCGGCTCGGGCAGGGGGACCGGCTCGACCGGCAGCACGTCGAGGCCGGCGCCGGCCAGATGCCCGCTGCGCAGGTTGGCCTCCACCGCGTCGAGGTCCAGCACCGGACCGCGGGCGGTGTTGATCAGCACGGCATCCTTCGGCAGCTGCGCCAGCTCGGCCGCGCCGATCAGGCCCTTGGTCTCCCGCGTCAGCAGGCAGTGCAGTGACAGCACGTCCGACTGCGGCAGAAGTTCCTGCAAACTGCGGCACCGGTTGATGCCCAGCGCCCGATCCACCCCGTTCGGCAGCTTCGGATCATAGAAAAAAACTTTGAAGCCCAGCGCCTTGGCGCGCAGCGCGACGGCGGTGCCGATGCGCCCCAGCCCGACGATGCCGAAGTTCTGCACGTTGAGCCGGCGGATCACCGGCGCGTCCAGGTAGTTCCAGGCCGCCGGCGGGTCGCTGCGCTGCACGTCGTGGTGCAGCAGCAGCCCGCGGCGCAGCGCCAGGGTCATGGCGATGGCGTGGTCGGCGATCTCGGACGTGCCGTAATCGGGCACGTTGCAGACCTTGATGCCGCGCGCCGCGCAGGCGGCGCGGTCGACGCGGTCATAGCCGACGCCGAGACGCACCACGACCTTCAGCTTCGGGAAGCGCGCCAGGTCCTCCGCGGTCAGCCAGTTGCGGAAGACGAACAGGCCTTCCGCCTCGTCGCTGAGCGCCTTCGGCAGCGTGTCGTAGCTGCCGAGGCCGCCGCCCCGGTGGAGCGCGACGCGCCCCCCGAAGATCGGCTGCTCGAAGCTGTCGTCGGGATAGAGCGCTTCCGGCTCCAGGACGGTGATCGGCGCCATGGCTCAGCCCAGCTTGCCGGCGCGGGGGTCGTGGCGGGCGACGCGGGACAGCAGGTACTCGACCTCGGATTTCGCCTTGGCCGAGAGCGCCGCGCCCGGCTTGCGCTGCGCGTCGGAGGCGATGATGCCGCGGCGGGCCATGACATACTTGCGGACGGCGAGGCCGGTCGGGCCCTGCTGCTGCTCGTAGCGGAGCAGCGGCAGGTGGCCGTCGAACAGGTCATGCGCCTCGTCGCGCTTGCCCTCGGCCTGCAGGCGGACGATGTCGCAGAGCATGTCCGGGAAGGCATAGCCGGTCATGGCGCCATCGGCGCCGCGCTCGACCTCGAAGTCGAGGAAGAGGCCGCCATTGCCGCAAAGAATGGAAATCGGCTTCATCGAGCCGTCGGCCTGGAAGCCGCGCAGCGTCGAGATCTTCTCGAGGCCGGGCCAGTCCTCATGCTTCAGCATGACACAGGCCGCGTTGTCTTGGACGATGCGGCGGATGACGTTCGGCGTCATGACGACGGAGAAGGTCTGCGGGAAGTCCTGGATGACGAAGGGGATTTCCTCGCCGATCGCCTCGCTGGCCTGGCGGTAATAGGTGACGATCTGGTCGTCGGTGCGCAGCGTGTTGGGCGGGGCGATCATCACGCCGGCCGCACCCTTGTCCATGGCGGCGCGGGCGAGCGTCCGCATCGCCGCGAAGCCCGGGGCGGAGACGCCGACGATGACCGGCACGCTCTTGGCGCGGGTGATGAAGCGGGTGGCGAGCTCCAGCGCCTCGGCGCCGTCCAGCTTCGGGGCCTCGCCCATGACGCCCAGCACGGTCATGCCGGTGCTGCCGCATTCCAGGTAGAAGTCGGTCATCTTGTCGACCGAGGCATAGTCGATGCGACCCTCGGCATCGAAGGGGGTCGGCGCGATGGGGTAGACCCCCTTGGCGGTGTGGTCGAGCACTGGCGTTCTCTCCTGGGCGCTATTTTCCGGGCGCGATCCTGGCCAAGCCGGCATCCCGGGTAAACCCCCGGGGCGCCGTCTTCACCTGACGGATTTTCCGTGATGTGATGGCCGCCGCCATGAACACCCGCTTCCTCGCCACCCTCTGCGCCGTCGCCGAGGCCGGATCGCTGGCCGCCGCCGCCCGGCGCCTCGGCCTGGCGCACGCCACCGTCGCCGAGCAGGTGGCGGCGCTGGAGCGCGAGCTGGGCGCGCCGCTGCTGACCCGGCGTGGCCGCAGCCTGGTGCTGACCGAGGCCGGCCAGGCGATCCTGGAGCCGGCCGCCGAGATCCTGGCCCGCGTCGAGGCCTTGCGCGCCCGGGTGCAATTGGGCGAACTGCGCGGCCAGCTGCGGGTCGGCTCCATCTCGACGGCGCTGATCAGCCTGATGCCGCCGGCGCTGAAGCGCATGGCCGAGCGGCATCCGCGCATGGAGATCAGGGTGCTGCCCGGCACCTCGGCGCTGCTCTACCGCATGCTGGAGGCCGGCGAGCTGGACTGCGCCCTGATCGTCGAGCCGCATTTTTCCCTGCCCAAGAGCCTCGACTGGCACCCCGTCCGACGGGAGCCGATGACGCTGATCGCGCCGGCCGCCATGCCGGGGGCCACCGCCGCCGAGCTGCTGTCCGCCGCGCCCCTGATCCGCATGGACCGCGCTGCCTGGAGCGGCCGCCTGGTCAACCGCGCGCTGGGCGACCTCGACCTGCCGCTGCGCGAGCTGTTCGAGCTGGATGCGCAGGAGGCCATTGTTATTCTCGTGGCCCAAGGCCTGGGCGTCTCGCTGCTGCCCGACTGGGGCATCAAGCCGCCGGCCGGGCAACCGATCCGCCGCATCCCCGTGGGGGATGGCGCCTATGACCGCGTCGTCGGCTTGGTCCTGGCGCGCGGCGCGCGGGAGAAGCTGGCGCGCAGCCTGGCGAGCGCGCTGGAGGAAGCCGGGCGCGACATCCTGGCCGGGGGCTTGCCGGCGGCCACGGCCCAGGCTCCGATGGGTGCCTGACGCTGCGCCGGACCCGCCTCATGCTGCCGCCCAAGCCTGCGCCCCGGATCATCTGCCTGGGGCACGCGACGCTCGACCGCTCCTATGTCATTGAGCGCTTCCCGCCCGGCCCGCGCAAGGTCAAGGCGCTGGCCGCCTTCGCCAATGGCGGCGGCATGGCCTCCTCCGCCGCGGTGGCCGCGGCCCGGCTGGGGGCGCGGGTGTCGCTCTGGGGAAGGGTCGGCGACGACGCGCCGGGGGCCGAGATCCGCGCCAGCCTGGAGGGCGAGGGCGTCGCCACCGACGGGCTGCGCTGCGTGGCCGGCGCCATCTCCGCCACCTCGGCGGTGATCATCGACGCCGCCGGCGAGCGGCTGCTGGCGCATCACGACGGCGACCGCCTCGACGCCGATCCTGGTTTTCTGCCGGTGGCCCAGGTGAACAGCGCCGATGCCGTGCTGGCCGACCTGCGCTGGATCGAGGGGGCCATGGCGCTCTTCGCCGCGGCGAGGGCGGCCGGGGTTGCGACCATCCTGGACGCCGATGTCTCCGACATCCCGGATCTGCGCCCGCTGCTGGGACTGACCGACTACGCCATGTTTTCCGAGGGCGGGCTGGCGGAATTCAGCGCGGCGCCGCTGGAAGCATCCCTGGCGGCGGTGCGGGCGGCAGGGCCGCGCCATGCCGGGGTGACGCGGGGGGCGGCGGGATATTTCTGGCAGGAAGGCGAGGGCGGGCTGCGCCACCAGCCCGGCTTCCCGGTCGAGGTGGTCGACACCAACGGCGCCGGCGACGCCTTCCATGGCGGCTTCGCCTGGGCTCTGGCCGGCGGGCTGGATGCGGGTCAGGCAGTCCGGCTGGCCTCGGCCGCGGCGGCGCTGAAATGCCGCAAGCCGGGCGCACGTGCCGGCCTGCCGCGCCAGTCCGAGCTTTTTTCTTTCATCGAAGAAGTTGGGACAGACGACTGATCCTGCAGCTTTCTCTTAGCGCGACCAGTTGAGAAA
>NZ_MLCO01000353.1 GCF_001982615.1 Teichococcus deserti | reverse complement strand
GGGGTGTCCAGCGGCGGGGGAGATGCCGTCGCGGCGCGCGGCGTCGTCAGGATGACCCTGCCGCCGGACCCTGCCGTCCTGGACAAGCTCCCGCCGCAGCAGCTGCAGGACGTCAGGATCGACCGCCACGCTGAGATGCCCGAGCACCCCCCGGGCCACCCAGCTCGCATCGATCAGCCTGTCGCGCAGCGCGGTGCATCCTGGGCGGGCGGGCGACAAGGGACTGCCCGCTTCCAAGCGGTACTGCACCGCGAGCCGGACGCCGCAGGGCACCTCGGTGGGGTTCCAGGCCTCCAGCAGCAGCATGGTCTCGACCGGGATGCCGGCCTCCTCCAGCCGTCGGGCGAAGCGCGCGGCGGCGCTGCTGCCGGCCGAATAGCCATAGACCGCGATGACAGCCGGCCGCGGCGCGCGCTGCAGCACGTCCTGCGCCGCCTGCTCCCATTCGCCGGGGCGGTAGAGCGTGGCGGGGACGCCTTCGCCGCGGATCAGCTGCGCCAGGGCATCGGTGCCGGTGGCGCGGTGGCTCTCGCCCGACCAGTTCAGCCCGGTGAACAGCACCACATGGCCGACCTCCGGGCCGGCGACCGGCTGCGGCACCTCCTGGAAATCGGCGACAGTGCTGGCACAGGCGGCAAGAAGCAGCAGCGCGGCGGGGACGACGCGGCGCCACAGGCCGGGCTTCGGCGGTGACGCCGGCGCCGGCCTCATCGGCCGCCCGGCTTGGCCACCCTGACCAGCAGCGCGACCGAGAGCAGGATGGACGACACCAGCACCCCCGCCGCCACCAGCCCGGCCGGCGTGGTCCGGGCCGTCGCGACGAAGGAGCGGCCGCCGCCCAGCGTCAGCGCGACGCGGGCCTTCATCTCCGCCGGATGCAGCGGCTGCGGCGGGGTGCCCTCGGCCCCTGCATCGGGCGTGGCAGCGATCCGGGCTTGATCCATGGCGGGCATTCTCCGGGATGGAAGGTCTGCGGCTGGTCTAACGAACCTTCCTCCGCTGAAGCGAGCCCTTCTTCACCCTGCCCCCGCCAGTCTCAGCGCCCCGTCCCGCACTTCTCACGAATGGTCGCGAGAGGAACTTTCGACGCGATCAAAGGAGGCGCCGCGATGGCTGTGGCCGTGTCACCGGCCTCGATGTCGACCAGGGACGCGTAGAACATCCTCCTGGGGGTGTATCGGCCATTGTCGGCCTTCTCGCTGACGAAGCCGCACAGGCCTTTGTCGCCATCGCTCCCGACCAGGTAGGTCGACGAAAATCTCGGGTCACGAAGGTCTCTGGCGACGGCCTGCTCGTAGCGGCGCAGCTGATCAGGGGTTGCCGCAAGCTGCCGGACATCGGCCTGCGGAGCGGCCGCGCGCTGCGAGGCCGTCGCGGCGGCTGGTCTGGGCGAAGCCGTCCTCGATGCGCGCGAGGCCGCTGGATCCGACGTCTGGGCGCAGGCAGCCAAGGCAAAGGCGGCGGCCAGAACAAGATGGCGCATCAAGCGGCTCCGTAAGGGAGGCGCGACATTATGGGGCGTGGAAAGCAGCCTCAAGCCTGACGCCGGCACGCGTGCCGAACCCATGATCAAGCCGCGAGGCCGCTGGA
>NZ_MLCO01000352.1 GCF_001982615.1 Teichococcus deserti | reverse complement strand
CAGCTGCTAACCGGAGGGGGTGTTTCAAACCCAAACGTCCGTTTGACGGTCTGAAACACCCATCCAGCGATATCTTAGCCAGTTTAGAGCTATGTCGCGCAGCCTGACGTGGTCGCCAGCGGTCTGGGCGGGGGTCAGGGCCTCCCAATCTGGCTCCTCGATGTATGATCCGGGGCCGGTGATCACTTCGAATGTCATCGGTCTTCCCTCAATTATGCGGTGGGCAGGGCGGCTGGATACGGCTCCGGCTCGGCTGCTACTCAGCGTCTTGACCGGACTTGAAGGGGCTGCAGCAGAGATCGCCTCCCCTCCAAATTCCCCGGATGATGTGGCGATCAGGAGAAGATGATATCGCCTGGCTGGAAAGCAGTTAGGCCTCGCACTTCAAGATCGAATTCTCTCCCAAGAAATTCGAAGCTGAGGAGAAGCCCCTGGCTGATCTTCGTGATGTCCAGATCTTCTGGCTTCACGCTGTATCCACGAAGATCCAACTTATCGATGCCGACCTCGAAATCCATGATGACGTCTCGTCCGCCATCAGCATCGGGCGATTCCACAGCGTTGACGGAGTAGCTGTAGCGGAAGGTATCGGCGCCAGAGCCGCCCCAAAGGATGTCGGCATCATCTCCTGGGCGAAGGATGTCGTCGCCCGCGCCGCCATAAAGGATGTCCTTACCTCTGCTTCCGGCCAGCACATCGTTTCCAGTGCCGCCGATCAGGATGTCGTCGCCGCCCCCGCCCCCCAGATAGTCGTCGCCCGCGCCGCCATCGAGAATGTCTCTGCCGGTCTCGGACAGTCCGTAGAAGGGCTGAGAGCTAGGATTTCCTGGCCCGAAGCCATACCCGATGATGTAGTCGTCACCCCCGCCGCCGAAGATCTGGTCGAAGCCGAATCCCCCGAAGAGAGAATCATTGCCTTTGCCCGAGAAGATGATGTTGCTCACGGGATCAACAGGAAATTCTCCCCCATCAGCATAGTTATCGCGACCTGTGACTGTGTACGGGCCTGGACCGTACGCAATTTGGAGGTAAATTTTACCCAAATCGTATCTTAGTATCGGCATTTTGGCGAAACCTTCACGTTTTCCTGAGGAACATTCCCCAAAAAGAACGTTATTGTTCTTCTGAAGGCTCGTCTTGAGTTTTTGATTATTTTTTTGGAATAACCAGCGCAAATATCCGTGCAGCTTCTTCGTGAGCGGAGAATGCGTGACCTGGAAGGCCTCCCCAAACCCCCCCTCTGTTTTTGGTCCGCCTGCAAAGGGAGCTGGCCCGCCGGTCGACCCCCTAGGGGAGTTCAGACTTTCGACCCTCCACCCACTCAGGTCCCCTGCCGGCAGTGGGCCTAGGGCGGCCGCTGGCGGCGGCTCCAGGGGTGGGGG
>NZ_MLCO01000351.1 GCF_001982615.1 Teichococcus deserti | reverse complement strand
CAGCCCGCCCCGCCTGCTGCTGCGCCTCGAGACCCTCCCTTGAGGATCCCTGCCCCATGACCAAGCCCCTGCTGCCCGTCACCGTGCTGTCCGGCTTCCTCGGCGCCGGCAAGACGACGCTGCTGAACCACGTCCTGGCCAATCGCCAGGGCCGCCGCGTCGCCGTCATCGTCAACGACATGTCCGAGGTGAACATCGACGCAGCCCTCGTCGAGCAGGGCGGCCGGCTGTCGCGCACGGACGAGAAGCTGGTCGAGATGACCAATGGCTGCATCTGCTGCACGCTGCGCGAGGACCTGATGCAGGAGGTGGCGCGCCTGGCCGCCGAGGGCCGCTTCGACGCGCTGCTGATCGAGAGCACCGGCATCGCCGAGCCGATGCCGGTCGCCGCCACCTTCGACTTCCGCGACGCGGAAGGCTTCTGCCTGGCCGACATCGCCCGCCTCGACAGCATGGTCACCGTGGTCGATGCCGGCGCCTTCCTGGCCGGCTATTCCAGCGCGAAAAGCCTGGAGAGCCTGGGCGAGACCGCGGGCCCCGAGGATCGCCGCCTGCTGGTGGACCTCCTCGTCGAGCAGGTCGAATTCGCCGACTGCATCGTGGTGAACAAGCTGGACCTGGTCGACGCGACCGGCCGGGCCCAGCTGCTGGCCCTGCTGCGCGGGCTGAATCCGAAGGCTGAGCTGATCCTGGCCGAGCAGGGCCGCGTGCCGATCGACCGCCTGCTCGACACCGGCCGCTTCGACTTCGAGACGGCCAGCCAGGCGGCGGGCTGGTCGCAGGCGCTGAGCCACGAGCACCTGCCCGAATCGGAGGCGTTCGGCATCCGCCACTTCGTCTGGCGTGCCCGCCGCCCGCTGCATCCGGCCCGCTTCAAGGCCTTCATCGAGAGCGACCTGCCGGGGGTCCTCCGCGCCAAGGGCTTCTTCTGGCTGGCCAGCCGCATGGGCTGGGCGGGCAGCTGGCAGCTGGCCGGCCGCATCGGCCGGCACGAGCCCGCCGGCCACTGGTGGGCCGCCACCCATCCGGAGGACTGGCCCGCCGACCCCGCCTGGCGCGCCGCCGTCAAGGCGAACTGGCAGGACCCCTTCGGCGACCGGCGCCAGGAGCTGGTCTTCATCGGGATCGAGCTCGACGAAGAGGCTCTCCGCGCGGCGCTGGAGACCTGCCTGCTGACGGAGGCAGAAATGGCGCTGGGGCAGAGAGGATGGCGGCGGCTGGACGATCCGTTCCAGACGTGGGGGCCGTAAGAGGCAGCCCTGGGGAATGAAGTCCCCTGGGTTTGTCTGTTCTGTTGGCCGTTGAATGCCCAGCCGCCTTGCCGGCGGCGACATCAAGGCAGGACGGCGGGGCGCCACTCTGAAAACGGCCCCAGGCCACAGGCCGCGCTGCCGCCGGCGCCGTTTTGCCTGCTGGCTCCACCTGGACAGGGCCATCTGAAAGAAGGAGGGAGATGCGTTCTCCCCTGGCCTGCCCCTCTCCCCTTCACTCCGCCGGCGCCGCCGCAGGCGCCGCCCAGAGCTCCGGCTTCAGCTCCTCCTGGCGATCCGGGAAGAACATCGCGCAGACCAGGGTGACGCAGCCGAAGCCGGCCAGCACCAGGATGGTCAGGGCCAGGTTGCCCGTCGCCTCGTGCAGCAGCCCGACCACGGGGGCGGCGGCCGCGGCGCCCAGGAACCCCACGAAGAAGCGGATCGAGTAGAGCTTCACCCGCAGGGCGGGCGCGATGTAGCGCGCCGTCATGGTCTCGTTCACCGTGACCTGGCCGAAGATCGAGGCAGCCAGCAGGGCGGCGATCGGCAGCACCATCCAGCCTTGCGCGAAGGCCAGGGCCAGCATGGCGGGCACCTGCACCATGGCCATCGGCAGGAAGATCCGCTTCAGCGTGCTGCGGTCGATCAGCCGGCCGACGGTGAACTGGGTCAGCCCGCCGCAGATCGTCACCAGGAAGGCCAGCGTGCCGATCACCGGCAGCAGGTCGGGGCTGCCGGCCAGGCGCTCTTCCATCAGCTTCGGCAGCAGCAGGGTGAAGGCGTTGAACACCAGGCCCGAGGCCGCGGCGATCGACAGCAGCACGACCACCGCGCGCTTCACCACGGCCGGCGGGATGGCCGGGAAGGGCCTGGCCGGGCCGCGGGCATTGGCCATGTCGATGGCGGGCTCGCGCCAGTAGAGGACGCCGAGCGCCATGCAGGCGATCCCCGGCACCAGGAAGGCCCAGCGCCAGCCAAAGGAGATCGCCAGGAAGGCGGTCATCACCGGGGCCAGCGCCACGCCGAAATTGCCGAAGACGCCGTTCAGCCCGACGGCGCGGCCGACCTTGTCGCCGGCGGCCTCGACCAGCATGGCGGTACCGATCGGGTGGTAGATGGCGGCGAAGGCCCCCATCCCCGCCAGCGCCACCGCCAGCAGCACGGGCGTCGTGGTCAGCCCGGCCAGCGCCATGCAGGCGCCGGTGCCGAAGAAGAAGCCCAGCATCAGGCGGCGGCGCCCGAGCTTCTCCGCCAGCCACCCCATCGGCAGGGCGCCGACGCCATAGACCACGAACATGGCGGTGCCCAGCGCCATGATCGGCCCGTATTCGGCGCCGAAGCGGGCCGCGTCCTGCTGCACCATGCCGAGCACGGCGGTGGCCAGGATCAGCAGGCAGAAATGGGTGATGCTGTGGGCCGCGTTGATGAAGGCGATCTGACGCGTCGCGGGATGCAGGGCCATGGGGGCGTTTCCGGGGTGCACGAGGATCGGGCGGCAGTTTCGCTTGCCGTCTCTTCACCCGACGTTACTCTGACCCGGAAACGACATCCGGCCAGATCATGTCGCCACCCGGCCAAATTCCGTCGCATCCGGTGCTGAACCTGCCGCAGGAGGCGGTGGACCGCCCGCTGGCCGGCTTCCGCCGCGACTATGCCGATGGCGAGGGCGCGGCCCGCCACGCGCATCGCCGGGCGCAGCTGATCTATGCCAGCCACGGGGTGATGCGGATCGCGACCGACGCCGCCGCCTTCGTGGTGCCGCCGGGGCGGGCGCTCTGGGTCCCGGCCTATCTGCCGCATGCGGTCGCCATGCAGGGGCGCGTCGCCATGCGCGCCCTGTTCCTGCGCGAGGACGCCGCCCGCGCCGGGCCGGCTGGCGTCACCGTGCTGGTCGTCTCGTCCCTCCTGCGGGAGCTGATCCTGGCCGCCTGCGACGAGCCGCCGGACTGGGACCCGCATGGCCGCGGCGGCCATCTGGCGGCGCTGATCCTGGACGAGATTGCCCGCGCCGACCGCCTGCCGCTGGGCGTGCCGCAGCCGCGCGACCCCCGGCTGCTGCGGCTGGTGGCAGCACTCCAGGCCCGCCCCGACAGCGACCTGACGCTGGAGGGCTGGGCGGTGACGGTCGGCGCCAGCGCCCGCACCCTGACCCGCCGCTTCCGCGCCGAGACGGGGATGAGCTTCGGCGCCTGGCGGCAGCATTGGCGCCTGGCCGAGGCCTCGGCGCTGCTGGCGCAAGGCGCCACCCCGGCGCGGGCGGCGGCAGCCGTGGGCTATGCCAGCGCTTCCGCCTTCGGCGCCGCCTTCCGCACCGCCTTCGGCGGCACGCCGGGCGGCAAGGGCGCGCGACCGGTCCCGGTGAAAATCGGCTGAGCTTCTGTTTTCCCGCCCCTTTTCCGCGGCGGGGGCAGGCGCCATTGTCGAGGCCATCATGCTCCGCCTGCTCCGTCTCCTCCTGCTGCTGTCGCTGCCGGCCGCGGCCGTCGCCTCGGATGCGCTGCCCTCGGGCCATGCCGGGCCGGTGCAGGCCCTGGCCGTGCTGCCGCAGGGCGCGCTGGTCTCCGGCGGCGCGGACGGCTTCCTCTATGTCTGGACTGCGGATCTGGTGGCGGCGAAGCCGGTCGGGCGGGGCGCCGCGGCGCCGGTGCTGGCCCTGGTCGCGCTACCGGCCGGCGGCTTCGCCAGCGGCGGCCAGGACGGCGCCCTGACGCTTTGGCCGGATCCGCCCGACGGGCGCCCCGCCGCGCAGTTGCGGGAGCATGCGGGGCCGCTGGTGGCGCTGGCCGCCCAGGGCGGGCTGCTGCTGTCCGCCTCGGCCGACGGCACCGCCCGGCTCTGGCGCCCCGGCCAGCCGCCGCGACGGCTCGAGGGCCATCGCGGCCCGGTCACCGGCGCCGCCTTCCGCGCCGACGGGCTGCCGGTGACCGTCGGCGCGGATGGCCAGCTGCTCGGCTGGGCCGACGAGGACAAGCCGCTGCTGCTGGCCAGCTTCGGCGTGCCGCTCTCGGCCGTGGTCGGCCTGCCGGGCGGGCTGCTGGCCGTCGCCGGCGCCGACGGGCTGGTGCGGCTGCTGTCCGCCACGGCCGCCATCCCCGCCACCACCGGCCGCCATGTCGAGGCCGGGCGCGGCCCGCTCGCGGTGCTGGCCGCCAGCGCCGATGGCAGCCTGCTGGCCGCGGCCGGCCCGGGCGGCGGCGTCTCGGTCTGGTCCCTGCCGGACGGGCGGCTGCGCCACAGCCTGGCCTCGGGCGGCGTCGCGGTCTGGAGCCTGGCCTTCAGCGCCGACGCGGCGCTGCTCTATGCCGGCGGCGCCGATGGCCGGCTGCGCGCCATCGACCTGCAGCGCGGCGTCGCCGTCGGTCCCGCCATGACCACGCCCGGCGCGCTGCGCCCGGCGCGCCAGGCGGCGATCGACATGGAGGGCGCCCGCGTCTTCCGCGGCTGCGGCGGCTGCCACAGCCTCTCCACCCCGCCCTCGGGCGCGGCCGAGCTGAAGGCCGGGCCGCATCTGGGCAAGATCTTCGGCCGGCCGCTGGGCGGCGTTTCCGGCTATGCCTATTCCGGGCCCCTGGCCCGCAGCCAGGGCATCTGGACGAAGCAGGCATTGGCCGATCTGCTCTCCGGCGGTGCCGAGGCTCCGCCGGTCGCGCATCCCGCCTCGGTGCCCGCGGTGGAGGATGCCGAGGATCTGGCGGCCCTGCTGCGCTTCCTGGAACAGGCGACGAAGGACTGAGCCCATGGCGAACGACGCGCCGCGGCAGATGCTGGTCGAGGAAACGGGCGCGGCCGTCGCGGCTGCCGGCTTTGCCGCGCTGCCCGCCGCCCGCGCCGCCACCCTGTTCGGCGCCGCCGCCGCCGGGCCGGATTGGGACGCCTTCGCCGCCAGCTGGGCCGCGCTGGAGCCCGACCGGCACATGGCCGATGGCGGCCGCTATCGCCTGCGCCGCCATGCCGTCTTCGCGCTGCAGGCGGGGCAGCCGGCGCTGACCCGCGCGCCCGACCAGCCGCACTACCAGGCCCGCGTCTTCAACCAGCTCAATGGCGGGGTGGAGCGCTGGTTCGCCCCGGTGACGCCGGAGGTCTCGGCCGGCCCGGCGCTGGCCGCGCTGCTGTCGGGCGCCCGCGCCGTCTTCGACCAGGTGGCCCCCGGCGCCGGCTGGCATGTCGAGATGCACCAGTTCCGCATCCAGGCCCGCCCCGACGAGGCCGGCAAGCCGACGCCCGAGGGCATGCACCGCGACGGCGTCGACTATGTGCTGGTCGCCATGATCGGCCGCGAGAACGTCGCCGGCGGCGTCACCGGCATCCGCGTCGACGGCCAGCCCGGCGAGCAGAGCTTCACCCTCGAGAACCCGATGGACAGCGTGCTGCTGGACGACCGGCGGGTCTGGCACGGCGTGACGCCGATCGCCCCGCTCGATCCGGCGCGGCCCGGCCATCGCGACGTGCTGGTGCTGACCTTCCGCAAGGCCTGAGGCGCAACTCCCGCCGGCGTGCTTGCTTCCGCCCCCGCAATGCCTTATGCCGCGCCCCGCGCTGGCACCCCTGGAGGCCGGCGCTCTCGCGTTTGGGCGCTCGCCTGGCGCGGATTTCTTTGGCAGGCGCCCCGGCCACAGGCCGAGCGGGCGCCACAGCAAGCGGAGCTTAGCAATGGTCCAGACCATTCGGATCGAGGCCGAGGCGCGCGAGCGGGCCGGTAAGGGGGCGGCGCGCGCGACCCGGCGTGATGGGCGCGTGCCCGCCGTCATCTACGGCGCGAAGCAGGAGGCTGTCCTCCTCTCGCTCGACCCGCGCGACGTCATGAAGGAAATGCACAAGGGCGGCTGGCAGTCGCACCTCTATGAGGTGGCCCTGGCCGGCGGCGCGACCGAGCGCTGCCTGATGCGCGAAGTGCAGTTCCACCCCGTCAAGGACACCCCCGTCCATGTCGACTTCCAGCGCCTCGCCGCGGGTCAGATGATCCGCGTGAAGGTGCCGGTCGTCTTCCTGAACGAGGAGACCGCGCCGGGCGTCAAGGAAGGCGGCGTGATCAACATCGTCCGCCGCGACCTGGAAGTCCTGTCCGACCCGGATCAGGTCCCCGACCAGTTCGAGATCGACCTGGCCGCCGCCGTCATCGGCGACAGCCTGCGCTGGTCGAACGTCGTCGACCACAAGGGCACCAAGCCGGTCATCGTCGGCCGTGACTTCGTCGTCGCCACCATCGCGCCGCCGACGGTCGAGGAGGAGATCGTGGTCGCCGCCCCGGTCGCCGCCCCGGACGCCAAGGGCAAGAAGGGTGGCAAGGCTGCCGCCCCGGCCGCCGCCGCGAAGAAGAAGTAAGCAGGGTTCGTCGCGGTGCTGCTCTGGGTCGGCCTCGGCAATCCCGAACCGGGCCAGGCGCGGCACCGCCACAACATCGGCTTCATGGCGCTCGACGCCATCGCGCGCCGCCACGGCTTCACGCCGTGGCGGCAACGTTTCAAGGGGCTGGTCTCGGAAGGCGTCATCGGCGGCCAGAAGCTGCTGCTGCTGAAGCCGCAGACCTACATGAACCTCTCCGGCGAGGCGGTGCAGCCGGCCGCTGCCTTCCACAAGATCCCGCTCGACGACATCACCGCCTTCCATGACGAGCTCGACCTCGCCCCCGGCAAGATCCGGGTGAAGAAGGGCGGGGGCGCTGCCGGCCATAACGGGCTGCGCGACATGGACCGCCGCCTGGGCGGTCCGGATTACTGGCGGATCCGCCTCGGCATCGGCCATCCGGGGATGAAGGAAAAGGTCACCGGCCACGTGCTGGGCAATTTTGCCAAGGTGGACACCTGGCTGGAACCCATGCTGGATGCGGTGGCGGAGGCCGCGCCCCTGCTCGTCCGTGGCGAGACAGAAGCCTTCATGACCCGCGTGGCCCTGCTGACCCAGGAGAGCTGAGACAATGGCGATGGAAGACGCGGCGGCCGATCTGGCGGCGGAATTCGGCGGCCCCGGCCCCGAGGACCTGGCGAACGGCGCCGCCGCCCTGGCCGCTGCCCTGCTGGCCCAGGCCCATACCCTGGCGGCCACCGCCGCCGCGCTGGAAGCCAGCGACACCGGCCACAAGCGCGCCATCGAGGCCGCGTCCAGCCGCGCCGCCCTGGCGCTGGCCATCGCCCAGGCCATCTCCGAGGCACCGCGCCAGGCCCGGCCGGGGCTGATCGCGGCGGCGGCCAAGTCGCTGGATGTCTCGGTGACCGCGGCGGTGACCCAGATCCGCTCGGCGGCACTGTCGCTGCCGACCGACGACGCCTCCGCCCGCATCGCCGCCGCCCAGCTGGCGGCTGAGATCGCGATGGCGCTGTAGGCAAAGCAAGGCCAGGGGAATGAATTCCCCTGGACCCCTTCTTTTTTCTATCCATGAAGGCCGTTCAGGGACCTGCGCCCGACAAGGCCAGCATAACCCTGAGAGAATGCGAAAATGGGCTTCAATTGCGGGATCGTCGGACTGCCGAACGTCGGCAAGTCCACCCTGTTCAACGCGCTGACCCAGACCGCGGCAGCCCAGGCCGCCAACTACCCCTTCTGCACCATCGAGCCCAATGTCGGCCGCGTCGCCGTGCCCGACCCGCGCCTGCAGGTCATCGCCAAGATCGGCAAGAGCCAGAAGATCGTCCCGACCAGCCTGGAATTCGTCGACATCGCCGGCCTGGTGCGCGGCGCCTCGCGCGGTGAGGGCCTGGGCAACCAGTTCCTGGCGAACATCCGCGAGACGGACGCGATCGTCCACGTCCTGCGCTGCTTCGAGGACGGCGACGTCACCCATGTCGAAGGCTCGGTCGACCCGATCCGCGACGCCGACACCATCGAGACCGAGCTCATGCTCGCCGACATGGACAGCCTGGAGAAGCGCCTGACCGGCCTGGTCAAGCGCGCCCGCAGCGGCGACAAGGAAGCCACCGGCCAGGCCGCGCTGATCGAGCCGATCCTGGCGGGGCTCCGCGACGGCAAGCCCGCCCGCTTCTCCATCCCGAAAGGTGAGGAAGAAGCGGTCCGCCGCCTGCAGCTGCTGACCAGCAAGCCCGTCCTCTACGTCTGCAACGTCGAAGAGGCGAATGCGGCGACCGGCAACGCGCACAGTGAAAAAGTCTTCGCCCGGGCCAAGGCCGAGGGCGCCAAGGCGGTCATCGTCTCGGCGGCCATCGAGGCCGAGATCAGCCAGATGGACGAGGCCGACCGCGGCGAGTTCCTCGAGGGCCTGGGCCTGGCCGATTCGGGCCTCGATCGCGTCATCGCCGCGGGCTACGGCCTGCTCGGCCTGATCACCTACTTCACCGTGGGGCCGAAGGAGGCCCGCGCCTGGACCATCATCCGGGGCATGAAGGGTCCCCAGGCCGCCGGCGTCATCCATGGCGACTTCGAGCGCGGCTTCATCGCCGCCGAGACCATCGCCTATGACGACTATGTCGCGCTCGGCGGCGAGCAGGCGGCCAAGGAAGCCGGCAAGATGCGCGTCGAAGGCAAGGAATACGTGGTCAAGGACGGCGACATCATGCTGTTCCGCTTCAACGTTTGATCGCTCACACGTGATGCGTGTGCACTTCTTGCTAGGGTTGCAGCGCAGCGCTTGGTAGGATAGGGGCCCGGGCCGCAAGGTGCCGGGCCCTTTTCCTTTCCGGCTGCCAGAACCCATTCCCTTGCGTCTCGATACTGCGACCCTCCTCCTGGTCAGCACGCTGATCAGCCTGCTGCTCGGCGGCATGTGGATGGGGCTTTCCGTCGACCGGCACCGAATCGGCGGCCTGCGCGAATGGGGCCTGTCGCTGCTCTGCTTCTGCCTGGGCACCGTGCTGCTCGGCCTGCGCGGCATCCTGCCCGACTGGGCCTCGATCGACCTCGGCAATCTGGTGATCCTGGCGGCGATGAGCTGCGGCTGGCAGGGCGCCCGCCGCTTCGACGGCCTGCCGGCGCCGCACTGGCCGCTGCTCCTGGCCGGCCTGGTCTGGCTCGGCCTGCGGCAGCTGCCCGGCCTGACCGAGACGGTCGAGATCCGCGTCATCATCATGTCGGCGCTGGCCTCGCCGCTGCTGCTGGCCACCGCCTGGACCTTCTGGCGCGGCCGCGCCGACAGCCTGGTGTTCCGCGCCTTCCTCGGCCTTGCCTTCGGCCTGCAGGGCGGGCTGACCCTGCTGCGCATCCCCGCCGCCCTGCTGCAGCCAGCCTGGAGCCAGACCTCCGCCCTGCCGGACGCGGCCTTCCCCAAGATCATCATCCTGCAGTCCATGATGCACGGCATCGCGACAAGCTTCGTGCTGCTGGCCATGTTCCGCGAGCGCGGCGAGCGCCGGGCCCTGGCCGCCGCCGCCGCCGCGCGCGAGGCCGCCGAGCAGGCCAGCCGGGCCAAGTCGCGCTTCCTGGCCCGCATGAGCCACGAGCTGCGCACGCCCCTGAACGGCGTGCTCGGCCTGTCGCAGCTGCTGGCCGCCCGCGCCGACCTGACTCCCGAGGCGCAGAGCCAGGTCGCCGTCATCCACCGCGCCGGCCAGCACCTGCTGGCGCTGGTCAACGACGCGCTCGACCTGGCCCAGGTCGAGGCCGGCCGCCTGACCCTCTCGGCCGCGCCGGTGCCGCTGCGCGCGCTGGTCGACGGCGCCATCGCCCTGGTCCAGCCCGAGGCCGCCCGCAAGCGCCTGGCGCTGCGCGTCGACAGCGCGGCCGACGTACCGGCCGCGGTGCTGGGCGATGCCCGCCGGCTGCGCCAGGTGCTGCTGAACCTGCTGGGCAACGCGGTGAAGTTCACGCCTTCGGGCGGCGCCGTGCAGCTGCGCCTGGCGCCGCTGCCCGGCCAGGGTCTGCGCTTCGAGGTGATCGACACCGGCCCCGGCATCGCCCCCGACCAGCGCGCCCGGCTGTTCCAGGACTTTTCCCGCCTGCCCCAGGAGCGCGCCCAGGATCGCTCCCAGGACCGCGTCCCGGGCGAGACCGAAGGCACCGGCCTGGGCCTGGCGATCTCCGCCGGGCTGGTGCAGGCGATGGGCGGCCGCATCGGCGTCGCCACCGGCCCCGAGGGCCGCGGCAGCCGCTTCTGGGTCGAGGTGCCCTTGCGCGAGGCCGCCCTGCCGCCACCCGCGTCCCTCCCCGCCGCCCCCGCCCAGCCGGGGACCCCGCGCCGCGTGCTTGTGG
>NZ_MLCO01000350.1 GCF_001982615.1 Teichococcus deserti | reverse complement strand
GCGCTGGGGCCGGTGATCGGCGGCGCGGCGATGTCCTGGCTGGGGGTCGAGGGGCTGGGCTGGCTGATCCTGACGGCGCAGGCGGGGATCGCGGGCTGGGGGCTGTGGCGCATGCGCCGCCGCGCCGCGCCGACCGAGAAGGAGAATTTCCTGATCATGCCGCAGCAGCCGGTCAGCACGCAGCTGGTCGCGGCGGCGGAGGAGGCGGCGATCGAGCGCAAGGAGGCGGCTGCCACGCCTTGAAACGGCGCGGCCGCAGCCCCATCTTGGTCTGGATCACCCAGGACGCTGTGGCGCCTTGGCGCCGGTTACGGCGATTCGGGTGATTTTTCAGCCGGTTGCTGCAACTCTTGGCGCCGGTTCGGGTTCTTGGCCGCGAAACACGCGGCGGAACCCGGCGTATCTCTCACCGAAGGAAGAACCGGGGGGAGCGCCTGAAGGCGCCGCACCCGGAGGATAGTTGTAAGTTGATGAAGACGAATTCGACCCAGAGCCTGCCGATGATCCAGCACCCGCCGCGCCAGGTGGCGCAGCCGGTCTCGATGACGCAGGCCGAGATCCGCAGCCTGGTCATCGAGACCATCGGCTGACCAGGCCGCCCCATCGGGGGCGGCTGAACTGACAGAAGAAAGATGGGGGTCCGGGGGAATTCATTCCCCCGGCCTTTTTTATTGGTACAGCTTCTCGACCACCGCCGCGTGGTCCTGCAGCACGATCTTCCGCTTCACCTTCATGGTCGGCGTCATCTGCCCGTTCTCGACGGTGAAGGGCGCGACGCAGGCGGAGTAGCGGATCCGCTCGATCCCCGAGAGCTTGCCGTTGACGCGCCGGAGGGCGGCCTTGACCGCCTCCTCGCCCTGCCGGTCGGCCGGGACGAGCAGGGCTGCCAGACCAGGCCGCCCTTCGCCGGCGACGACGGCCTGGGCGATCTCCGGCTCGGCCATCAGCAGGCTTTCCAGCCGCGCCGGGCTGACCATATCGCCACCCAGCGTCTTGATGAAGTCGCGCTTGCGGTCGGTGATGCGCAGCCGTCCCTCGACCAGCTGGCCGACATCGCCGGTGTGCAGCCAGGTCTCGCCCTCGGGCGGCGCCGAGCGCAGCGCGGTGGCGCTGGCCTCCGGCTGGTTCCAGTAGCCGTCCATCACCAGCGGGCCGCGCACCAGCACCTCGCCATCCTCGGCGATGCGGATGGTGACGCCGGGCAGCGGCCGGCCGACGGTGGTGCGGTCGTTGTCCCAGGGGGTGTTGACGCTGACCACCGGCCCGGCCTCGGTCTGGCCATAGCCCTGCAGCACCGGCAGGCCGAGCGCCAGGAAGAAGCCGGACAGGTCGGGGTCCAGCCGCGCCCCGCCGGAGACCATGGCGACCAGCTGGCCGCCGAAGCGGGCGCGGACCTTGCTGCGGACCAGCCTGTCCAGCAGCGCGTCCTGCACCTTCTCGAAGACATTCAGCCCGCCGGCGTCCAGCCGCCTCATGCCGAGCGACAGCGTTCGGTCGAACAGGCCACGCTGGAAGGCGGACTGCTTCTCGAGCCCGGCCAGGATGCGGGCGCGCAGCACCTCGAACAGCCGCGGCACGGCGGTCAGCACCTGCGGACGGATCTCGGCGAGCTCGGCCGACAGCTTCTCGGCGCCGCGGCTGAACACCACCTCCAGCCCGAAGGAGCAGAGCAGGTAGATCACCGTGTGTTCATAGGCATGGCTGAGCGGCAGGAAGGACAGGTAGGAGGCGTCCTTCGGCAGCCGCAGCGCGCGGATGAAGTCGGTGATGCCGTCGCGGTTGGCCAGCATCGCCCGGTGCGGCAGCATGACGCCCTTGGGCGGGCCGCCGGTGCCGGAGGTGTAGATCAGGCAGGCCAGCCGCCCGGCCGGGATCTGCTCGGCCTCGGCATAGAGCATGGCGAGGTCGCCACGGGCCTCGACCAGGCTGGACCAGGAGATGGCGCCCGGGGAATCCTCCATCGAGACCAGCAGGTCGAGCCCGCCGAGGCCGGCCGCCTCGGCCAGCGTCTGCGCCAGCCGCGCGGTGGAGACGATCGCCGCCCGTGCGCCGGAATCGCGCAGCAGATGGGTGTGGTCGGACAGCGTGTTGGTGGTGTAGCCGGGCACCGAGACGGCGCCCACCGCCATGATGGCGCAGTCGGCGACCAGGAATTCGGGCCGGTTCTCGGCGACGATCACCACGCGGTCGCCGGGGCAGACGCCGCGGGCCCGCAGGCCTGCCGCGACCGAGGCCACCTGCAGCGAGAATTCCGACCAGCTCATCCGGCGCCAGTCGCCGCCGCGCCAGTAGCGCAGCATCGGCCGGTCGGGCCAGGCGCGGGCGAGGCCCAGCATCATTGCGGGCAGGCTGGTCCAATTGTCCTCGGCGGCGGGCATGGCGGTGGTGCTTTCCTTCCGTCTTCTCGGGCCGTCTCGGGCAGTCCTTGGGGCCGTCCTTGGGCAGTCCGGCAAGCCGTCCCGCCGGCGTCCGGCGGCATGTCCGGGCACAGGAAGGGCAGGGGGGCGCTTGGCCTGCGTCTCCAGGGGCTTATATCGAGTGCCAGAGAACCACAACCGCAAGGCCTCCCGTGCAGCTCTCCCACGTCCATCCGATCCTTCGCGACACGTCCGGCCGGCCGGGCGGCCCTGGCAGTGCGGCTCCGCTGCCGGTCTGGGACCTGAAGGACCTCTATGCCGGCCCGGCCGATCCCGCACTGGAGGCCGACCTGGTGCGGGCGGATGCCGAGGCGCGCGCCTTCGCCGACGCCCATGCCGGCAAGCTGGCGGGCCATTCCGGCGACGCGCTGGCCGCGGCCATCGCCGAATACGAGCGGCTGGAAGAGGTGCTGGGGCGGGTCATGTCCTTCGCATCGCTGATTTTTTCCGGCGATGCCCAGGACCCGGCCAATGGCCGCTTCTACCAGACCATGCAGGAGCGGGCGACGGTCATCTCCAGCCACCTGCTGTTCTTCACCCTCGAGCTGAACAAGCTCGAGGAAGCGGTCCTTGAGAAGAAGTTTTCCTCCAAGGCGCTGGCCCGCTACCGCCCCTTCCTGCGGGATCTTCGCGTGTTCCGGCCTCACCAGCTGTCGGACGAAGTGGAAAAACTGCTGCATGACAAGGAGGTGACCGGGCGCTCGGCCTGGAACCGCCTCTTCGACGAGACCATCGCCGGGATGGAGGTGAAGGTGGCCGAGGAGACGCTGAACGTCTCCAGCGCGCTGAACAAGCTGTCCGACGGCAACCGCGCGACCCGCGAGGCCGCGGCGAAGGGCATTTCCGCCGCCTTCGGCGACAAGGCCCGCCTGTTCACCCTGATCACCAACACCCTGGCGAAAGACAAGGAGATCATCGACGGCTGGCGGAACTATCCGCGGCCGGGCAGCAGCCGCAACCGCGCCAACATGGTCGAGGACGGCGTCGTCGACGCCCTGGTCGATGCCGTGGTCGCCAGCTATCCGGCGCTGTCGCACCGCTATTATGCGATGAAGGCCAAGTGGCTGGGCCTGCCGAAGCTGCAGCACTGGGACCGCAACGCGCCGCTGCCCGACGAGGATGACAGCGCCATCTCCTGGGACATGGCCCGCGATCGCGTGTTGGCCGCCTATAGCGGCTTCCACCCCGAGCTGGGGCGTATCGGGAAGGAGTTCTTCGACAAGCCCTGGATCGATGCGGCGCTGCGGCCCGGCAAGGCTTCCGGCGCCTTCGCCCATCCGACGGTGCCCTCGGCGCATCCCTATCTGCTGGTCAACTATCACGGCAAGTCGCGCGACGTGATGACGCTGGCGCATGAGCTGGGCCATGGCGTGCACCAGGTGCTGGCCGCCGACCAGGGCTACCTGATGTCGGGCACGCCGCTGACGCTCGCCGAGACCGCCTCGGTCTTCGGCGAGATGCTGACCTTCCGCGCCGTGCTCGATGCCGAGACCGACCCGAAGCGCCGCCGCGCGCTGCTGGCCGGCAAGGTCGAGGACATGCTGAACACGGTGGTCCGCCAGGTCGCCTTCTACCGCTTCGAGACCCTGCTGCACGACGCCCGCCGCAAGGGCGAGCTATCCCGCGAGGAGATCGGCGCGCTCTGGATGCAGGTGCAGACCGAGAGCCTGGGCCCGGCCTTCGACTTCTCGCCGGATTATGAGATCTACTGGTCCTATGTCCCGCATTTCGTCCACACCCCCTTCTACGTCTATGCCTATGCCTTCGGCGACTGCCTGGTGAACGCCCTCTACGGCGTCTTCCAGGAGGGCAGCGTGCCCGGCTTCCAGGAAAAGTATCTTGCGTTGCTGCGCGCCGGCGGCACCCTGCGGCACAAGGAGCTGCTGGCCCCCTTCGGGCTGGACGCCTCCGACCCCGCCTTCTGGCACAAGGGGCTGAACGTCATCGCGGGCTTCATCGACGAGCTGGAAAACACGGATGGCTGACGACCGCGAAGGCAGCTCCCTCTTCGGCGAGCTGCGCCGCATGGCGCGCACCTCCGGCGCCGTGGGCGGCATCGCCGCCCGCGTTGCCGGGGAACGCTTCCTCGGGCTGAAGACCGACCGCACGGCGCATGCCGGCGACCTCAAGGCGGTGCTCGGCGGGCTGAAGGGGCCGCTGATGAAGGTGGCGCAGTTCCTGACCACCATCCCCAACGCCCTGCCGAAGGAATACGCGGCCGAGCTGGCGGCGCTGCAGGCCAATGCGCCGCCGATGGGCTGGGCCTTCGTCCGCCGCCGCATGTCGAGCGAGCTGGGCCCCGCCTGGCAGTCCCGCTTCCAGAGCTTCGGCCAGGAGGCCTCGGCCGCGGCCTCGCTCGGCCAGGTGCACCGCGCCACCCTGCCGGATGGCACGCTGGTCGCCTGCAAGCTGCAATACCCGGACATGTCCAGCGTGGTGGAGGCCGACCTGCGCCAGCTCAAGCTGGCCATGGGCCTCTTCGCCCGCATGGACGACGCCATCCAGCATGACGACGTCTATGTCGAGCTCTGCGACCGCCTGCGCGAGGAGCTCGACTACGAGCGGGAGGCGGCGCAGATGCGCCTCTACAACCGCATGCTGCGCGACGAGCCGACCATCCGGACGCCGACCCCGGTTGAGGGCTACTGCTCCAAGCGGCTGCTGACCATGACCTGGCTGGACGGCCGCCCGATCCTCGACCGCCTGGCGGAAGACCCGGGCCAGGAGGAGCGCGACGCCTATGCGACGGCGCTGTTCCGCGCCTGGTACGTGCCCTTCTACCGCTATGGCGTCATCCATGGCGACCCGCATCTGGGCAACTACCAGATCCGCCAGCCGACCGGTGACAGCCCGGCCGGGATCAACCTGCTGGACTACGGCGCCATCCGCGTCTTCCCGCCGGCCTTCCTGCGCGGCGTGGTGATGCTCTACGAGGCGCTGCGCGACCACGACCAGGACAAGGCCGCCGAGGCCTATCGCATCTGGGGCTTCACCGATCTCTCCAAGGAGAAGATGGAGGTGCTCGGCCTCTGGGCGAAGTTCCTGCACGAGCCGCTGCTCGACGACCGCATCCGCCCGATCCAGGAAAGCGACGACCCGGATTTCGGGCGCAAGGTGGCAGCCGAGGTCCATGCCGGGCTGAAGCGCACCGGGGGGGTGCGGCCGCCGCGGGAATTCGTCCTCGTCGACCGCGGCGCGGTCGGGCTGGGCAGCGCCTTCCTGCGGCTGAATGCGCGGCTGAACTGGCACCGGCTGTTCAACGAGCTGATCGAAGGCTTCAACGAGCAGGACCTGCAGGCGCGGCAGCAGCAGGCGCTGGACGAGGCGGGGGTGCCCCGCTGAGAAGACAGGCCAGGGGGCGCCGCCCCCTGGACCCCCGCTGGGGTGGCAGCGGCCACCCCAGACCCCGCGATCATAAAAGACCCTTGGAACGGAACGACAGGCAGACGCCGGCGCCGACAACAAGATGATCGTGCAGCACCAGGCCAAGCGCCTCCGCAGCGCGGCGCAGCTCGGCGGTCATCGCGACATCGGCCTTGCTGGGCGTCACATCGCCGCTCGGATGGTTGTGCACCAGGATCAGCGCCGCGGCGCCCAACTCCAGCGCGCGCTTCACCACCTCCCGCGGATAGACCGGCGTGTGGTTGACCGTGCCGCGCCCCAGCGCCTCGTCGGCGATCAGCCGGTTGCGGACGTCGAGGAACAGCACCCGGACCTGCTCGACGCCCTCGCGCCCCATGGCCGCCCGGAGGTAGCCGGTCAGCGCCTCCCACGACCCCAGCAGCGGCCGGTCCAGCAGCTCCGCCCGCATCAGCCGCAGCGCCGCGCCCTGCACCGTCTTCAGCGCCGCCACCCCGGCCTCGCCCAGCCCTTCCACGGCCAGCAGCGCCGGCACAGGGGCGGACAGCACCCGCGCGAAGCTGCCGAACCGTGCCAGCAGCGCATGCGCCATCGCCTTGGTGTCCCGCCGCGGCAGCGCCAGGAACAGCAGCATCTCGATCAGCTCATGGTCCAGCAGCGCGTCGGGCCCGGCGCCCAGCAGCCGCTGGCGCATCCGCGCGCGATGCCCCTCCGCCGCCATGGGGCGCGGCGGCGCGGCGACAGGGCTCAGCAGGTCGGGCAGCAGGGCAGGGGAGGCGGACATCCCGGCCTCCGCCATGCCGGGCGTCTTGCGCATGCGGCCTCCGTTCTCACCCGCAGGTTGAACGAAGGCCGGCGCTCATGTCCAGAAAATCAGGCGGTGGTGTCGCCGTAAGGCGGCTTGTGCAGCCCGGCAGGCGAAAGGGTAAAAACCTCGCAGCCGCTCTCGGTCACGCCGATCATGTGCTCGAACTGCGCCGACAGCCCGCGGTCGCGGGTCACCGCGGTCCAGCCGTCATCCAGCACCTTCACGTCGGGGCGGCCGGTGTTGACCATCGGCTCGATGGTGAAGAACATCCCTGTCTTCAGCACCGGGCCTTCGCCGGGGCGGCCGAAATGCAGCACGTTCGGCGCGGCATGGAAGGTACGGCCGATGCCATGGCCGCAGAAGTCGCGCACCACGCTGAAGCGGTGCTTCTCGACATAGCTCTGGATCGCGTGGCCGACATCGCCCAGCCGCGCGCCCGGCTTCACCGCCGCGATGCCGCGCAGCAGGCTTTCATGCGTCACGTCCATCAGCAGCCTGGCCTTGGTGCTCGGCGTGCCGGCGGCATACATGCGGCTGGTGTCGCCGTACCAGCCATCCAGGATGACGGTGACGTCGATGTTCAGGATGTCGCCGTCCTGCAGCGCCCGCGTGCCGGGGATCCCGTGGCAGACCACGTGGTTGATCGAGATGCAGGAGGCGTGCTGGTAGCCGCGATAGCCGATCGTCGCCGAGATGGCGCCATTGGCCTCGATGAAGTCCTGGATGGTCTTATCCAGCGCCGCCGTGGTCACGCCGGGGCGGACATGCGGGGTGATCATGTCGAGCGTCGCGGCAGCCAGCTGGCCCGCGCGGCGCATTCCCTCGAAATCTTCCGGCGCGTGCAATGTGATGCGCCGCGCCTCGGCACCGGATTGTTCCATGATGGCGAAAGATGCGCGGATCGCACGCCGCTTGCAAGGCGCTGGCGCCGCAGACCTGCCCTGCCCGGGAGGCTAATGACCCGGCTTGTCGCCGGTCTTGTGCTCGACCGTGCCGAAGGCCTCGGCCAGGCTGACCTGGCCGCTGCCGCGCGGCGCCGCCTTGGGCTGGTTCGGCCCGGGCGCCCAGCCGGTCAGGGTCAGCATCTCCAGCGGCGCGGCGATGGTGCCGTCCGCCCCCGGGGTCAACGCCGCCAGCGCCATGGGGAAGAAGGCGCGCGGCGGAATGCGCGGGTCGCGGGCCAGCACCGCATTGCCCTCGCCGGCGGCGCGCAGATCGGCCAGCAGGGCGAGAGCCGAGCGGTAGCGCAGGTCCAGCCGCTCGCGATCGGCCACCGGCATGGCGAAGCCGGCCCGCTGCAGCAGCGCCGCCCCGTCGCGGATCTCCGGAAACGGCGAGACCCGGGGGCTGATGCCGTCGCGCAAGCGGGCTTCGGCCTGGCCCAGCGCCTCGCGCAGCGGCTGCAGCGTGCCCAGCGCCGGCAGCGTCGCCAGGAACAGCCCGTCCGGGGCCAGCGCCCGGCGGATCTGCAGCAAGGCCCCCGGCAGGTCGTTGACCCAGTGCAGGGACAGATTGGCGACGATCAGGTCGAAGCTGGCAGGGGCGAAGGGCAGCCATTCCTCGTCGCCGGCCAACGGCACCCCGCCGGCGCCTGCCGCCATCCGCGCGGACAGGTCCATCGACACGGCGAAGCCGACGCCGCGCGCCCGCAGCAGCGGCGCCACCACGCCGCGGCCGCCGATCTCCAGCGCCCGGTCAAAGCGGCGCAGCGTGTCGTCCAGCCGGTCCAGCAGCCGCTCGGCCGCGGCCTCCAGAATCGGCGCCACCTGGGCGACGCCGCCCGCCGCGCGGTCGCGCCGCCGCCGCACCAGAGCCCGATCGAAAACCCGCATCGCATCCGCCATGCCGCGCCCATGCGCCAAGCCGCGGCCCTGCGCAAGCGGTGCTTGCAGGAGGCCAGGGTTGCGGCCTACCCTCACGATATCGTGAGTGACTGTGCCAGGAAGGCTGCACCCATGACCGCTGTCCCGCCGCTGCGCCGCCTGGGCGGCGCCGTGCTCGACGCCCTGCTGCCGCCGCGCTGCCTGGGCTGCGGCGAGGCGGTGCTGCGCCAGGGCACGCTCTGCGCGCTCTGCTTCAGCGCGACGCCGCTGATCACCCCGCCCTGCTGCGATGCCTGCGGCCTGCTCTTCGCCGATCCGACCCAGGCCGAGCTGGGCGCGGACGGCGCGCCCTATTGCTCGCGCTGTCTGATGGCGCCGCCGCTCTACGGCCAGGCGCGGGCGGCCTTCCTCTATGGGGAGGGCAGCAAGCGGCTGCTGCTGCCCTTCAAGCATGGCGACCGCGGCGAGCTGGCCGGGCCGCTGGCCTGGCAGATGGCCCGCGCCGGGCGCGACCTGCTGGCCCGGGCCGAGCTGATCCTGCCGGTGCCGCTGCATCGATGGCGACTGCTGCGCCGGCGCTACAACCAGGCGGCGCTGCTGGCCGCGGCCCTGGCGCGGCTGTCGGGGCGGCCCTGGGCGCCCGACCTGCTGCGCCGGCCGCGCCGCACGCCGGCGCTCGGTGAGAAGGGCCTGGCGGCGCGGCTGCAGGCGGTTGCCGGCGCCTTCGACCTGGCGCCCGGGGCGGCCGCGCGCATCGCCGGGCGGCGGCTGCTGCTGGTCGACGACGTGCTGACCACCGGCGCCACGGTCAGCGCCTGCTGCCATGTGCTGCTGCAGGGCGGCGCCGCCGCGGTGGACGTGCTGGCGGCCGCGCGGGTGCCGGATCCCTGGTCGGAGGCCGAGGCAAATCCACCGCCGCCGCCCGCTGCGGTGCCGCAACGCTCTTGACCGGAGCTCCAGTGACGCCGATGTGTCAGCGCATGCCCCAGGTCGAAATCTACACCACCGCCTTCTGCCCCTATTGCTCCCGCGCCAAGCTGCTGCTGGGCCGCAAGGAGGTCAGCTTCACCGAATATGACGCGCCGAACGGCTCGGCCGAGCGCGACGACGCGATCCGCCGCTCCGGCGGCCGCACCACGGTGCCGCAGATCTTCATCGACGGGCAGTCGATCGGCGGCTGCGACGACCTGATGGCGCTGGACCGCGCCGGCAAGCTGGATGCGCTGCTCAAGGCGGGCTAAACACCCCGCCTTCCTTCCCTTGCCGCCGCACAGACCAGGGCCCGAATGATCCACTACCAGCTTCGCTGCGACCAGGACCACAGCTTCGACGGCTGGTACAAGGACAGCGCGGCCTTCGAGAAGCTCGCCGCCGCGCATCTGGTCGAATGCCCGGTCTGCGGCAGCGACAGCGTCACCCGCGCGCTGATGGCGCCGGCCATCGCCAGGACCCCGGGCGTCAAGGGCCGGGCCGAGGCGGCGCCGCTGCCGCCGGCCGAATCCGCGCTGGTTCCTCCGCAGCCGCCGGCACCGGCGCCGCTGACCGCCCAGGCGGGGCCGCCGGGCGTGCCGCAGGCCGCCGCCGGGCCGATGCCGGCCCAGGTGCTGGCGCTGCTGCAGAAGATGCGGGCCGAGGTCGAGCGCAACTGCGACTATGTCGGCGCCGACTTCGCCGAGGAGGCGCGGCGGATGCATCGTGGCGAGAGCGAGCGCCGCGGCATCTATGGCGAGACCAGTGAGGGCGATGCCGAGGCGCTGCAGGACGAGGGAATCGAGATCGCCCACCTGCCCTGGGTGCCCCGCGCCGACGGCTGAACAGCGTCAGTCTCGAAGCGCCGGGGAGGGCAACCTCCCCGGCTTTCTCTAGGCCGCCGTGTCGTCGCTGCCGCGCAGCCGTTCGGCGATCTGGGTCAGGCTCTCGCGCAGCGGGGCCATCTCCTCAGCGGTCATCCGGGCGGCGCAGCCGAGCGCCTCGGGGATGGCGCGGGCGGGCCGGCGCAGCGCCTCGGCCTTGGCTGTAAGGGTGACGCGGACGACGCGCTCGTCGCGCGGGTCGCGGCGGCGGGCGACCCAGCCGGCGGCCTCCATGCGCTTGAGCATGGGGGTCAGCGTGCCGCTGTCGAGGAACAGCCCGTCGCCGAGCTCGCGCACCGTGCGGTCGTCGCGCTCCCAGAGCTGCAGCAGCACCAAGTATTGCGGATAGGTCAGGCCGTGAGGCTCCAGGTGCGGGCGATAGGCCTGGCCGAAGGCATGGGCCGCCGCGTAGATCGCGAAGCACAGGTGATCCTGCAGCTTCATCGGTCCCCCGTCGGTCATCGCGGCCTCCACGCCATTTCGTGAGGATAGATAGTGCGCAATGGGATTGACGACAACTTTTGCCCGATTAGATTGTGCGCAACTGATCGCCGCAGAGACCGCGGCTTATTGAGGAGCTGAAAGCCATGAAGATCCTGTATCGCGCCCGTGTTTCCGCCACCGGTGGCCGCGAGGGCGCCGCGCGCAGCGATGATGGCCTGCTGGAGGTGAAGCTGGCCCCGCCGAAGGAGCTGGGTGGCGCCGGCGGCGCCACCAATCCGGAGCAGCTGTTCGGCGCCGGCTACTCGGCCTGCTTCCTGGGGGCGATGAAGTTCGTGGCCGGGCAGCGCAAGATCAGCGTGCCTTCGGACGTCTCGGTGGCGGCCGAGGTCGGCATTGGCCAGCGCGACGACGGCGAGGGTTTCGGCCTGGAGGTGGCGCTGACGGTGTCCTTGCCGGGCATGGCGCAGGCGGCGGCCGAGGATCTGGTCGAGCGCGCGCATCGCGTCTGCCCGTACAGCCATGCGACCCGCGGCAATATCCCCGTGACGACGACGGTCGCGGTCTGACTGACAGAAATAGATGAGGGGTCTGGGGAGAATACCTTCTCCCCAGCCTT
>NZ_MLCO01000349.1 GCF_001982615.1 Teichococcus deserti | reverse complement strand
CCCGTCTGGCGGGAGCGCGAGCGCCGCGCCAGCCGCCACACCCTCTCCGCCGATGGCGCCGACCTTGCCGATTTCCTGGGCTTCCTGAGCCGCCACCTGGGCGCCGAGCCCGGCCTGGAGGCGCTGCAGGCGCTGCGCCCTGCCGACCTGCGCGGCTTCATGGCCGAGCGTGCCCGCAAGGACGGCGTCGGCACCGCCACCCGCGCCCGCCAGCTGGCCGCCATCCGCGGCTTTCTCCGTTTTCTTGCCCGTCACCACGGCCTGCAGCCCCTGGCCCTGGCCGGCCTGCGCGGCCCCAAAGTGACGCCGCCCGCGCCCCGCCCGCTGACCCCCGACCAGGCCCGCGGCGTGGTGGAAGAGGCCGGCAGCGTGGAGAATTCCACCCTGCTGACCCTGCGCGACACCGCGCTCTTCACCCTGCTCTATGGCTGCGGCCTGCGCATCTCCGAGGCGCTGGACCTGAATGTCGGCCAGGCGCCGCGCGCCGGCATCGGCCTCAAGGTGCGCGGCAAGGGCGACAAGGAACGCCTGGTCCCCGTCCTGCCCGCGGTCGAGCGCGCGGTCGCCGCCTATCTCGCCGCCCGCGGCAACCCGCCGCCGGAGCAGCCGCTGTTCCTCGGCGCCCGCGGCGGCCGCCTGGACGCGGGCATGGCCCAGCGCGCGCTGCGCACCTACCGCCGCCTGGCGGGGCTGCCGGAATCGGCAACGCCCCACGCGCTGCGCCACTCCTTCGCCACCCACCTGCTGGGGGCGGGCGGCGACCTGCGCTCGATCCAGGAACTGCTGGGACACGCCAGCCTGTCGACCACCCAGCGCTACACCACGGTCGATTCGGCGAAGCTGCTGGAGACCTGGCAGAAGGCGCATCCGCGGGCGGGGTAGAGAAGAGAAAAGAAGAGAAGAGTAGGAAGGCTGGGGAAGAATGAAATCTTCCCCCAGCACCCCCATCATCTTCTTTTATCACCGGCCATTGACAGACCTGCGCTGTACCGGAGACGTCGCGAAAGCGTCACGGCGGGGCTTGGTGTGCCCGTGGTCTCCACGTGGACATGGCAATCAGACAGAAAAAAGAACGGGCGCGGCGCACTGCGCCGCGGGGGAAT
>NZ_MLCO01000035.1 GCF_001982615.1 Teichococcus deserti | reverse complement strand
CTTCCGCGTTGGGCGCTAGTCTCGTGGGCTCGGGGATGTTTATAAGAGCCAGCCCTCCCCCCGGCGCTGGCCACCCTGCTGGCGCCGGCAGGGTCGCCTTCCGACGCCGTGCTCTTCGAGGGCGATGCCGCCGCGCTGCAGGTGCTCAACGCCGCGCTGGCGCAGGAACCGGGCCCGATACGCCCGTTGCTGGCGCTGCGCGACGGCGGGCTCTACCCGGCCGAGCTGCTGATGACCGAGCGCGCCACCAGCACCAACACCGCCGCCGCCGGCGGCAATGCCAGCCTGATGAGCCTGTAGCCGCTTCCCCGCAGGCGCGGTTTCATCCTAGCCTCGACAACGCATCAGCGTTGGAGAGGCTCGGATGACCATCACACGTCGCCACCTGCTCGCAGGCATGGGCACGGCGCCCCTGCTGCTCTCGGCCAGCGAGGCCCTGGCCCAGGGCATCCAGCCCAAGCGCGGCGGCACGCTGAACGTCATCCTGAACCCGGAGCCGCCGATCCTGCAGATCGGCGTCAACAACCAGACGCCGACCCTGATCTGCGGCACCAAGATCACCCAGGGGCTGCTGAAGTTCTCGCCCAGCCTGGAGCCGCTGCCGGAGCTGGCGAAAAGCTGGACGGTCAGCCCCGACGGGCTGGAATACGTCTTCCGCCTGCAGGAGAACGTGAAGTGGCATGACGGCCGCCCCTTCACCGCCGAGGATGTCCTCTATTCGGTGATGACCTTCAACCGCGAGATCGCCCCGCGCCTGCGCGGCGTCATCGCCGGCATCGCCGAAGCCACCGCGCCCGACCCGCTGACCGTGCGCTTCGTGCTGAAGCAGGCCTTCCAGCCCTTCCTGCTGTGCTTCGACGCGACCGCGCTGCCGATCGTGGCCAAGCATGTCTATGAGGGCGGCGACATCCGGTCGAACCCGGCGAATGCGAAGCCGGTCGGCACCGGGCCCTTCCGCTTCGTCGAATGGCAGCGCGGCAACTTCATCAAGATGGAGCGCTTCGCCGACTACTGGAAGCCGCAGCAGCCCTATCTGGACGGCATCCTCTGGCGCGTCATCCCGGACGGGCAAAGCCGGCGGCTGGCGATCGAAAGCGGCCAGGTGCAGCTGACCACGGCAACCGATATCGAGCCCTTCGACATCCCGGCGCTGCGCCAGGCGCCCAATCTGAACGTCACCACCAAGGGCTGGGAATATTTTTCCCCGTTGTTCTGGTTCGAACTGAACCATCGCGTGAAGCCTTTCGACGACCGCCGGGTCCGCCAGGCCATGTCGATGGCGCTGGACCGCAGCTTCATCGTCAACCGGTTGTGGTTCGGCCTGGGCAAGCCGGCGACCGGCCCGGTCGCCTCCACCACCCGCTTCCACGACGCCACTGCCAAGCTCGCCCCCTTCGATGTCGCCAAGGCCCGCGCCCTGCTGGACGAGGCCGGGCTGAAGCCGAATGGCCAGGGCATGCGCGGCGCCTTCAAATACGTCATCCCGCCTTATGGCGAGATCTGGACCCGCATGGGTGAGTATTTCCGCCAGGCCATGCGGCAGATCGGCTTCGAGGTGACGCTGGAATCCACCGATGCCGGCACCTGGGCCGCGCGCATCGCCAACTGGGACTATGAGGCGACGTCGAATGTGCTCTACCAGTATGGCGACCCGACGCTGGGCGTCGAACGCTCCTATGTTTCTTCGAATATCCAGAAGATCCTGTTCACCAACACGGCGGGCTATTCGAACCCGAAGGTCGACGAGCTGTTCGCCAAGGCGCGCACCGCGGCAACCGAGGCGGAACGGCGCACCGCCTTCAGCGACGTGCAAAAGATCCTGGTGGAGGACATGCCGCTGCTCTGGGTGGTCGAGGTCAACTATCCCTCGGTCACCGACAAGCGGCTGAACAACGCCGTGCAGCTCGGCACCGGGGTGCATGCCTGCTTCGACGACGTCTTCCTCGCCTGACCGCGGCAGCCTAGAAGCGGGGCCGATGACCATCCGTCCCCTGCTCCGCTTCCCCGATCCGCGCCTGCGCCAGGCCGCCGCCCCCGTCGAGCGTTTCGACGAGGCGCTGGCCGCCCTGGCGCAGGACGTGCTGGAGACCATGCGCGCCGCCCCCGGCATCGGCATCACCGCCTGCCACCTGGGCATCCCGACCCGGCTGGTGGTGCTGGAGCTGGAGGGCTGGGAAGCCCCCCGCTTCTACGCCAATCCGCGGCTGCTCTGGGCCTCCGACGCCCGCATCACCCATCTGGAGGGCAGCGTCTGCATGCCCGGCGTCAGCGAGCAGGTGGAGCGCGCGGCGGCGGTCCGCATCGCCTACCAGCAGCTCGACGGCACGCCTGCCGAGGAGGCGGCAGAGGGCCTGCACGCCATCTGCCACCAGCACGAGATCGACCAGCTCGACGGCATCTTCTGGACCCAGCGCCTGTCGCGGCTGAAGCGCGACCGCCTCGTCAGGAAGTTCCAGAAGCTAGGCTGACCCCGCCGGATCCAGGATCGCCTTGATCCGCGTCGCCAGCGCCTCCATGGCGAAGGGCTTGGTCAGGATCTGCATCCCAGGCTCCAGCGCCGCGCCGCCGGCCAGGCTGCTCTCGGCATAGCCGGTGATGAACAGCACCGGCAGCTTCGGGCGGTGCGGCCGCATGGCATCGGCCATCTGCCGCCCGTTCATCCCCCCCGGCAGGCCGACATCGCTGATCAGCAGGTCGATCCGCCGCGGCGACTGCAGCACCGCCAGCCCCTCGGCGCCGTCGGCGGCCTCGATGGCGGTGTAGCCCAGCTCGCGCAGCACCTCGACCACCAGCATCCGCACCGTGGGCTCGTCGTCGACCACCAGCACCGCCTGGCCTTCCTCGGCGCGCGGCGGGGGGACTGCGCCCTCGCCCGCCTCCTCCTCGCCCTCCTGCCAGTGGCGCGGCAGGTCGATGGTCAACACCGTGCCCTGCCCCGGCGCCGAGCGGATCCGCACCTGCCCGCCCGACTGCTTGGCGAAGCCGTAGATCATCGACAGGCCGAGCCCGGTGCCCTGCCCCAGCGGCTTGGTGGTGAAGAACGGGTCGAAGGCGCGCGCCATGACCTCCGGCGTCATGCCGGTGCCGGTATCGCTGACGCTGATCGAGACATAGGGGCCGGGGGCCAGGTCGCGGCCCAGCCCGGCGCGCTCGTCCAGCTCCAGATTGGCGGTGCGGATGGTCAGCCGGCCGCCCTCCGGCATGGCGTCGCGCGCGTTGATGCAGAGGTTGAGCAGCGCGTTCTCCAGCTGGTTCGGATCGCAGAGGATCGGCCAGAGGTCGGGCGCCAGCTCGGCGCGCAGGTCGATGGCCGGGCCCACGGTGCGCTGCACCAGCTCCTCCATGCCGGCGATCAGCCGGTTGGGGCGCACAGTCTTCGGGTCCAGCGTCTGCCGGCGCGAGAAGGCCAGCAGCCGGTGGGTCAGCGCGGCGGCCCGGTTCGCCGCGCCCTGGGCCGCGCCGATGAAGCGGTCCAGCTCGCCCAGCCGCCCCTGGCTGACGCGGATCTGCAGCAGCTCCAGGCTGCCGGTGACGCCGGTCAGCAGGTTGTTGAAGTCATGCGCCAGGCCGCCGGTCAGCTGGCCGACCGCCTCCATCTTCTGGCTCTGCCGCAGCTGCTCCTCGAGGCGCGCGCGCTCGGTGATGTCGCGGCCGGAGGCGACGAAGACCCCGGCATCGGCAGTAATGGTCCAGCTGCAGAGCCGCGGGGCGCGGTGCGGCTCGCCCTCGGGCGCGATGGCGAGATGCGCATCGAGCTGCGCCACGCGGCCGCCGGCCACCAGCCGGCCCAGCGCCGCAGCCAGGGCCGGGCGGTCTTCGGCCTGGAACAGGCTGGCCACCGGCCGGCCGATCAGGACCACCGGCTCCAGCCCGAGCTCGGCCTGCCAGGCCGGGTTGCCCGCCTGGACCAGCCCGTCGGCGCCAAAGACCAGGTAGAAGTCGGGCGTCTGCTGCCAGATGCGGTCGCGCTCGCGGGTGCGCGCGTCGACGCGGGTCTCCAGCGCCTGGTTCAGCCGGCGCAGCTCGTCCTCGATGCGCTTGGCCTCGGTGATGTCGTAGATCACGCCGCTGAAGCGGAGCCCCGCAGTCTCGGCGTCGGGCAGGTACTCGCCGCGGCGGGCCAGCCAGCGGATGGCGCCGTCATCGGCGCGGGCCACCCGCAGCTCGGCGGCGGCCGAGCCGGTCACCGCCTCGAGGTCGATGATCGGCGGGTCGCCCGGCAGCACCAGGGCGTTGATGCCGCGGACCGACAGGTCGCGCGCCGGATGCAGGCCGAGCAGCCGGCAGAACTGCGCCGAGACGCTGGCGGTCGCGAAGTCCTGGCGATGCTCGAAGGTGCCGACGCCGCCGGCGCTCTGGGCGATGCGCAGCTGCTCCTCGACCCGCTTCTGCTCGGTGATGTCGACCAGCACGCCGGTGAAGCGCAGCGGCTGCTCGGCCGCGTCATAGTGGCAGCGGCCGCGCCCATGCACCCAGCGCAGCCCGCCCTCCGGCAGCAGGATGCGGAACTCCTTGGAGAAGACCTCGGCGCCCAGCAGCACGGCGCCGACGCCAAGCTGGATGCGGGCGCGGTCGGCCGGGTGGATGATGCGGAAGAAGCGGCCGCTGGGCAGGCCGGCCGCGGCCTCGGCGGCGCTGATCCCATGCAGCGCGGCGAAGCGGGCGTCGCCCTGCAGCCAGCCGCCCTGCACCGTGCCGTCGCCGACCTGCCAGTCCCAGGCGGCGGCGCCGGAGGTCGCCAGGATCTCCGCCAGCCGCGCCTCGGCGGCCGGGGAGCGGTCGAGCAGCTCAGCCGGCATCCCCCGCCTCCTCGCCATCGGGGCCCATGACGCGGGCGATGAAGTCGCCGACCAGCAGCTTCAGCGCGGCGAGCGAGGGCAGGTCCATCAGCATGGCGATATAGCCATGGATGTCGCGCTCCAGCACGGCGAAGTTGATGTAGAGGAACAGCACCAGCCCGTCCGCCGCCTCCTCCTGCTCCAGCTCGAACAGCAGGCTGCCGTCGCCGCGCAGCACCTCGGGCAGCGACATGGTCAGCGACTCGCGCAGCATGTTGGCCATGGTGGCCAGGCAGCCGTTGAGGATGACATTGCCCGTCTCGGCCAGCGCCTCGTCCTCGAGGCCGCGCATCTCGGCCTCGCCCAGCGCCTCGCCGACCACGGCGCGCACCAGCTCCAGGCTGCGGCCCTCGGGGAAGATCAGCAGCGCCCGGCCGGAGAAGGCGCCGGAGAAGTCCTGGCGCACCGCGACCAGGGTCTCGGCCTCGCGCTGGCCGATCAGCCGGGCGGCGGTGCGGCGGCTGACCACCTCGGCCTCCGGCACCGAGAGCAGCACCTGGCGGCCCACCATCTTGCGCAGCGAGGCGGCGGCGCGGCTGACGCCGATATTGACCAGCTCGGTCAGCGCGTCGCGCTCGAGCTCGCTGAGATCCAGGCCGGCAGGCGCGCTGGCAGGCATCAGCCGCGCTTTCTGAGGCGCAGGGCGGCCCCCGAGAGGAAGCCGCGCAGCGCCTCCTCGGTCACCGGCTTGGCGACGAAGCTGGCATTGATGGCGCGCGCCCGGGCGATGATCTCGTCCTGCACATTGGCGGTGATGATGGCGATCGGCAGCTCCGGCAGGCGGGCGCGGATCTCGCCGGCCAGCGCCAGCCCGTCCTGGCCGGGCATGTTGAAGTCGAGCAGCGCCAGGTCGATGCCGCCCTGCTCCAGCCGGGCCAGCGCCTCCTCGGCATTGCCGGCCTCGACGCGCGACCAGTCCGGCTGCAGCGCGGCGACCGCCTTGCCGGCGACGATGCGGGCCAGCTTGCTGTCATCGACGATCAGGATCGTGGTCGCCATGGGGTGGGATGCTCCGGCGGGCTGTCAGACAGAGGGACGGAAAGAGGATCGGGGACGCGCGGCGGGCATGCTCATCACCGCGAGCAATACGCAAGCCCCGCCAGGGTTGCAGCGCAAGGCCTGGGCGCGGCGGTGTCTGCGGCGGGGCGCCACGGCTCAGCGCCCGAGCAGCGGCAGCAGCAGCCGCGCCAGCCCCGGCTCGCCCGGGGCCGCGGCCAGCGGCGGGCGGAAGGCCAGCAGCACCTGCAGCAGCGCCGTGTGCAGCGCGGCGACCTCGGCCAGGTCGACCGCCAGCCCCGGATGCTGCTGCAGCATCGACAGGAAGGTCTCGGCCTCCTCGACGCCGCAATCGCCGGCGAGACGCAGCCGGCCGTCTTCCAGGGCGATGCTCATGACAGGGCCGCCTCCGGCAGGGGCGCGGCGGCGCCGCCGGCCAGCTCGTCCAGGTCGAGCACCACCAGCACCACGCCGTCGCCCAGCAGCGCCGTGCCCAGCGCGCCCGGCAGCCCGGCCAGCAGCCCGCCCATCGGCCGCAGCATGACGTCCAGCCGCTCGGCGAAGCCGTCGACCGCGATGCCACAGGGTGCCGGCCCCGCCGTCACGAGGATCCTTCTCTCGGTGCCGGCCGGCGCCGCCGGCAGGCCGAGCAGGTCGGACAGCCGCAGCAGCGGCAGCGCCCGGCCGCGCAGCACGAAGGCCTCGCCCTCGGCCAGGCGGGTGATCGCCGCCTCCGGCAGGCGCAGCGTCTCGGCCACTGCCTCGATCGGCACGCCGAAGCGGGCCTCGCCCAGCCGCAGCAGGACGACGCGGGTGATCACCGTGGCGCGCGGCAGGGTCAGGCGGAAGCTGGTGCCCTGGCCGGGGCGGCTGGCGACCGAGACGCGGCCGCCCAGCGCCTCGATGGCGGCGCGCACCGCATCCATGCCGACACCGCGGCCGGAAATGCCGGTGACCGCCGCCGCGGTGGAGAAGCCGGCGCGGAAGATCAGCGCCATCGCCGCCGCCTCGTCCAGCGCGTCCAGCTCGGCCGGCGGCAGCAGCCCGCGTTCGCCGGCGACGCGGCGCAGCTTCGCCGTGTCCAGGCCGGCGCCGTCATCCTCCAGCGTCACCTGGATCTGGTCGCCCTGGCGGCGGGCCGAGAGGGTGATGCGCCCGGCCTCGGACTTGCCCGCCGCGCGGCGCGCCTCGGGCGGCTCGACACCGTGGTCGAGGGCGTTGCGCAGCAGATGCAGCAGCGGTTCGGCCAGGGCGTCGACCACCGACTTGTCGGCCTCGACCTCCTCGCCCTCGATCTGCAGCGCGACCGGCTTGCCCAGCTGCGCCGACAACTCCCGCGCCAGCCGCGGCAGGCGGCGGAAGGCCTGGGCCAGCGGCACCAGGCGCAGCCCGAGCACGGCGCGGTGCAGCCCCGCCACCAGCCGGTCGATCTCCGCCCCGCGCGCCGCCAGCGAGCGGCCGAGCGGGGTCGCGGGCCCGCCCGCCTCGCGCGCCAGCCCGGCCAGCCCGGTCTTCGCCACCACCAGCTCGGCCACCATGTCCATCATGCCGTCGATCCGCGCCGCCTCAACCCGCAGCAGGCGCTGGCCGGGATCGCGGGTGGCGGCGACGGTCGGGCTGGCCGGCGGCTCGGCGGCGGCGACGCCGGCCCATTCCACCTGGTCGGCGACGAAGCGCATGTGCTGGCGCAGCGCCTCCGGCGCCGCGGTGCTGAGGGCGGCGAAATCCAGGTTGCAGGCGAAGGGATCGAAACTCTCCAGATCCCAGGCGGCGCGCGGCGTGACGCGCAGCGCGATCAGCCCGGGCAGCCGCCGCAGCAGGCCGAAGGGATCGTCGCCCAGGAAGAAGCAGTCGGCCGCCGGGCGGTAGTGCAGCGCGGTGACCGGCTGGCTGCCGGAGCGCGCCTCGGCCAGCGGGTCGGCGGCCTCCGCCAGCAGGGCGGGCAGCCAGGCCAGCGCCGCGGCGGGCTCGGCCGCGGCCGGGACGGCGGGGCCGTCCAGCAGGGCGCGCAGCGCGGCCTCGTGCCGGGCGCCCAGGGCCGCGGCCTCGGCGGGCAGGCCGATGCCGGCACCGTCGCGCGCCAGCCCCATGATCCAGCCTTCCACCGCGCCGGCCGCGGCCATCAGCGCATCCAGCGCCGCGGCGTCCGGCGCGCGGTCGCCGGCACGCAAGGCTCCCAGCAGGTCCTCGGCGGCATGCAGAAGCCCGGCCAGCGGCGGCAGGTCGAAGAGCTGCACGGAGCCCTTCAGCGTGTGCGCATGGCGGAAGGCGGCGTCCAGCGCCTGGCCGGGGCCGGGCATGCGCTCCAGCGCCAGCAGCGCCTCGGCCAGCTGCTGCGCCAGCTCCGGCGCCTCGACCAGGAACTGCGCCAGCAGCTCGTCCATGCCGTCCTCGGTCATACCCGTCCCGGTCAGGCTCCGCATCGTCATGACAGTGGCCGCTGGTAGACCACGGCCTCCTCGAAGCGGCGCATGGCGAAGCGGTCGGAGATGCGCGCCATGCTCTCGCTGTGGCCGAGGCAGAGGAAGCCGCCCGGCGTCAGCGCGTTCCACAGCAGCCCGGCCGCCTGGCGGCGCGAGGCCTCGTCGAAATAGATCAGCACGTTGCGGCAGAAGATCACGTCGAAGCCGCCCTGCCGGGCCATGCTCTCGGCATCCACCAGGTTGGCCTGGGTGAAGCTGACGGATTCGCGCAGGTCGCGGATCAGCCGCCGCGCGCCGCCGCGCACCGGCTCGAAGTAATCGGTCAGCACCGAGGGCGGCAGCCGCGCCAGGGCGCGCTCGCCATACTCGGCGCGCAGCGCCTCCGACAGCGCCCGGCTGTCGATGTCGGAGCCGACGATCTCGACATGATAGGCATCGACCAGCGGCCAGTTCTCCAGCAGCCAGAGCGCGATGGAATAGGCCTCCTCGCCGGTCGAGCAGGGCATCGACCAGATCCGCACCAGGTCGCCCGGGCCGCGGCGCCGGATGACCTCCGGCAGCAGGTCGCGCGCCAGGCAGCGCAGCTGGTGCTCCTCGCGGTAGAAGTAGGTCTCGTTGACGGTCAGGCTGTTGATCAGCTGCTCGGCCTCGGCGCCGGAGCTGCGCAGCAGCGCCATGTAGCCGGAGAAGCCGGGCTGGCCGGTGGCGGCCAGGCGCTCGGCCAGGCGGCGCTCGACATAAGCCCGCTTCGGCTCGCCATAGGCGATGCCGGTGCGGCGGTAGACCAGCTCGCAGAGCCGCTGCAGCTCCTCGGCCGTCAGCAGCGGTGCGCCGCCCGCCTGATCCTCGGCCTTCATGCCAGCCACTCCAGCAGGCGGGGGGCGATGCGGGGCAGCGGCAGCACCGCCGAGGCCGCGCCGGACTGGGCCAGGGCGCCGGGCATGCCCCAGACCACGGCGCTGCTCTCGGCCTCGGCAATGGTGCGGCCGCCGCCGGCATGCAGCCGCCCCATGGCGGCGGCACCGTCATAGCCCATGCCGGTCATCAGCACGCCGATCAGCGCCGCCGGCGGCAGCACGCCCAGCGCGCTGTCGACCATGCGGTCGACGCTCGGATGCCAGCGATGCGCCGGGTCGCTGGGCGCGGCCAGCGCCACCAGCCCGCCGGCGCGGCGGCCGACCAGCAGGTCGGCGTCGCCGCGGCCGATATAGGCCTGGCCAGGGCGCAGCGGCTGCGGCCCGGAGACCTCGGTGACGCGCAGCGCGCATTGCCGGTCGAGCCGGCGCGCCAGCGGCCCGGTGAAGGTCGCCGGCATGTGCTGGGCGATCACCACCGGCCAGGGAAAGTCGGCCGGCAGCCCGGCCAGCAGCACGTCCAGCGCCGCCGGCCCGCCGGTCGAGGTGCCGACCAGCACCAGCCCTTCCGCCGGGCTTTCGGCGAAGCCGCGCTCGCCGGCCAGCGCCGCCGCATGCAGCCGCGGCACCGGCACCGGTGGCGGCAGACTGGCGGCGCGGGCGCGCAGCCGCTCGGCCAGGCGGGCGCTGGCGCGCAGCCGGGCGCCGGCGGCGCGGCGCACCGTCTCCACCACCCGGGGGGCGAATTCGGCGAGCGCCAGCGACAGCGCCCCGGCCGGCTTCAGCACGAAGTCGACGGCGCCCAGCGCCATGGCTTCCAGGGTCTCCTCCGCCCCGGCGGCGGTCAGGGAGGAGAGCATCACCACCCGGCTCGGCCGCTCGACCATGATGCGGTCCAGGCATTCGAGCCCGTCCATCCGCGGCATGGTCAGGTCGAGGGTTACCACATCCGGCTTGAAGCCGTGCAGCTGCTCCAGCGCCTCGATCCCGTCGCGGGCGAAGGCCAGCTCGAAATCCGCCTCGGCCTCGAAGATCTGCCGCATCAGCCGGCGCAGCAGGGCAGAGTCATCCACCACCAGCAGCCGGATCATGGCGCGCGCGCCCCGCGCGGCAGGGCGGCCAGCAGGTCGCGCTCGGCCTCGGCCAGCAGCGTCGCCGGGTCCAGCAGCAGCACGGCGCCGTCATCCGCCGTCAGCGCCACCCGGTCGAACAGCGCCGGCAGGCCCGGCGGCGCCAGGCGCAGCGCGGCAGCGGGCCAGGCGGCGATCGGCTCCACCGCGTCGACGGCCAGCGCGAAGACGATGCCGGCCACCTCCAGCACCAGCAGCCGGCCGCGGCCAGGACCCGGGCCAGGACCCGGGCCAGAACCGGCGCCAGAGCCAGCGCCAGAACCGGGACCAGGACGGGCGGCCAGGCCGAAGCGGCGGCGCTGGTCGACCACCGCCAGCGCCGCCCCGCGCCAGCTCAGCAGCCCGGCCACGAAATCCGGGGCGCGCGGCAGTGGCGCCAGCGCGGCCGGCGCGCGCAGCACGGCGCGCACGACGGCCGTCGGCAGCGCATAGCGCTCCGCCCCCAGCCGGAAGGGCAGCAGACTCTCGCGGTCCTCCCGGGCCGGCGGGGCGGCCGGCCCCTGCTCCGCCTGCAGCGCCGCCAGGGTGGCGGCGGAGACCAGCTGGCCGGGATCCAGCAGCGAGGCGAGGCCGCCATCCTCGAGCCGCAGCAGCCCGGCGACCCGCGCCTCGGCCACCGCCCGGGCCAGCACCGGCGGCACCGGGCTCAGCGCCGCCGCCGGCCGCGCCACCACGCCGCGCAGCGCATCGACCGGCAGCGCCAGCTCGGCGCAGCCGACCGCCAGCAGGATCACCCGGTCCCCCGCCGCCGCATCGCCCGGCAGCCCGAGCAGCCGCCGCAGCGAGACCAGCGGCCGGAGCTTCCGCCCGCCCGCCGCCGCCAGCGCCACGGTGCCCAGCATGGCGGCATCCGCCCCCGGCAGCGGCACCAGCCCCTCCGGCCGCCGCGCGACGCCGCGCACGGCCGCGAGCGGCAGGCAGAAAT
>NZ_MLCO01000348.1 GCF_001982615.1 Teichococcus deserti | reverse complement strand
GCGGCGCACTGCGCCGCGGGGGAATTCATTCCCCTGGCCTGCCTTACTGAACAGGCACCGAAGCGACCTGCGTCTCCAACGCCGCCAGGCGGGTCTGCTGGTCGGCTTCGGCGTTCTCGCGCTCCATCCGGCAGAAGTCCGGCGTGGTGCAGCTCTTGGCGATGCGGCGTTCCGCCGCGGTGGCGCGGAGAGCCAGTTCGGCCTTGCGGGCGGCCAGGAAGCCGTCGCGGGCGGCGGCGTTCGGAAAGGCCAGCGGCAGCAGGGCGACCGTCGTTTCTTCCGGATAGCGGTTGAAGTTGCCGGCCGCGGTATGGGCCATGACGCCGGCCGTGCCCATGGCCATCAAATGGAGCGGGGTGATCGGGATCATCGTCGATTCAAGGGTTGCCGGGGTGTCCTGGTAGCCCGGCAGGCGGCAGACCGCGGCGATGTCGCGACGGCTCTGCGACACGGTCAGCTGGTGCGGCGTGGCGAAGGTGGCCAGCGCCTCGCCGTTGCGCTGCAGGCTGCATTCGGCGCCTGCCGGCTCCGACTTCACCGTCAGGGTCTGATGGTTTGTACTCGCATTGGTATGCGCCAGGCCGCAGGCGGAAAGCAGCGACAGACCGGCCAGCAGGGCCAGGCGAGCGGCGGGACGGGGAAGCATCGTCATGAAAGCCTCTGGGTGGCGGGCACCGCCGCGCGCCTGGCCATTCTGACCTTCAGGCGGAACGGTGTGCCGTCGATATGACCGACGCGGACCTCACGGAAAAGAGAGAATCGTAACGCAGCGTGACAGAGCCGCCAGGTGTCACCCGGCGATCACAGCCGCCTTCGCCCCCAGTGCCGCCAGGAGATCGGCCGGCGCCAGCCGGATCTGCAGCCCGCGCTGGCCGCCATTGACGAAGACATAGGTCTCGGAGGTCGCGGCGGCCTCCACGAAGGTCGGCACGCGCTTCTTCTGGCCGAAGGGGCTGATGCCGCCGACGCGGTAGCCGGTCAGGCGCTCGGCATCGGGGACGCGCATCATCGCGGCCGACTTGCCGCCGGCGGCGGCGGCCAGCTTCTTCATCGAGACCTCGCGGTCGGAGGGCAGCACGACGCAGACGGGCTTGCCGTCGACCTCGGTCATCAGGGTCTTGAGGACGCGGCCGGGCTGCTCGCCGAGGGCTTCCGCCGCCTGCAGGCCGATGCTCTCGGCCTCGGGGTCGTAGTCATAGGCATGGACCGTGAAGGCGATGCCGGCCTTCTGCGCGGCGAGGGTCGCGGGCGTGGATTTCGACATGCGGCGCCTCGCACGGGGTTGGGAAGGGGCTCGGCGCCCCTTCCCGCTTGGATCAGATGTGCAGCGGGCGGCCGTCGACGGCCAGCGCGGCTTCCTTCACCGCTTCCGACAGCGTCGGGTGGGCGTGGCAGGTGCGGGCCACGTCCTCGGCCGAGGCGCCGAACTCCATGGCGATGGCGACCTCGGCGATCAGGGTGCCGGCGTCGGGGCCCAGGATATGGGCGCCGAGCACGCGGTCGGTCTCCTTGTCCGCCAGGATCTTCACGAAGCCGTCGGTGTCGCCCATCGCCCGCGCCCGGCCATTGGCCAGGAAGGGGAACTTGCCGACCTTGTAGGCCTGGCCGCGCGCCTTCAGCTCTTCCTCGCTCTCGCCGACGCTGGCGATCTCGGGCCAGGTGTAGACGATGGCGGGGATCACGCCGTAATTCACATGGCCCTTCTGGCCGGCCAGGATCTCGGCCAGCGCCACGCCCTCATCCTCGGCCTTGTGGGCCAGCATGGCGCCGGCGATGACGTCGCCGATCGCATAGATGCCGGGGACATTGGTCGCGAAATGGCCGTCGGTCTGCACCCGGCCACGCTCGTCGAGCGCCACGCCAACCTCGGCCAGGCCCAGCCCCTCGGTGTAGGCGCGGCGGCCGATGGCCAGCAGCACGACGTCGGCCTTCAGCTCCTCAGGCGCACCGCCGGCGGCGGGCTCGATCGTCAGGGTGACGCCCTCGGCGGTCTTGGCGGCGGCGGTCACCTTGGACTTCAGCTTGAACTTGAAGCCCTGCTTGGTCAGCACCCGCTCGAACTGCTTGGCGGTCTCGCCGTCCATGCCGGGGGCCAGGCGGTCGAGATACTCGACCACGGTGACCTCGGCGCCCAGCCGCTTCCAGACGCTGCCGAGCTCGAGGCCGATGACGCCGCCGCCGATCACCACCAGATGGCCCGGCACCTTCTCCAGCTCCAGCGCGCCGGTCGAGGTGACGACCTGCATCTCGTCGACCTCGACGCCCTTCAGCGGCGCGCTGTCGGAGCCGGTGGCGATGACGATGTTCTTCGTCGCATAGGTCTGGCCGGCGACCTCGACCTGGCCTGGGGCCACGATCTTGCCGGCGCCCTTCAGCCAGGTGATCTTGTTCTTCTTGAACAGGAACTCGACGCCCTTGACGTTGGCGCCGACGACCTCGCCCTTGCGGGCCTGCATGCGCGCCAGGTCGAGCTTCACGCCATCGACCAGGATGCCGTGGTCGGCAAATTTGTGCTTGGTTTCCTCGAAGGACTCCGAGGATTGCAGCAGCGCCTTGGAGGGGATGCAGCCGACGTTGAGGCAGGTGCCGCCCAGCGTGTCGCGCTTCTCGACGCAGGCCACCTTCATGCCGAGCTGGGCGGCGCGGATGGCGCAGACATAGCCGCCGGGGCCGGCGCCGATGACGATCAGGTCGAAGCTCTCGGACATGGGTCGGAAGTCCTGCCTAGCAATGGATTGCCCGCAAACTGGCCCGCCCGCGCCGGCCTCGCAAGGGGGAGCGGCGCCGGGCAGGCATTCGCAAGCGCGATCAATCGGGTCCGGGCCAGGATGGCGGCGGATCGGAGAGGATGTCGATGACCAACAAGCCGCCGACGCTGCGCGACTATGCCCGCCGGGTGCAGCGCGCCATGGCCTGGCTCGCCGCCCATCCCGGGCGCGAGCCGCGGCTGGAGGAGCTGGCCGCGGCCGCCGCCTTCTCGCCCTGCCATTTCCACCGGATCTACCGGCTGCTGGCCGGCGAGACGCCTGCAGAGACGGTGGCGCGGCAGCGGCTGAGCCTTGCGGCGGCGGCGCTGCTGAAAAGCAGGACGCCGGTGGCGGCGGTGGCGAAAGCGGCCGGCTATGGCAGCGTGGCCGCCTTCACCCGGGCCTTCCGGGCGCAGTTCGGCCTGCCGCCGGCCGCCTATCGCCTCCAGGGCGGCATTTCTCCGGTCCGACCGATCCGATCGAACCCAGAGGAGACACGCATGTTCGACGTCACCATCCGCCCCTCGCCCGCGATGCGCCTGGCGGTGCTGCCGCATCAGGGGCCCTACGACACCATCGCCGCCCGTTTCGACGAGCTCGGCGCGCTGGCCGCGGGGCATGCGCTGGAGACTGAGGAAACCCGCTGGATCGGCCTTTACTGGGACGACCCGCAGACGGTGCCGGCGGCCGAGCTGCGCAGCGCCGCCGGCTTTTCTCTGCCCGAGGGCGCGCAACCCCCTGCCCCCGCGACGCTGACGGACGTGCCGGCGATGACCGTCGCGGCGCTGCGCTTCAAGGGCCCCTATGCCGAGCTGGAGGCCGCCTATACCTGGCTCTACCGCGAATGGCTGCCGCAGAGCGGGCGCGAGCCGGCCGACCATCCGGCGATGGAGCATTACCTGAACGACTGCCGCGCCCTGCCGCCGGCCGAGTGGGTGACCGACATCCTGCTTCCCTTGAAGTAGGCGCCGGGTCCGGCCGGGCGGTCCAGGGTGGGCGGCGGGCGGGAAAAATTGCATTCCCGCAGCGGCTTCTGCCACCCTTCTTCCTGACGGCGCCGGCCACAGGCGCCGCAGAGGGAGGATTTGCGATGACCCGACCGACGCCCGGCCCCTGGTCGCGGCGCGCGGCGCTGGCCCTGGCGCCCGCCGCGCTTCTCTCCACCCTCGCCCGGCCGGCCCTGGCCCAGGGCTACCCCAGCCGGGCGATCCGGCTGATGGTGCCCTGGCCGCCCGGCGGCTCGGCCGATGCGCAGCTGCGCAGCCTGGCCGACCAGGCGGGCAAGCTGATGGGCCAGACGGTGCTGGTGGAGAACCGCTCCGGGGCGCGCGGGCTGCTGGCGGCGCAGGCGCTGCTGCAGGCGCAGCCCGACGGCTACACCCTGGCGCAGCAGCATCTGTCCGTGCTGCGCCACCCCTTCATGACCAAGGCGCGCTCCTGGGACCCGGTCGAGGATTTCTCCCAGATCATCGGGCTGACGGGCTGGCTGTTCGGCGTCGTGGTGAAGTCGGACAGCCCGATCAAGTCCTGGGCCGACTATGTCGCCGCCGCCCGCGCCAGGCCGGGGATGCTGACCTATTCGACCAGCGGCATCGGCACCAGCAACCACCTGGCGATGGAGGACATCCTGTCGCGGCTGGGGCTGCAGATGACGCATGTGCCCTTCCGCGGCTCCAACGAGGGCGTCACCGCGCTGCTGGGCGGGCAGATCGACAGCGTCGCCGACAGCTCCGCCTGGTTGCCGCAGGTCGAGGCCGGGCAATGCCGGCTGCTCTGCGTCTGGACCGCCGAGCGGTCGAAGCGCTTCCCCGCGGTGCCGACGCTGCGCGAGCTCGGCATCGACCTGGTGGTGACCTCGCCCTATGGCCTGGCGGGGCCGAAGGGCATGGATCCGGGCGTGGTCCGCGCGCTGCACGACGCGATGAAGGCGGCGCTGCTCGGCCCCGAGAACACCGCGGTGCGCGAGCGCTGGGACATGCCGCTCGCCTATCTCGACACCGAGGCCTATCGCGACTTCACCATCCGCCGCGTCGCCTATGAGCGCGAGATGGTGGCCAAGCTCAATCTCAGCATCGACTGAAACGGGAAAGGGCCAGGGCCGCTCGCGCGACCCTGGCCCCGGTTCGGGACAAGCCCCGGATCAGATGTCCAGCATCAGGCGGCGCGGATCCTCGATGCTCTCCTTGACGCGCACCAGGAAGGAGACGGCTTCCTTGCCGTCGACGATCCGGTGGTCATAGGACAGCGCCAGGTACATCATCGGCCGGATCTCGATCTTGCCGTTGACCACCATCGCCCGCTCCTTGATCGAGTGCATCCCGAGGATGCCCGACTGCGGCGGGTTGAGGATCGGCGTCGACATCATCGAGCCGTAGATGCCGCCATTGGTGATGGTGAAGCTGCCGCCCGCCATCTCCTCGAGCTTCAGCTGGCCGTCGCGGACGCGCTTGCCGAAGCCGGCGATGGTCTTCTCGATCTCGGCGAAGCCCATCTGGTCGACATTGCGCAGCACCGGCACGACGAGGCCGGACGGGCCGCCGACCGCGATGCCCATATGCACGAAGTTCTTGTAGACCAGGTCGTCGCCGTCGATCTCGGCATTGACCGCCGGGAACTCCTTCAGCGCGGCGACGCAGGCCTTCACGAAGAAGGACATGAAGCCGAGCTTCACGCCCTGCTTCTTCTCGAAGACGTCCTTGTACTCGTTCCGCAGCGCCATCACCGCGCCCATGTCCACCTCGTTGAAGGTGGTCAGCATGGCGGCGGTGTTCTGCGCCTCCTTCAGCCGGGTGGCGATGGTCTTGCGCAGGCGGGTCATCTTCACCCGCTCCTCGCCATTCTCCAGCGCGCGCGGCGCCTTGGGCGCGGCCTTCGCGGCGGCAGCCGGGGCGGGCTGGGCCAGGAAGGACTGCACGTCGCCCTTGCTGATGCGGCCGTCCTTGGCGGTGCCGGCACCGATCTGCTCGGCCGAGACATTGGCCTCGGCCATCATCTTGGCAGCGGCCGGCAGCGGCGCATGGGCCGACGGCGCGCCGGGGCGGGCGACCGGGCCGCGCTCGGCGCGCGGCGCCTCGATCT